>JAOMEP010000023.1 GCA_028345965.1 Candidatus Nitrosopelagicus sp.
AAATCATGGTTATGGGATAAAACCTGAATCTTTAGAAAACTCTGATTTCAAATTATGGTTTTCAAATGCTGATGACAAAACAGTTGAGGGTATAAAACATAAAACTAAAAACTGCATAGCTGTACAATTTCATCCTGAAGCTGCACCTGGTCCTTTTGATTGTAAGTATGTTTTTGACGAATTAAAAAAATTAATGGAGAAATAAAAAATGCCAAAAAATGAATCCCTAAAGAAAATTCTTGTACTTGGAAGTGGTGCAATAAAAATTGGTGAAGCCGGAGAATTTGATTATTCGGGAAGTCAATGTCTGAAAGCAATACATGAAGATGGAATCAAAAGTGTACTTATCAATCCAAATATCGCTACAATTCAAACTGATACCCGATTTGCAGATCAAGTTTACCTTTTACCTGTAACTCCCGATTATGTGGAATCTATTATTGAAAAAGAAAGACCAGATGGCGTAATGTTGGCGTATGGTGGTCAAACCGCATTAAATTGTGGTGTAAAGTTAGAGGATGCGGGAATTTTAAAAAAATACGATGTTAAGGTACTTGGAACTCAAGTAGAAGGAATCAAAAATACGGAAGATAGACAGCTTTTCAAAGATTCAATGAAAGAAGCAGGTGTTCCTGTGCTGAAAAGTAGAACCGTCACAAATTTTGAGGATGCAAAAAAGACTGCTGAAGACTTATCATATCCTGTAATAGTTCGAGTTGCATACACTCTTGGTGGTCGAGGTGGCGGAATCGCTCATAATGAAATTGAGCTGCATGAAATTGTAGAACGTGGAATTAAGGCAAGTCTTGTAGGTCAAGTTTTGGTTGAAGAATACATTGGACATTGGAAGCAAATTGAGTATGAGGTTATGCAAGACTATGATGGAAATAATGTAATTGTTTGTAACATGGAAAATGTCCTTTCTATGAAAGTTCATACTGGTGACAATATCGTTGTTGCCCCCTCTCAGACAATTAATAATAATGAATACCACATGTTACGTACCGCAGCATTACGTGCTACAAAACATGTTGGAATTGTCGGTGAATGTAATATTCAGTATGCATTGGATGCTGACTCTGATAGATATGTTGCAATTGAGATTAATCCTCGTCTTTCACGTTCATCAGCTCTTGCTAGTAAGGCAACTGGTTATCCCCTAGCATACATGTCTGCAAAGATTGGATTAGGATATAATTTGTCTGAACTAGTAAATAGAATTACAAAAAGCACAACTGCATGCTTTGAGCCATCACTTGATTATATTGTTTGTAAACATCCTAGATGGGATTTCTCAAAATTTGAACTTGCTAATCGTAAATTAGGCGTAACGATGAAATCTGTTGGTGAAGTAATGGCTGTTGGAAGAACCTTTGAAGAATCTTTACAAAAAGCAATTCGAATGCTTGACATAGGAAATGATGGATTAGTTTTAAATCGTTCAAATGGTGAAAAGATTTCCGAAGAAGAACTTGAATACAAACTTTCACACCATGATGATCAAATACTGTATAATGTAGCAATCGCATTAAAGATGGGAATAACTGTTGACAGAATATATGAGTTATCTGCAATTGATCCTTGGTTTATTGAGAAAATTCAAAACATTGTAAGCACTGAATCAAAACTCAAAGAATCCGAACTAAATGAATCTGTAATGAGAGTCTCAAAAAAGATGGGATTTTCTGATAATCAAATTGCACGTGTAAAAGAAAAAACTCCTGATGAGATACGTGAGATTCGAAAAAACTTTGGAATTATTCCTGCTGTAAAACAAATTGATACTTTGGCTGCTGAATGGCCTGCCGTCACAAATTATCTTTATCTAACTTATGGTGGAAATTCTAATGATATCGAAGTCTCTTCTGATGAAAAAGGAATAGTTGTAGTTGGTGCCGGCCCCTATAGAATTGGGAGTAGTGTTGAATTTGATTGGGGAACTGTGAATATGGTATGGGGTCTTCAAGAAAATGGCGAAAAAAATATCTCTGTTGTAAATTGTAATCCTGAAACTGTATCTACTGATTATGATATTTGCACACGATTATACTTTGAAGAACTAACTCAAGAGAGACTACTTGATATTGCTGAATTTGAAAATCCTAAAGGAGTAATCACCTGTGTTGGTGGGCAGACAGCGAATAATCTGACCCCTGGTCTTGCACAACGTGGAATCAATATCATGGGTACAAGTGCAATTGATGTTGACAGAGCTGAAGACCGTTCAAAGTTTAGTGCAGAATTGGATAAACTTCATATCCAGCAGCCAAAATGGCAAGCGTTTTCAAATCTAATTGAAGCGAGAACCTTTGCCCAAGATGTAGGCTTTCCTGTAATTGTTAGACCTTCGTATGTTTTGTCTGGAGCTGCAATGAAAGTTGTTTGGTCTCAAGATGAGCTTAAAACTTATGTTAAAGAGGCAACTGATGTTTCTCCGGATCATCCTGTTGTAATATCAAAATTCATGTTAGATTCGCTTGAAGTGGATGTTGATGGAATTAGTAATGGGAAGGAAGTAGTTATTGGTGCAATCGTAGAACATATTGATTCTGCTGGAGTTCATTCTGGAGATGCAATGATGTGTATTCCCCCATGGCGTCTTAATAATAAAATAATTGAAACCATTAATGATTACACAAAAAAAATTGCATTAACATTTAATGTCAAAGGTCCATTTAATTTACAATTTCTTATTAATAATGATCATGTCTACGTCATTGAGCTTAACATACGTGCATCTCGTTCAATGCCTTTTGTATCAAAACTAGTAAAAACAAATCTCATTGCACTTGCATCTAAAGCAATTTTAGATAAGCCCCTTCCTCATATACCAGAAAATAAATGGCAAAAAATTCACAATTATGGAATTAAAGTTCCACAATTTTCATTTATGCAATTAGATGGTGCTGATATTGCACTGGGTGTAGAGATGCAATCTACAGGTGAGGCTGCATGTTTTGGAAATAGTTTCTATGATGCATTATCAAAAGGTTTGACATCTGTTGGTTACAATTTGCCTGATAAAGGAACTGCTTTAGTTACTGCTGGAGGTTCTCAAAATAAAGAAAAACTATTACCTTCAATTGCCAAACTTAAACAACTGGGATTTAAGATATTGGCAACAGAACATACCGCTGAATTCTTTGAAGAAAAAGTTGGAGATATTGAAATTGTACATAAAATTTCAGAGCCAGAACGTAAACCAAACATCTCTGATCTGCTTTATGAGAAGAAAATTGATTTCATCATAAACATTCCAAGCACCCTATCTTTGGAAAAATATGTTGGAATGCTGGATGACGAATATCAAATTAGAAGAAAAGCTCTGGAATTGGGAATTCCGGTACTTACTACAATTGAGTTGGCTGATTCTTTTGTGAAAACTTTAGAGTGGTTACAAAACAACGAGACTACAAAAGATCCTATCGAACCATACGACGTTCTTGAATAATATTCCGAAAAATCTACTCATAAAACCTGATTGATTATCGATTCATTCCCGATTATTGTACCATCTAATGTCAAAATTTTAGCCATTGTAGAATCTTTAATTTTTTCAACTATTG
Organism: Candidatus Nitrosopelagicus sp.; assembly: GCA_028345965.1. Taxonomy (GTDB): domain Archaea; phylum Thermoproteota; class Nitrososphaeria; order Nitrososphaerales; family Nitrosopumilaceae; genus Nitrosopelagicus. Next base: position 3,567 of record JAOMEP010000023.1, read on the forward strand.
GGGAAATTGATTTTTTATAATATTTTTTTTCAGTAGCGTAAAAGTATGGATTAAATGAAGGAACTATTGTGATGTTAAGTTCTCCTCTTGTGGATGAGAAAATTTTTGATTTATCTGTTTTAATCGAAATCCAAATTCTTTCTCCATTGAGTAATGAATTCTTATCAAAATAAACGGGATGAATATGTCCCATGATTATGTTATTGACACTTGAATAATTTTTCGATGGCATTGTATGGCCATGTGTCAATAAAACATCGTCAATAATCATTCCTTTTGAACTGATAACCGTAACATCACTTGGAATTAATTTATCGATATTTGAATCGTGATTTCCTGGAATCAAAATTACTTCTAATGAACTTTTTACCTCTTCAAAAAAATATGGAACATCTTTCCATTCTGAATTTGTTATAGATTGTATACTTGATTTTACATCTCCTAATAGAATTAATGTATCTGGATTTTCTTTTTTAATGATTTTTGTAACATTTGAAATAATTTCATTTATTGATGAATTCTTTCTAACCGTATTTTTATTTGATGAAAATTTATGTTCAAATCCAATATGGAGATCGGATATAACTAAATTTTTTCTCTTCTCTTCTACAATCAATGCCGGTTCGGAATCAATTATTCTCGTAGTTACCATCAAGATTATACACTTGTCTTAGATTAATTCCTTATGTCTACAAAACAAGAACGAATAGACTCGATACTTGATGAAAGACGAGTAAAACTACATCTGTTTAATCCAAGTAAAAGAGAAATTTGGACAGTTGTTGGTAAGGCTAAAGAACATTGGATTGATCCTAATTCAAAATTTTGTTCTTGTTCTGGTTATTATTTTGGTATGATTAAAAATAAAACTCCTTGTTACCATTTAGAATCCATCTATAAAGCAAAAAAAGAAAATAAATTTGAAATTATCGAATTCAATGATGATGAATACGAATCATTCATTTCTGGAATTGTTAGCGATTTGTAATCTATTCTAGTTTAATTTCAAAAAGATCATCTTTTGAAACGCCTTTCCAGACACCAATCATTCCATCAGGTTCACATGCTTCGACTGCTGTGATTTGTTGAACTTTGATATGGTCTGGATTTGGAGGCATCCAAAGCATTGCCATATAGTCCCCGACTTCTCCTGCTTGTTTTGGGTCTGCCATCACTACGTTTTCTTTTTGAAAACCATTACTTGCTAATGCATCCATTGCTTTTTCATTTAGATCCATTCTTCCATGAAGAAAGAGATAGACCTTTTTGCTGGAATCTACATCTGCCATACTCTGACTGAGTAAATTCCGCAAATAAATCTAGATCGGACAAAAGCATTAGATATTTAAAATACCTGTAAAATGCAAGAATATGGCTGGCGTAGATAAATTTGGAGTAATATTTACAGTTGCATTTGTAGCTGCTATGATTGTCATTATGGCTACTGTTCTACAAACCGATGGCACTTTTACCCAATCAACCGACTCGACTCCAACTCAAACATATTCTCCACCACCAACTCAAACATATTCTCCACCACCAACTCCTCAAGCAGCACCTCAAACATCATCAAGTGACAATTTGAAATACACCATTCGTGGAGGTATAGTTGATTCTGTTTCTTCAGATGAAAATCATAACGCAGTAAAAATTATGATGGATTCTAGATTAGATGGACAACTAACCATTACACTAACTTCTGATTCAGTTACTCCATTTGACGATGGAACATACTTTGTAACTGTCGATGGTGAAGAAGTTGAATTTACTCAAGTAGGAAAAAGATTAACAATTGATTTTATGGCAAACTCACAAAAAATTATGATTTTCGGTGAAGGTTACAAATCTGGTGGACATGATATGAGTTCTATGGGTCATTCTGAAGATTCAAAAGAACATGAAGCAATGATGGCCGCAGACAAAGCCGCAGCAGACAAAGCCGCAGCAGACAAAGCCGCAGCAGACAAAGCCGCAGCAGACAAAGCAGCAGCTGCAGCAGCTAAAGCCCCAATGGCTGTAACTATAGAACCTGTAGAAGGTTCTGGCGCACCTGGATGTGAACCTGAATGTTATTCTCCATCAACTGCAACAATTTCTGCAGGTGGAACTGTAACTTTTTCAAACACTGACATGGCTCCACACACATCAACAAGTGGTACTGCAGCAAACGGTCCAGATGGTGTATTTGACACCTCATTAATCATGGCAAATGCAAGCTTTGATGTAACATTAGATGATGCAGGAACTTATCCTTACTTCTGTATGGTCCATCCATGGATGGAAGGTACAGTTATAGTCGAATAATCTAATACAAATTAAATTGGTTAGAGTCGGCGGAATCATCGTAATTGCAGCAATCTTTACACTAATCGGCATTTCATTTTATTTTTACTCTGGTGAAGTTTTGACTGATGTCAAAGTCTCTTCTTTTGGTGAACCTGTTCAAGTAGGTGATGTAATGTTTGATGTACAATATGTCGCAAATTTTGATTTTCTTGGAAAGACTAAGGAATTCAAAATAGCTGAAAAAGGTGAAATTGATAGGGGTTTAATTGAGGCATCTAATGAAAAGCCTACTCACACATATTTCCAAATACAAGTAACTGCTGAAAACAAGGGTGATGACATAGTGCGACTTACCGGCGGTCAATTACATCTCTACGATGATTCCAATACACGTTTTAGTCCAATCTTTGTTGGTTACGGTGAAACTGAATTATCTTTGGTAGATCTTGAACCGCAAAAGGCAGTTACTCTTACAACTCAATTTGATATTGAATATGATGAAGAAATGCAGTATCGTGTAGGCATTGTTCCAAATAGACATGGTATGGACGGAACACAGGAAATTGCATTTATTTGTATTAAAAATTGCAGTTAGCTCTTAGTACAGCCACATTTTACATAAACTACCTTGAATTCTCCATCAGACTTTATGTTATGTGACATAGGTCTTCTGCAGTACTTGCATTCTGTAAATCCGTGATATTCTTCTACTTGGACAAGTTTAGTCTTCCATGATTTACTCTCTTCATCCCAATACACTGAGTCGATCTCTTTTGGGCTATCCATATTATTCCTTGAATTGGTAATGTTTGAATTTTTTGTTTGAAAAGATTAAATTGCATGTCTTAAAAATCAGGTTTAATGAAGGTAGTTACTATTGGAAGTCGTGTATTTGTCACAAGCTTCCAACTCGCAGGCGTTCAAGGAAAAATAGTCGATTCTTCTGATGCTGCTTTTGAGGAAATCAAAAAATTATACGATGATTCTGAAGTTGGTCTAGTTCTTGTTAGTGATGATTTAACTGAACAAATCAATGATAAATTAACAAAATTACGTACTGAACAATCCACTCCTTTAGTATTTGCACTTCCTGCATCCGGAAGTGAAAAATCTGAAGTCGATTACAGGGTAATGCTCAAAAAAATCCTAGGCGTATAAATATAGAGTAAATAATTAACCATCATGAAAGCAGCTGTCGTGAAGGGAAATTCTAAAGTCGAAATAGAAAATATCACTCTTTCTGAAATCGGATCAAATGAGTTACTAATCAAGATGCAATCTTGTGGAATATGTGGTTCTGATGTTGAAAAGGTATTTGGGCAATATGGTCAACCATCTATGAGATTAGGACATGAACCTGCAGGAGAAATAATTAAAATTGGTTCTAATATTTCTGATTTTAAAATAGGGGATCGTGTATTTACTCATCATCATGTTGCTTGTTATTCAAAAGATTGTCATGAGTGCAGTCATGGAAACGAAACCATGTGTAAAAATTACTCGCAATCAAATCTTAATCCTTGTGGTCTGGCTGATAATTACATTGTTCCTGAATGGAATGTACTTCATGGGGGTGTTCTAAAATTACCTGACAATGTTTCATATCAAGAAGCTGCATTAATTGAACCTCTTGCATGCTGTGTTCGTGCTTGGTCAAAATTCAAATATCAAAAAAATGACACTGCTGCAATTTTAGGTGTTGGACCAACTGGAATGATGCATGTTTTACTTGCAAAATCTTTTGGATTTTCAAAAATATTCTGTATGGATTTAAATGATTTCAGATTAGATTTTGTAAAACAGTTTAATGTCACAGCTATTCGTTCCGATGATCCAAATTTAATTCAAAAAGTTAGTGATGAAACTACCATTGGTGTTGATGTTGCAATTGTAGCTACAAGTAGCTTACATGCATTCCAAGATGCAATAAAACTTGTAAGAAAAGGTGGAACCGTTGTAATGTTTGGTGTACCAAGTAAAGGTGCAACTACTGAAATTGATATGAGTGTAGTTTATTCAAAAGAAATTAGTATTGTTACTACGTATGCTGCATCTGATATGGATACCAAAAATGCATTAGAACTAATTTCATCAGGTACTGTAGATGTTAAATCGCTTATAACGCACAAATATACTCTTGATGACTCACAAAAAGCATTTGAGCATGCAAAAACGGGTGAAAATGCAATGAAGATAATTATTGAAAATTAGCAAAGGCTTAAGAAAGGTAAATTTTTTTCAAAAAAATAAGAAAATGGACTGGGGCTTAAAAAATAGAATTGCAAGAATAATTTCTCCTGCTGATAATAAGGCGTTAATGCTTGCAGTTGATCATGGTTATTTCTTAGGTCCGACTGAAAAATTGGAAGATTTGAAAAAAACAATCGCTCCTCTAGCAAAACATTGTGATTCATTAATGATTACTCGTGGTGCATTAAGAACCTCTGTTAATCCTGATTATCCTGTACCTATCGTATTGCGTGTTTCTGGTGGAACTAGCATAATCGGTGAAGATCTATCTCAAGAAGATATCACTGTTAGCATCAAAGATGCACTTAGACTAAACGTTGCAGCCGTAGCAATGTCAGTTTTTGTTGGTTCAAAATATGAATATCAAACTATTGTAAATCTTGGAAAACTTGTCAACGAAGCCGAAGAATATGGAATTCCTGTTTTGGCTGTTACTGCAGTTGGTAAGGAAATAGGAACAAAAGATGCACGT
>JAOMEP010000024.1 GCA_028345965.1 Candidatus Nitrosopelagicus sp.
CCAGGTCTAGTAATCAATATGAGTTCAATTGCAGGAAAAATTGGATTTGGATTTACAACATCATACTGTACATCAAAATTTGGTATAGAAGGATTCTCAGAATCATTACGTAGAGAAATGAACACAGAGAAAATGGGTGGAGAAGACAGAAACGTCAGAGTTGCTGTAATAGAAGCAGGTATAGTTCATACAGATTTCTTTAAAAATATTTCAAGAACAGAGTTGTCTAAAAATTCAAACTATGCTAAAGAAACTGATGGTATGGATGGATTAATCAAAGTGATACAAAATAAAAATAATTGGACACAACCAGAGACAGTTGCAAAAATGATTGTGGATGAGGTAATTCCAGAACAAGGAAAAAAATTCAGATACGTTGCAGGAACTGATGGAAAATATCTAGTTAGAGCAACCCACACATACAAAGATGACCAAGAAGCAATTGATCAAGAAATTAATTATATTATGAGACAATACATGGAATAGAATTATTCCCACAACAAATTTTTTAATTCATCGATGATAGGGAAATATTTTTTAATTTGAACACTCAAACATACATCCGGATTAAACATATCAATGTAAATCTCAGTTTTTTCTCTACCATTTTTCTTTTCAAACTTTTTTAGTTTTTCAAGAATTTCTTTTTTGATTTTTTTAATACGTTCAGACTGACCTAGTATATCAGGAGGGTCAACAGAAATAATTTTGAGAAAACGTAGATAATCGTCTTCTTTAATTCCAAATTCATTCATAAAATTACCAGTTGTTAAACTACTAGTTAGTTCAGTAAACTCATCTTTAGTAGGTACGACACCTATACATTTTTGCAGTCTAAAGAAATCAGAGACTAATTGTAAGAATTTTCCGACATCTTTACCATGATAATTTTTGAGAAAACGTAGATGTGAAATTTTCATTTGACAAATGTATCTAGAGACATGAAGTTGCGAATGTGTTTTGATTGTTTCATAATGATAGTAATTTGCAGGTTGTTTTTTCTTCAAATTCAGGATATCTTTTGATATTTCTTCCCATTCAGAATCACGATTTTTTTTATATTTTTTGTGATTTTCTAAGACTTCTTTAAGAACAGGCTTAACATATACTGAATTTTCAAATTTTTCAATTGTTGTCCAAATTTGTCTATAATCATCCAAATGATACTCACCATACTTGTCAAGTTCTTCATGAGTAATCGGTTGATTTTCTTTCATACATTTTTCAAAATATTCTTCATATAACGAATCCTTTAGATTTTGATCTGCTGCAATATGTTCGTGTTTTTGATGTATAAATCTTGGATAATCATTATTATACATTTCATTAAATTGATTTTCAAGTTTTTTATTTAATTTATTTTTAAATTGTCTTTCAGTTGGTATATGGCCGAATATTTTTTTCAGATCACTGTAAAAAATATCTATATCAGAGATATACGTTGCAGATGATTTTTTTCTAGGTTTAGATTCTTTTAAAATATTTTCTATTCTAGAAATTACATCAGGGTTGTTTAATATTTTACTTATTACGGCTCCGCATGCATCAATATTTTTAATTTTTAAAAATTCTAAATCATTATTATTTTTTATTATTAATAATTTTGTTGAGATTAATCGTTTTATTCCAGATGTGTTAGGAGATACATCTAATCCTTTCAAAGATGGGGTGTTTTTTAGATCATCAGCTAAATCTTTCCATACAACTTTTCTTTTCTCTTTTTGATATCCATGTATAAAATTAATTGTAAAAATAAAAACTGGATCTAATTTATGTTCTTTAGCAATTAATTTAGTAAATTCACATCCAGATTTAGCTGCATAGTCTCGTAAAGTTCTGCAAAGGTTACAATTTCTATTGAAATCATTTTCCTTAAGTTTCTTTAAAACTGCATCTTGGAAAGATTTTTCAGATACTTTTTCTGATTTATATCCAAATTCTTTCAAACAATTTTTTAATCCTCTAATTTCATTTTTACATGTTTGACAGCTTAACCATAAATTAGTTATTGGTTCAATATTCATAATGAATTGATGATCTACTAGATCTTTTTCTGAATCTGTTTCAGTTTTTTCAATATCTATCTCATGATCAGAAAGATTAAGATTATTTTTTATTTCATCTGAAAATTTTTCCCAACCTTCGGCTAATGCCTCCCAACCTAACCTAAGTTTTTCACCTTTACTAGAAACATGAGGGAAATCCGACATAATTAACCAGAGATCTTTTGTTCCACCTGGAGTTTCACCTCTCTGGCCACGACCTATCATCTGTGTCAGTAGTGCATTAGAGCCTACATCTCTGCATACAAAAAGAGTGTCAATTTTTGGAACATCAAATCCAGTGGTTAAAACACCAAAATTAGATAAAATTTTGATTTTTCCCTCACGAAAATCACTAATAATTTTACGCCTAACTCCGGGATTCGTCATCCCATCAACTGATTCAGAAAGTCCTTTTCCACCTTCTTCTACGTCTGTATCATATCCATATTTGATACGAAAGATGAGTGCTAGTTCTTGAGAATGCTTTACACTGTTGGCAAATAGTAAAACACGATCTCTGCCATATTCATTTATGCATTTATGAACAGCGTCACAAATTTTTTCATTATACTTTACATCATTAGAAACTTCATCGTCTTCTTCCTTAGATTTTCCTAGATTCCATTTTTTTTCTTCTTCTGCCGAGTTAAATTTAATTGTTTTACCAAAATCAATTACACCATAAGTTATAGGACATAAAATCTTTTGATCATGTGTTAAGATATCATAAAATTCTTTAATATCTTCTAACGAACCTGTAGATTTTTCTCCAATTTTTGATTCTATTTTTGGTTTAATTTCGATTTTTTGATTTACGATATGTGAAATTCCGCGTTCATTAACAACTGTTAATTGTACATCATATCTTCCCTCTGTTTTAAAATTATAATAAAACTGTTCATCATGTGATTTTAATAATTCTTTTTCAAAATGTAAAATTTCCCAAGAAAATGATTTAATTTTAGAATAAGGATCATAAGAATTACTAGCAGAAATTTTTACATTATCATCTACATGAGCAGATAATGGAATATCAATTATTCCATTAGGACGTGCTTGTGAAATTGATTTGGAAGGAATTGGTAAATATACACCACCAAATGTTTTATGAATTTTTCTTGTTTGTACATTTAATGTTGAAAAATATTTAGGATCACAGCTATTATCAATTTCAAATTCTTCGTCATTGATATGAGGTTCAACTTCTATTATATCATGTCCATAATTTTTTGATATGTGTCTATCACGTGTTCTTGGATCCTTGAATATTTGATTACATGATGTACATTGATACCAGATTGCAGTTCCAGTTCCTTTGTATGGTGTTGCAGTTAAACCAATTAATGCAATATTTTTTGTATTATAGATTTTTTTTTCTTTACCTCGTTTATTTTTATTTAAATCAAAACCCATAGATGCAAGAAAATCTTGATAACGTTCTCCAGATACATCATGTGCTTCATCAATAACTATTGCAATTGTATTGTTACTAATTTCCTGTAATTCAGGACTTTCTGCAAATTGATCAAATTTGAATCTTCCAGCATCTCTGTTTCTATAATCACGGAATTTTTTATTTGTATGATCAGTATTGGTTACTACAATATGTGTTCCAGGATTATCATTTCTTATTACTCTCAAATCACGCCTGTTTGAACCAAACCAATTTGTGAGATAGACTTCATCTGCAATTCCAATCTGTTCAAATATTTGTCGAAATGATTCAGATGCCTGTTCACATAATTCAACTGTAGATGCAAGCCAAAAAATTAATCCACGTGGATTTTGCTGTTGTGGATGTGCGTTTTCACATTTTCCTAGAGCACGCAAGTTCAACCACTCAATTAATGCCTGTACAGTCATGCGTGTTTTTCCAGCACCTGTAGGTAAATTCAATAAAATTCGTTTTTGCTGGCAATCATCAACATCAATATCATTATTCAAAATATTGTGTATTTTGATTAATCCTTCTGTTTGAAAAGGATACAATCTGCTTAATGGTTTTTTTGTACGTAATGATGTTGTTTCAGGTAATGGCGGTTCTTTTTGTTGTTTGTCAACTACGACTAAAGGAAATTTCAAATCTTTAGTACAAAGATCTTTTACCCAAGCACCACTTTTACCTGCTGTAAGAAATTTAGAACTTTGTGATAATTCCTCAATTGTTTCAACTTTATCTTTGTCACCAACTTTATGGTTAAAACTATCAATAATTGCTTGACTTTTTCCAGTATCATTTTTTTGATATATTAGATATTGTTCTATGATTTTTTCTCTAACAATATATTCAGGTTTTTTTATTTTATGATTTTTCTTTTTATCATATGATACAAGAAATTCTTTAATTTCATTATATAATTCAGGTTTTTCAATTAAATTATTTTTATTATCAACAAATGAGCGAAAATTTTTTTCATCAGTTTTTGATAATTTTTCTTCATCGGAATCAGGGCGTACCTTTCCAACATAAACAAAAAAATTATTTCCTAAATAAGACATTACAACTTTACATAATTGTTCTTTTTCATTTTTATCATCTATTTTTATTATTGAATTAAGTAGAGAATTTTTTGGTAAAATAGAATTAAAAAAAGTTTTAAAATCATCAACTGTGTCAAAAATTTCCATAAATCTATTTTTTATTTTATCCTTATCAGATATTTCAATAGTACTTGATGCTGCACGGCCCATACAATCACCTAGTATTTTTTCTCCATTTTAGGCACAAAAACCTCATCTTTTACAAACTGATCAAAAATATCTATACATGCATTAATAATTTTTTTATCTTTTGTCCATATTCCTGTTTCAATATTTTCTTCCATTGCAGTAGATGTCAAATTTGCAGAAGTGATTAAGACTTCACTATCATCAATTAAAACTATTTTTGAATGTAATTTGTTGTAATTAGAATATTTTTCTTTATTCAAACAATAAATTTGAGGTCTGTATCTACCATTCCAGTTTTGTTCAATTTGTGATGAGTGTTTTTTAAAATTTTCATCATTTAAAATAAATTTAATTTTAATTTCTTTTGATAGTTTATCTAATTCCTCAAAAAATTCTTGCATATCATAAACCCAATATCCAATGATTGTTATTTTGGTAGTTGCCCTACCTATCATTTCATAAATTGTCGCATGAGTAGAACTAGCATGTTTATGTTGAAAAATTCCTGACATTACTAATCTTGAAATTTCTTCATTTTTTTGGTCATTAATTTGTGAAATAGCATCAATTGTGAGAGATAATAGATTACCATCATCAGTTTCATCACAAATTTGTTTCAGTAAATATGCCTGTGATGATGTTAATTTGCAATCAGATTGAGTGATACTAGCTTCCAATGTATTTGGAGTTTTATTTTTTAAATAATTAATTATTAATTTTCTTTTATCACTAGGAGTTTCTTCAATTAATTTTTCAATTTGTGTAAAATTCATTATCTAAATTTTGTACCAATTCCAAAGCTTTCATTAACTAGAATTTTTCTATCCAACATTTTGTTAAAATTTTCACAACTTGTTTCTGGTAACAACATACATCCAAAACATGCAGACCCATTTTGTCTCAGATTTAATGCCAGACCTTTGTCTTTCATTCTTTTTGGATCTTCATGAATACATATTGGATCTCGAGAACAGACTTTTTTGTGTTTTAGTGCACGTTTGATAATTTCTAGTAGATGTTTACTTTGTTTTACTAATCCTCCTAAACTACCATCACCAGCACTTGTAGTGTAAATTAACAAACCACGCATGTCATTTGTAGAGTAAATACGTTCAGAAATTGATGCTTCATTATAGCCAGATGCTAAAGCAAGTTCTTTAATCAATAAATGAGAAATTGAGTGTAATAAAATAAACTGTCCATCTATGGTAATTCTTGATTTCCAGTTTGATACATCTTCGTAATCATTATGATTTTGTATCATATCATCTAATCTTTTTTGTATATCATTATCACTCAGACAATTATTGATAAACTCTTCACTGAATGTAATGAATATACCTTCACCCTTTTTTACAGCACATGGTAACCAATCTTGTTTTTTTGTTGGTTGACCATGTAATGTTTTTCCAGTTTTAGATTCAATTTGACAAAATTTATGTTTTAAAGTATTTTGTTCTTCTAATGTTAGTTCACCAGGAGGACTAATTCTAGTAAAATATCTGAGTACTTCTAAAGCAGTTAATATTGGAATTGCTCTGATATTTTCAAATATTTTTTTGTCTTCATTATTTAATGGTACAGTGTTAATTATGATTTCAGGATTAATTTCTTTTTCATCAAAATCATAATCCTTTTCGTTTTTTTGTAAATCTTCATACTCTATTTTTTTTAGATCTAGTTCTGTTTCTACAACATGTTTTGAATTACGAGATTGGAGTTTTTCTATAAAGTATAATATTTCTTCTTTTGTGTATGAATTGATTTTAAATTGCGGTACTTTTTTTGAAAGCATCTCTGCAATTTTTTCATCCATCTTTTCATCGGATATTCCTTCTTGGAGTTCAGAAATCATTTCTCTGTAAGATGCTTTTTTCTGTTCACCTTCTTCACTTGTTAGATATTTTACAATTGGATGAGCCAATTCAGGAATAATAATTCCTCTTACAACTTTTGAATAGTACATACTAGAAGCCCTTCCAGTAATTCCAAATGGAACTTCTGTTTCTGTTGGATGTTGAGTACCATCTTTTAAAACACGTCTACATTTTTCTTCTTGTTGAAGCCATGGGAGTTGTCCTGTACAGGTAAGTGAGTACCAGTCATTATTTTCAGAATCCCATAATTTAATTCCCTCCTTTCTATCCTGTGAACTGAAGAGAGAGTTCCATGCACCACATTCACATTCAACTTTATAGTTAGACAGATTGCTTGAGTATGCACCACCTTTCCATTTGAGTTTCGGATTTTCTTTACAGACAGCAACTGGGTTTTTTTGATTGCTGTGAGCCCATTTTACCCATGGAAATTCATCTAAATGTCCTTGGTTACAAGTAACAACTAATCTGGCTGGAAGTAATTCGCCATATTTTTCACCACATTTGGCACAGCTAAATCCGTTTTCTTTTGGGGGATAGTCTTTATGATATTGTAACCATCCACAAGATTTACACGAACCCCATTTTGGAAATGATGTACAAACAATTGACTGTTCACGTCCTTTTCTAACAGGGGTTCTAAAGTGAGTTTTACCTGTGAGTTTTTGTAAATACATATGATTTTTTACTGTGAATTTCTTTTTATGCCACCAAAAGTTTGTTCCCATGATTAAAACAGAGTCGTGTTCTGTTTGAACTAATGAACCTGGACCAAATGTAGTAACTAATTGACTTGAACGAAGTTTTCCAGGAGATGGTTTATAGGAATCTTCTTGTATTTTACTCATTTTCCTTCTCCTCTTCTTGTAAGTCTAAGTATCGTAGATTATTTTCTTGTTCTGCACTTCTAAGAGAAGTTGGTGTTGGAATTAATTGTCTCTTTGATTCAGAATCGGTTTTTAATAGATATATTTTTCCTTCAAGTTTTGTATTGGATGTTTTTTCATTGTAAGGTTCTCGATACAAAAGATTAGTTTGATGGTATTTGACCTCATTTGTCCAACGATTTAGAAGATTAATGATATTATCTTTAGTGTCAGATGCCTCATCTGGTTCTATAGATTCTACTCTTTTTTGAATTTGAAGTTTAATATTTTCAATTTCTTTTAGTTGATCACGATCTGTTTGATTAAATCGATTTGCATCAGTTTGTTTTGATAATGAATATGTTAACATTCTAGCTAGTCCTACCATTATGCCAAATAATCCAATTTGTCTTGCTCTAAGTGTAAATGGTGTAAGAGAAACAGTTTCAACTTCTTTATAATATGTTGAATGAAAATCTTTGAAATTTTCATAGTATGAGAGATCTCGTGGTTTTGTGTAAGAATATAGTGTTACAATTAATCCTGGGTTTGCTCTTCCAATTCTTCCTGTAGCTTGGATATATTCTGAATTTTGTTTTGGTTGACCATTAACAACCATTGCACCTAATCTAGGAATATCAACGCCTACAGAAAGCATATTTGTTGCAAGTAAAAGGTCAATTGGTTGGTTTTCATCAGAATTTCCATCTTTAGGTAGTGGGCTATTTTCTATCCCATCACCTAATTTTCTAAGTACTTGAGGTATTTCACCTGATTTTTTCCTAGAAGTTAATTCTTCAGTGATTAGATTCTTGAAGCAATAGCCTCTTAATTTTTTCCAGTAAAGGGTTTTTGGTAATTCGGTTTTGGGACTTTCTTCTTCAGGATCTTCGGTTCCTGTACCAGATACATCATCTTCAGATATTTCAGGTGGTGTATAATCAAAGAGATTATAGATTTGTTTCATGAAATTTGGAACTGA
>JAOMEP010000025.1 GCA_028345965.1 Candidatus Nitrosopelagicus sp.
GTCAAGAAGAAAAAAGTAAGGGAATGATGCTTACTGCGACCCTTACAGAAATTCGTGGAGGTACAAGTCATAACGTTACACCAAAAGAATGTGTAGCTACACTAGACATTAGGATACCAGTTGACATGAATTGTAATGATATTGAAGAGAAGATCACCAGAATAATCAATGAAATATCAACTAAAAGAGAAATCGAAGTTTTGTATTCAGTAATTGATGAAACTGAGCCATTTGAAGCAGCACACAATTCACCATTAGTAAGGGCATTGACATTGTCAGTGTTAGATGTAGAAAAGAAAAGACCGATGTTAATTAGAAAAACAGGTACAGGAGACATGAATGTAATAGGAAATCAGCTAAAGATACCAGTAATTACATATGGACCAGGAGATCCACACGAGGCACATACAATTGATGAAAAAGTTTCAATCAATGAATTTATCAAAGGAATTGAAATTCTAAAAAAATCACTACATCATTTAAAAAGACTGCATGACAGAACGAAATAATGCTGTGGTTTATCGGATTAGGAATTTCAGGTATTTCAGAATTATCAAATAGTACACTAGATGTAATAAAAAATGCAAAGATTGTATATTTAGAATCATTTACCAGTCCCATTTCAGAAACTGAAAAAAAACAGTTAGAAGATATCACAAATGGTGAATTCAAAATTGCTAAACGATGGTTAGTTGAGGATGGTAATGAAATTCTAAAAAATGCAAAAAATAAAGAAACAATATTAATTTCATATGGCGACCCATACATTGCTACAACACACCTCGAGTTAAAGACACGAGCAATGAGAGAGGGAATAGAGACAAAAACAATTCATTCCTCTTCAATTGTTTCATCATTAATTGGGGAGGTAGGATTGCACTATTACAAAGTTGGAAAGGTGTTAACCATCATGAATGATCCAAAATCAATGATCACACCATATAATACAGTTTTTGATAATTTATTGAGTAGGACACATTCTGTGATTTTACTCGAATATAATGAAGATAAATCATTTTTCTTAGATCCAAAAGATGCATTTTCATTATTACTAGATGCTGAAAAAACACAAAAGCGTAAAGTTATTTCAGAAAAGACTTTTGCAGTTGTCGCATCCAGAATTGGAAAAAATAATCAGAAAATAATTTCAGGACATGTATCAAATTTGATCAAAAAAGAGTTTGGAGAATCCCCACACAGTATAATTATACCTGGAAGATTGCATTTTACAGAATCAGATGCACTAAAAACCGTTACAGAATGCCTAGATGAACCAACCGATAATTCTGCAGACGTTAAGAGTATTTCAGAACAAATGATTGAAAAATATGTTCCAATGGTAAGAGAAGCATTAGAAGAAATTAAACCACATTATGATAATCTTAAAGAATATGAGGATGTTTTGATCAATGCAAAATTGTACATTGATGATGCAGAAAATTTTCTTAAAGAAGGAAAAAAGGAGTATGCAGTATTAAGCATAGGCTATGCAGACGGGCTAGTAGATGCATTACGTATTGCAAAAGGTTTTGACCCAAAAATGTGATAACGATGAGTTGAAATTGGACATACATGAAAGAAAGTAATATGAAAACACTTGCAGAACTACAAAATTCATCATCGAAGATTGTTTTAGCAGGAGGAGTTTTTGACATAATTCATCCCGGACATATCAATACATTGAATGCTGCAAAGAAACTAGGAGATTTTTTGGTTGTGGTGATAGCGACAGATAAAACAGCAGTTAAGATGAAAAAACGTAAGCCATTACATAGTGCACAATTAAGACAAGAATTAGTTTCATCATTAAATATGGTTGATTTGTGTATTATTGGAAATGATGAAGATATTTTCAAAACTGTAGATTTGGTGAAGCCACAAGTAATTGCGTTAGGTTATGACCAGACTCACCAAGAAAAATTCATCACTGAAGGATGTAAGAAGATTAACTTAGATGTCACAGTGGCTAGATTAGAATCCCCAAGACCTGAAACTTCAAGTTCAGCAATTCAGAAAGAATATGGCGATGACATTCACGATCTTTAAGAAAAATTATCTAATATTGAAATTTTAACTTTAACATTTGATTTTTCAGAAATCTTTAATGATTTTCGTATATTGTATTTTGAAATAAATTCAACAATTGTTGTATCATGATGTGTTCGTTCCAATAATATTAATTCACAGTCAATTTTATTATTTATTTTTGATTTGAAACATTTAACCCAACCAAAAGTTCTCTTACCATCAGAAAATGGACTAATCTTTGTTCCTTCATAATTTGACAATTGTGAGATAGCCTCAGAAAACTTTTTTTCTTTAATCTGCACGTTCAGGGTTCCAGGGTATGGGATATAACCTAATTTTGATTTGAATTGTTTGGTGTATCCCTTCATAGACATGTAGTATGCACCTTCTCCCATTCCAGAAGTTATTGTGCCAGTGAAAGTTAGAGAATTAGGAGATTTTGATATTAATTTAGATAAAAGATTGTTTAGTGTGGACAATTCAACAAATCCTTTGTGGGTGATTTTTATTGATTGCTTTCGTCCAGATTGGATTCTTTCAATAAATCCACCTAACTCTAACTCTTTCAAATGTAGAGATGCAGATTGTTGAGATTTTCCAATTTCTTTTCCAAGCGAGGTGGTGGTGATATTAACAAAATTATGTTTTCCTCCTTTTGATAAAATATGTGCTAAAGTTAGAAGATGTTGTGTTTTTAAATCAGCCATTAACTAGATGCTATACCAAGTTCTCTAAATGTTTTTAATGATATACCATCAGAGTCAGATAATTTTGCAGTTCTATGACCAATAATATTTTCAACACCTGCTGTTTTTGCAGCATCAACGAGTCTTTGAGTAATTATTCCATCTAGAATCAAATATTTTATTCCAGATTGACCCGAAATTTTTCCAACTAATTCAGGAATTGCAACTCTAAACACTTCAGCATCACTTGAATCAAGTGCAATTGCTTCTAGAGATTCATTTAATTCTGAGAATTTATTTTTGCATAACTCTGCAAGAGGTCCATCATCTACATTTTTAATTTCAGGTGCAGATAATTCTTCTTCCATCTGTTTTTTTACAGGACTCAAAAGTTCATCAACTCTTTTTGGAGTCAATTCTTCAACTTCAATTCCAGTATCAGCACGTAGTTCAAGATCAACATGTACAACAGATTTTAGTTCTTTTAAAATAAATCCACCAGCTCTATCACCATCGGTGAATGCTACAACCTTTTCTTTTTCTTCACATATCTCTTTAATTGATTCATCAATTCGACCTCCTTCAAATGCTAATGCATTATCATAACCTGCTCTTAAGAGATTGATTATATCAGCACGTCCTTCTACAAGGATTATCCATTTAGAATCAAATATTCCTGTACTACAATGAAGTTTTTTAGGACCGTATGTGGTAATTTTTTCTGAATTATTTTCATGAACTTGTTCAAGCATTTCCTGTCCTTCACTAACAGAATTTGTTGACCATTTCTGTTTGATTTCTTTAGCACGTTGTAAGATGTCCTGTTTTTTTTTGTTGCTCTAACATCGTCTATTCCTTCTAATCGGAATGTGCTATCAAATGGACCAACCTTATCTATGCTTTCAATTGCAGCAGAGATTAACGAACATGTATCAATGTCAGTACTCATTGGTAACAACGAGTCACCTTTAGTATTATTTTCAGATTGGAAAGTATTTACTTCAATCCGACCGACCTTAGATACTCTTTGCAGTTCATTCAGATTCATTTCAGGTCCCAAAAGACCTTCAGTTTGTCCGAAGATTGCACCGATTATATCTGCTCGTTCGACAAGCCCATCAACTTCGAATGAAAGTTTAACGTGATACTTGACAATACCGGTATATGGCAATTATTTATCATCTCCTTATTATTCAATATTCAGAGATATAATTTGAGATTTATAAACGATTTGAATAAATTAAATCAAAAAGAGAGAGAAGAGAAAAAATGTTTACTCAGTACTGAATGAAGAGCCGCAAGAACAAGATTTTGTTACATTTGGATTGTTGATTTTAAAACCAGAACCCATTAGGCTTTCAATGTAATCGACGTTTGCACCGTTCAAATGATCAATGCTCATACTATCGACTAGTACTTTAACACCATTTTCTTCAATTACTCTATCATCTTCTTCAGACTCTTTTTCAAAGCCCATTCCGTATGATAGACCAGAACAACCGCCACCTTGAACGTAAATTCTTAGAAATTGGGGGTTACCGTCTTCCTCAGCCATGAACTCTTTAATTTTTTCAGCGGCTGGTGCAGTGATTGTTACCAATTTACCTGATTGTGTTG
Organism: Candidatus Nitrosopelagicus sp.; assembly: GCA_028345965.1. Lineage (GTDB taxonomy): Archaea > Thermoproteota > Nitrososphaeria > Nitrososphaerales > Nitrosopumilaceae > Nitrosopelagicus. The sequence goes on from JAOMEP010000025.1 coordinate 4,332, forward strand.
TAGGTTGTTGTAATTCAGCGGATGCTTCCTGTGGTTTTGGAGTCTCATTATGAGTACTACAAGAATCACCGACTGTTTCAGCTTCTGTTGCCATACAGATTTTCAATCCTCAAATTATAAGAAGCTTTTCCCCCTTTGTGGCGTATTAATAAAGAAAATAAGAAAAATAGAGTGATTCTATTTTTTTGATTTATTAACAAAGTCTACCATGCGTTGTTCCCTATCAGGATCAGAGAAACAGTTTCTCCAGGCCAATAGTTCGACACCTAATCCAGTATCTAGATCTGCATTTCGTCCTTTGTTAATAGCTGTTTTTGACATGCGAACTGCGAGTGTAGCATTTGATGCAATTGTTTTTGCCATGCTCATAACCTCTTCCATTAGAGATTCTAATGGAACAACATTATTGACAAGACCAATTTCTTTTGCTTCAGCTGCTTTGATCATTTTACCAGTATAAACAAGCTCTTTTGCTTTTGCAATTCCAACTATGCGCATCAATCTTTGTGTTCCACCCCATCCAGGAGGAATTCCGATTGTAACTTCAGGTTGGCCCATTCTTGCATTTTCAGATGCTATACGAATGTCACAAGACATTGCAACTTCACATCCACCACCTAATGCAAATCCATTAACTGCAGCAATTGTTGGTTTTGAAACATTTTCAACAGTTGCAGTTACTTCTTGTCCAAGCTTTGCATATACTTCAGATTCATCAGCGGATATTTTTGACATGTATTCGATGTCAGCCCCAGCTGAGAATGCTTTATCACCTTCGCCAGTCAAAACAATTACTTTTACACTATCATCTTTATCGAGTTGCTGAAAAGTAGAAATAATTTCTCTTGCAACATCAATATTCATAGCGTTAAGCTTTGTTGGGCGATTAATCTTTACGACACAAACGCCTTCGTCTTTGCTTGTTGTAATCATTGACATGATAGGAAACGAATTGAATGTAAAATTAAATGTTGTCTATTTTCCACGTACTTTGCCCCATTGGGCTAATGCAGATGCTGCTGCAATCCAAGTTCTAAGGTCTTGGTAAACTGGGACATTGTGTTTTTCAATTAGTTTAATCATTTTTTCAGTATATGGACCACCATTTCCACCACATAAGATTGGTTTTTTCTTTTTCTTAGAAAGTGCAGCCAAATAATTGACGATAGTTTCTTCAAGAGGATCATCTTGGAAAACAAACCAAGGCATTGCAATGTCAACATTTTTGTCTGCCAAGAATTGTTCAAGAACAAAATTATAATCACTTGCAGTTGCACCGCCACCAACATCAGCTGGATTTCCATTATGAATTGGAACTGTTGGTGGGAAATGTTTCTGAATTTTTTTACGAGTTTTTGAATCTAATTTTCCAATTGTGAGTCCCAAGCGGTCTAAATGATCAATTCCACCAATCATAGGACCTGCACCATTACTTGTCATTGCAACGCGATTACCGTTTGCTGGTGGTTGCCATGCCATTGCCTTTAAGACGCCAACTAATTCTTGATAACTGTCAACCGAGATAATTCCTGCTTGTTTGAATGCGCCCATAATCATTGCATTTGAACCTCCAAGAGAACCTGTGTGAGATGCTGCTTGTTTTGCACCAGCTGCGGTTCTTCCACTCTTCCAAATAATTACTGGCTTTTTCTTTTCTTTCATTACACGTTTTGCAGTATTGATGAATTTTCTTCCATCTCCAAATCCTTCAACATATAATCCAATTACTTTGGTTTGAGGATCGTTTGCAGCATACCATATCATGTCTGCTTCATCAACATCAGAACGATTACCAAAGCTAATCATTTTTGATAGGCCAAACAAATCTGCACTTTCTAGCATACTAATTCCCATAGTTCCACTTTGTGAAAAGAATGCAACATTACCTAATTTTGAACGAACCATTCTTGCTTGTCCTTGAAATGCACAATCAAGTCTATTTGCTGCATTGAACATTCCAATACAGTTAGGACCAATTACACGAATTTTATGTTTTAATGATAATTCTTTAACTTCAGCTTCCATTGCGGCTCTATCACCACCAAGCTCTTTTCCACCACCAGATACAATCACTACGTTATGAATTCCTTTTTTTGCACATGTCTTCATTATTGGTCCACATGCAGACAGATCAACACAAACAACAACAAGATCAACTTTTTGTTTTATTGCGTCTAATGAAGGATAACATTTCATTCCAAGGATTTTCTTTTGTTTAGGATTAATTGGGAAAACTTTACCTTTGTAATCTTGTTTTCCAAGTGCATCTAAGACAGAGTTACCAATTTTACCAGGAGTTGCAGATGCGCCAACTAGTGCAACAGATTTTGGCGTGAAGAATTTTTCCATTGAAGCAATGATTGGCTTTGCTTTTGAGATTGAATTTTTTCTTAATTCCTTATTGAGAATGATTTTTGCATCTACTACAAAGTAAGATTTTGGGTATACAATTACAGGGTTAAAGTCAATACTATTGATATAATTTGCATTCTCAACACCAATTTTTCCAATTTGTACTAATGCTTTTGCAACCATGTTTGTGTCGATTGGTGCACTGCCACGAAAACCTTTGAGAAGTTTTGAGCCTTTTAATTCATTTAACATTGATTTTGCGTCGGATGTAGTGATTGGGAGCATTCTGAATGCAACATCTTTGAATACTTCGGTCATGACACCACCTAATCCAGCCATAATCATTGGTCCAAATTGTGGGTCGTTTTGTATACCTACAATTAATTCAACACCGCCTTTTGGAACCATTTTTTCTAAAAGAATTCCTTTTACGTCAACGCCTTTCTTTTTAGATAATCTACCATACATGTCAGTGAATGTTTTTTTGACATCAGCAACAGTATCAATACCAACTTTTACTCCACCAACATCAGTTTTGTGGAGAATTTGTGGTGATACAACTTTCATTACTAATGGAAATCCTAATTTCTTTGCCTGTTTTGCGGCCTCATCAGCAGATGTTGCTAAAGCAAAACCAGGTACTTTAACACCATATTTCTTTAAGATTCCTTTCGAGGATTCTTCAGTGATAACTTTATGATCAGTTTTGATTATTTCTTCAAAGGTATTTTTTACAGAAGACATTATTCGATCGATGAAAAAATTTTTCGTTATATTAATCTTTGATCAAAATTTTTGTTTAAGGCCAAATGCCTTTGTGTTCAAATGCTTCCATGACTCTTTGTACTGCAAGAACCATTGCTGCACGTCTCATGTCAATTTTGTACT
>JAOMEP010000026.1 GCA_028345965.1 Candidatus Nitrosopelagicus sp.
CTTCTGTTGGACTTTTACAATTCATTCGTTCAACTCCTGGCGTTCTTGCTCCATTAATTGGCCAAAAATCTAGCACACATGTCAATGAAAATCTTGAAGTAATGAAAATTAATTCACTGAATCAATCAGAATATGATGAATTTCTTAAAAAATTAGTATCTTAATCAAACACAACATAAACTATTTTTTAATTTCTCAATCTGTATTACATAGTCACAATTTTTACACACAATCCAATTTTTTGTTTTCATTATGATTTTTAGACATTTGTACTCTGTCATGAATAATTCTTGCTTTTCACATTCAGGACACAATCCAAAAAGTTTTTTCATGTACTGGATTCATTTTTTTCCATATAAGATATTCTTATGATTAATGAGTTCTCACTGTTTAGATAAATAGAAATACGACTCTAATTGCAAAAAACCATGAAGGTTACAGATCCAGTTTGTGGTCTTGAATTTGATGAGGATTTATCTGTCACGCATGATTATAATTCAAAAAAATATCATTTTTGTTGTGATGGCTGTAAAAAGATCTTTATCAAAAAACCAAAGAAATGGTCAAAAAAATCTAATCAATAGGAAATTTACCACACATTCTACAAAATCTTGAATTTAAATTAATCTCGTAATCGCAATCTGGACATTTTCTGTCTGAATTTGATTTTTTAATCGAACTAGACTTTTTAAAACATTCGTAGTAGTGTAGTGACTCTTTAGTTCTGATATACACTCCATCCTCTTCCAAGATTTTTGTTTTTTTCTGTGAAAAAATTTCATCTGTAATTATTGTATTAAATAATCCTGTCAGATTATTTGTTCCTGATCCATCTTGCATGGGTGATTTCTCTCTCCAAATGATATTTTTTGGAAGATATTCTTCAAATGTCTCTCTAAGAATCCATTTTCCATATCTCTTATCGTCTTTAACATTAATTTTTCTTGAAACTGGAATACTGTTTGAAAATTTTATTACATCTTCATTCAAAAATGGAGTTTCAACTTTCATGTTTAATGATTTGGCAATATCTTTTGATGGAAAGTGCATGATTTTTTTAATTCGCTCTAATTCTTGATCTAGTTCATCATTAGATTTTTTTAATAAAAAATTATATCCTGCAAAAATCTCATCTGCCCCATCTCCTGTAATTACTGAATCAACTCCTTTCTTTTTTAATGAATTAAGATAAAGATACGGGACAATTGAATTACGTATCTCTATATCATTAAAATTATCTAAAATTTTGATTGTTTCATTAATAGAATCTAACACTTCTTCCATGGTAACTTGCATTAATGATAGGGGTAATCCTGTATGTTTGGCGACGATTTGTGCAAAAGTAAGATCTGTCCCCAAAAAATCTTTTGTTATTATTGTTATTGCTTGTGGGTTTAGATCTTTTCTTAGATGGGCTAGTATGCTACTATCTAATCCTCCTGATAATGCAATCCATTGTGATTCACATTCTTTAACTGCATTCTGTAAAACTTCTGTACATTGATCCTTATCTGTTTTCATAATTTAACTAGAATACATTTCAAATAAAAATTTGTTAATGGAGGAAGAGATAGTTGCAGCTAATTTCAGCGGAACTTATAAGGTAATTGTGATAAGACATTCCATGTTACTTCCTGCAGAAATTGAATCAAAGACTTTAATTCCTGCTCTTCGTGCAATCCTTGCAAAAAACTTGGCTGAGAATCATAATGTTCGTGAAGATGAGATCTCAAAAATGTTAGGTGTTACACAAGCTGCAATTAGTAATTATATCCGAGGAACTCGTGGTGATCCTGAATTAATTAAAAAATTATCTGCTGAGAAACAAGTGTCTGAAATGATTGACGAGATTGCTGTTGATCTTTCCTCTGATATGGCATACTCTCCTTCAAGTTTATCTAAATTCATTGGTCTTTGCAATTATATCAAAACTAGTCTCTTAATTTGTGATATTCACCACAATCTAGAATCTGATATTGATGAAGCAATATGTAAAGAATGTGAAAATATGCTTCTAAAAGGACCTGGCAGCGTTTACTAATTCTTTATTAAAATAATTTCTATGTTTGAAATCATTTGTCCATCTTCTTCTGAAATCACGCTATCTAGTTTAATATTTTGAATTTCTGAATTTCCTTTTAGCATATTTTCTGTCACAATATTTGCAACCGCCACTGCATTTGGAATTAAATCTCCTTTAGCCATCAAAACAACTCTTTTGCTTGATGATAGTGTAGTTAAGACATCTAACGAACTGGTCATTACTGATTCATTTTTTACAAAATAACTGTCTTTGTCTAAATCAGTTTCTGATCGTTTAACTTCTTCTAATTCCATCTTAATTATAATTTTGCTGGACTTCTTTTAAATGATATAGACGAATCGTCTATTCCTTAAAATCTAACAATGGTATGTTTTGATAATCACCATTAGGTAATACGCGTCTTATTGTAATTGGAATTACTCGTTCTTCTAGTTCTTTCATTGATATGTCTAGTGATGTTGCAGCGTTTACTGGAATATCTATGAATGGTGGGGCACCTAAAGATAATTGTAATGCGCGGGCACCCATTATTCTTGCTTTTTCAAATCTTGTTAATGTTGGAGGTCCCATCAATACTTTTCCGTCTGCACTAATCTCCATTGCGTCATGTTGCACATCAACATCAATAATCTCCCGCTGTCTGATTGCTTCACATTGTTTTTCTAATTCCTCTAATTGTTTGTCAGTTAATTCTAATTTTCCTTCTTTTATTTTTCTATAATTCTCAATTGCCTTTTCCATTGTTGCATGAACACTCACCTCTGCATCTGGATCAATCTCTTCAGTCTCTGGTTGAATTATTTCATCCAATTTTGCTTCTGGAACTAATGGAGCTGGTTCTTCCTCTTTTTTTTCAGTTGTATTTGGTGTTTCTTCAGGCTCAGACAAGTAAACTAATTGAAAAATGCCAATATATAATCCAAAGCTGTACATTTGATAATGGAAGGTGGATCTGTATCAAAATCCCAAGTAATTTTGGAAATAACTGGTAAATCTAAAATCAAATGTGAATTAAAGCGCCATCTCTCTCCTTCTTTAGTTGGAACAATTATCCGTTCTTTACCTGTAAACGGCACAATTCACATGCTTGGTACTAGTGGTGTTTACGTTGAATCTCACATTGAATCTGGTGGTGAACGTACTCGTAAAGAATTCAAAAAAGGTGATATTGCATTTTTATCTGTAGGTCATGCATTTTGTTTTTTTCATAAGGACACAAAGGTTGGAAAGGAACTAATTCCAATAGGAAAAATCATTGAGAATGTTGATCAATTATTGAACGTTAATTCTGGAGATGAAGTTTCTATTTATTGTGAAACTGGTTGATAGATATAGTGACCACTAAATCCGCCCACTTTCTTTACTGATCCCTCTGCCAATGCTTTTTTAAGAAATGCATTAGCAGTTGAAATTTTTACATTTGCTTGTCTTGCTAAATCTTGAATTGTAATTACTTTTGATGATTTGACTATCTTACTTGCCTCTGCCTCGTTGATAAATACGGCGACTTCTTTCTTTTCACTATGATCTTTTTTATCTTTTTTTGTCTTATCTTTACCGCTTTGTGATTTCTCATTTGATGAGACTGATTTGTTCTTACTTCCCATATTTTCACATCAATAATTCCTATTTATAAACGAACAAAAATTTTCTTTATTTCAACTTTATTAACGGTTGAATTATTGTTATTACAATGGGTATTGTTTCAAAAGGCTCAAAATGTAATGTAGATGGCTGTGATGCTGATGCAGCACGTTCTCTTAATACAAAAAAAGTTGAGGATGCTGGATTACGTCTTAATTCATCTGGTAAAAAATCTGGTTTATGTAAAGAACATTACAAAGAATGGAAAAAGGCAACAAAAGATGACCGTTCATTAGAGCGTGCCAGATATGATAGAGGATAATCTAAGGTTTACAATTAGTTAAAGTGTAAAGTTTCTGTTTAATTTGTTCTAACTCAATTTCATTTTCAGTTTCCATTGCAGCCTCTTTTAATGTTAACAACATGTTTGTATTGAATGAATTTAATGCAATAGAACTTTCTCCGGCAAGATTTTGCTCAATACATGATTCTATTTCCTGCATCAGGGATCTATTATTTTGAATTTCCATAGATATTGGGCTCTCTATAGTAATATTCATTTGACTAAAAAAATACGCTGAAGATGAAAATCCAATAATCGCTACTACGATTATTATGATTGGAAACATTTTTCCCATAAACTGTTTCAAAAATAAGGACTTTTAATTTTTTACATACCGAATCATTTACATTGAAAAAGATTTTTGATTATTCATGGGTAAAAGAAAAGATGGAAAACATGCACGATTTGCAGATCAGAAAGCAGCACGAAGAAAAGCTAATAAAAAATCCTAATCCAAGTTTATATCAGATTTTTTTAAAATATCGGCAAATTTGTCTGGAACATTATTAGCTGATTCTTGTAATGTATCATAATAGTTGCCTAATTTTTTATAAATTCTTTTTTGTTCTCTAGGTTCCTCATTTGATAATGCATAAAGTGCTAACATGGGAAATGCAATTGTAGAGTCTGTGTATACTGTAATCAAATCTTCATGTGAATCTTTTACTTTTCCCCAACTTTTTCCTTCTTGTAGTGTTGCACCTGATAATCCTCCTGTATCTGGTCGCGCATCTGTAATCTGAATAATATAATTTTGTCCTCCATGATCTTTTCTTAAAATTTGATCTAACAATGGACCTGTTTGCTGTGCTGTATTTTTTGGAACTCCTCCTCCAAGTTCCAAAATTCCTGATTTTTTTGAATTGTAAACAATTGCTGCTTGTTCAATAATCTCTCTAACGAAGTCTAAATTGAATTGTTTATTTTTTAATCTATGTACTGCTAAATTCATTGCAAGAGATGAATCTTTGAGTGTTGATACGTATACTGGAATATCTAATTCATACGCGGTTGTAAGGAAACTTTTTTCAGGAAATTTTGATTTTTCTTTACTAATTCTTCCTAATACGTTACAAAATTCTGCAGTTGTAAATGATTTTTCTGAAAATTTATCCTTAAACATTTTCTGAATTATATTATCTTCCAATTCTAATGTCTCATAAAATTTAACATACACGTCTCTAATTCTCACAATTTCTTTTTCATACAATATGTTATCATCAACTTCAAAATGTCCTTGTTTTACTGGTAATCCCCATGCAAAATGATCTTCATGATATACGTTTGCACCTGTTGTAACAATCCAATCTACAAATCCATTTTCTAAAAGTGTTTTAATTATTCCACCAAATCCTACAGGTGTCATTGCACCTGCAACAGTTAAACAAATAGTTGCATTCTCGTGAATCATTTTTTGATATAATTTTGCCGCCTCTCCTAATTGTCTTGCATTGAATCCGGAATTTGCATAAATTTCAATTAATTCCTTTACTGTTGTTTTAGAATCAAGTTTGATGTGAGGTATGTCTTTTCCTTCAAAATGGTGGTGATTCACATAAAAATTTTGTAATATAACTAAAATAAGCTTTTAGGATCTAATGTTACGTGAACCATCATCGTTATCTGATTCTCCAACGTGTTCTTTTACCATCTTTGTCACATCGTCGATTATATCACAAAGGTGTACATCAACTTCTGTACTAAACATCAATAGTCCGTCTTTTCCACATGCCATGGTTATTCTATTCACTTTTTCATATCGTGTCATAGCAAATTCTGGTTCTCCAATTTCTGATGAAAATTGTTTCCGTGTCTTCCATCGCATAATTGCTTGAGTCATAGATTTTTTTGTTTGATCTTTATCAAAATGGCGTGCTGTTCCATTCTGCATTTTCTCATAAACGTCTCCACTGAAGGAATTGTATACGCCTACATAGCGGATCTTTTCATTTGAATCTAGTAATGCATTACAAAGTTTACCGTAGTCCATAACAAAAGAGTTTAACAAGTAAATGCGTTATAAGCTTTTCATTTCTTTTAATACGTTAATTTATAATTTTAAAATATGAAATTCGTCGATATTCCTGATTCAAAAAGAATTGAACGTGAACCTGATGATAGAAATTTGATTTTTTCAGATGGAAAAATAACACAAGATGGTGTGGAGATTAAAAAAATTGAGTTGTTACATTATAGAATCAAAACAGATCAAAATTTGGGGGAATATTCAATTATCACTGCATTAGTTGATACAGATCAAGGCCAAATCGAAATACTTTACGATGAGGGTTATAGAGGAGATGATGCATTAAATGATTCTGCAACTATGCTTATACAAAATTTAGGTTTATCTGGGTTGATACTTCGTAGTTTAATTTCATTAAAAAATGAACTTGAAAAAATTGAAAAGTAAAAACTATCATTACAAATTATCTGTTGATGATAAAAAACCAAAATGTGCATTATGTGACAATGATTGTTCATATTATTGCAACATGAATGATCTCTATTATTGTGAAAAACATGTTATTGGACATGATGAAAATGAATCTTGATTGTTTATTACACAGTGATTTTATATCTTTACGTTGGACGACAGTTTTAGGAATCAGTGTATTGATAAAATTGCATTAAAGATAACTGAAGAAAAAATTCCTACAGATGAACCATCCTCTGAAACGCTTGAGTATTTACAAAAATTTGCAATTACTCTGGGTGTAGATATTTCAAATACTGAAGAGGTAGTTAATGAAGCATTTTTGTACATTGCAATGAAAAATGCTAAAGATATTGATCCTTTAACCAAAGGTGATGAATTTGGCGCAGGGTTTAGTTAACTGTTTAATGTTTTGAATTTTTTTATTGCTTCTTTTGCTATATCTTCTGCACT
>JAOMEP010000029.1 GCA_028345965.1 Candidatus Nitrosopelagicus sp.
AGGAATTTAGTATCTATTTCTACATCGAAATGTCCTACATTTCCAACGACTGCTCCATCTTTCATAGCAAGAAGGTGTTCTTTTCTAATAACGCTGGTCATTCCTGTAGTTGTGATGAAAATTTGTCCAATTTTTGAAGCTTGTGACATTGGCATTACATCATATCCATCCATATGTGCTTCTAGAGCTTTTACTGGGTCAATTTCTGTCACAATTACTTTGCCACCCATTCCTCTAGATCTTTCAGCAACTCCTCTTCCTACCCATCCATATCCTACAACAACAATTTTCTTTGATGTGAATAGTAATCCCATTGCTCTCAGATAACCATCTATTGTACTCTGACCTGTACCATATCTATTATCAAACATATGTTTTGTATCCGCGTCATTGACAATCACGACTGGATATTTTAATTTCCCTTGTTTCTCCATGGCTTGTACTCTTGTAACTCCTGCAGTAGTTTCTTCTGTGGAACCAAGAATTTCTAAAGATTTGAATTTTTTATCAAAATGCACCTTAACATTCATGTCTGCACCGTCATCACAAATTAAACTTGGTTTATGTTTTAGTACTTGATCAAGACACCAATCGTATTCTTTGTTGGTTTGACCATTCCATGCGTAGATATGAATTCCTTGTGTTGCAAGATATGCTGCAATATGATCTTGGGTTGTTAATGGATTTCCGCCGCAAACTGCAACATTTGCACCTAATTCTTTAGCGCCCATTAGCAAAACTGAGGTTTCTTTTGTAATGTGTAAGCAAAATGCAATTGTTACCCCTTTGAGTGGTTTTGATTTTTTTAATCTGGTTAATGTATTATCTAAAATGTCCATGTGAGTACGAGCCCATTCATATGAGATCTTTCCTTCTTTTGCTAATTTTGGGTTTTTGACTTTACTCATAACCTACAATCTTCTCAATCTCTTTAAAAACCATACCTTAATAGTCAAAAAAATCCAAACATCACAAATGAATAAAAAAGCAATAATCACAAGTGCATTGCCATATTCTAATGGTGAAATTCATCTAGGTCATGTTGCATCAACATATTTGCCTGCTGATGTTACGACTCGTTTCTTAAAACAAAATGGTGTTGAAGCGTACTATGTTTGTGCATCTGATGATTTTGGAACTCCAATTCTAATCCAATCTGAAAAACTTGGTCAAACTCCGCAAGAATATGTTGAACATTGGAATAAGCGTGACTATGAGGATTTCACAGCTTTTGATATTGCGTTTGATTTTTTCTATAAGACAAGTTCATCTGAAAATATATCATTTGTACAAGATGTATTCAAAAAACTTCAAGAAAATGGACATATCTATGAAAAAGAAATCATACAATTTTTTTGTGAAAATGATCAGAAATTCCTTCCAGACCGATTTGTAAAGGGAACTTGCCCCTACTGCAATGCTGAAGATCAATATTCCGATTTATGTGAAAAATGTGGTCGTGTACCTGAGGAAATTGATAACCCTCATTGTTCAATATGTGGTCAAACTCCTGTTAAAAAATCTACAAATCATTATTTCTTTAAACTAAAAAATTTCTCTGATTCGCTTTTAGAATATTTGTCTAATGCACCCTATCTTCAAAAAGATGTAAAAAAATATGTTGAAAATTGGATTAAAGAGGGATTGATTGATTGGGATATAACACGTGACATATCATGGGGCGTACCAATTCCAATTGAGGGATTAACGGACAAAGTATTCTATGGTTGGTTTGATAATCATTTGGCATACATTTCTTCCACGTTAAAATTCTTAAATGAGAAAAAAATTGATGGAAAAACTTTTTGGAATGAAGCTGACATCTATCATTTTATTGGGAAAGACATTGTATATCACCACTATCTGTTTTTACCTGCAATGAGACTTGGAATTAATACTGAATTCAAATTACCTGATTACATTCCAACTCGTGGCCACCTTACACTTGAAGGTAAAAAAATATCAAAAAGTCGGAATTGGTATATTGGCTTAAAAGATTTTCTAGAAAAATTCCCTGCTGATTATTTGAGATTCTATCTTGTTTCCATAAATCCTTATTCTCAGGATGATCTTAATTTTGATTGGGAACAATTTTCAACAAAAATTAATTCTGAATTAATTGGTAATTTGGGAAATTTAGTTAATCGTGCTCTTGGATTTACAAACAAGGCTTTCGATGGTGTTTTACCTGAGCCTGAAGATTTTGATGAAAAAGATTCCGAATCTGAGAAAAAAATTAAGTCTCTTGCTGATGATGTTGGAAAATTAATGCAAGAAAATCACCTGGATCGTGCATTAAAACAATTAATGGAATTTTCAGCTCATTTTAACCAGTATTTTCAACACAAAGAACCTTGGAAAAAAGAACCTGGAACAAATGCTTGTATCTATTTGTCAGTTAACGCTGTACGTTCAATTGCAATTTGTTTACATTCATTCTTACCGAAATCCTCTCAAAAAATTTGGTCACAATTAGGGCTTGAAGGAAATGTTTCAGATATATCTTGGAATGAAATGTCTGAGTTGAAATTAACGGCAGGACATAAAATTGGAATCGTTGAACCAATATTTTCCAAAGTAGAATTATCTGACATTGAAAAAGAGCAATCAAAACTAGGAAATTAAAATGATTGGCAAGGTATTTCCAAAAATATCTACTAGAGGATACTATGATCTAAAAACTGGGAAAACTATCAAAAATACTTCATATGATATCTATCCTAAGACTACTTTTCAAAAAATATTACAAAACTCTGAAATTGTCATAATGATTCATGGTTTAAGAAATAACAAATCTGGTGCCCTAGCAAAATATGTGATAGCTGAAAAACGCTTGAAATCATTAAACTATCGACACGATGTGGTTGGTTATAGTTATGATTCGAATACTGCAGGTGTACAATACAAATCCACCGCATTATCTGCATTGAAAATTGGGGTTTTAATTGCAAAAAAGAATGGAAAAAATCTTTCAAAATTTATTTTAGATGCAAAATCAAAAAATCCTTCACTAAAAATTAGATTAATGGGTCATTCCCTTGGTGCTCAAGTCATTTTATCAACAATACAATCACTAGCAAAAAATCCAAAAAATAAAGGAATTATTGAATCTGTACATTTCTTTGGAGCATCTATTCCTGCTGATTCGATGAAACCTCTCGTAAACGGAAATAAATTTCAAAAAATTGTAAACAAAAAAATCATTAATTATTTTAGTCCTTATGATGATGTACTAAAAGCAGCACACAATGAAAAATGGGTTGAATCCCCAATAGGTTATCGTGGTGCATTAGGAACTACTTGCCCAAAATACATTCAAAAACAAGTACGCCCACAAAACCATCGATTTGCAAGCTATGCAAAAACGATAAAATCATTTCCGTAAATTAAAAAGAGAATATGCGAGTTTCTAACACATCGCTTTTTCTTCGAGAATGAAGTACTTTGCAAGTTTAAGATATGTCTCGCGTTCGAAGTCAGATATTTCTTCGTCGCTACTATAGATTCTCTCAAACCATGAGATTATGTTCTCAATGTCTTTTGTAGAAAAAACTGTTACTTCAGGCATATAGACTACAATGTTAACTGGTATTTCATAATTTTAGTAAAAAATTGTCTCGATCAGTGTTGCTAAAAATCCATTAAAGAAGATAATTAGTGGAGTAGAAGAGAGATGTTATTCTAAATACTGATGTCAAATGTGCTCTCACTCCGATATCTATTACAAAATTTGTATTTAAGATCTAATTATCCGAGTCGCTTAATGATGTGATAACCAAATTGAGTCTTAACTGGTGCTGACACTTCGCCGATTTCTAAATTGAATGCAACGTCTTCGAATTCTTTTACCATCTGTCCTTTTGTAAAATATCCTAAATCCCCTTCTTTTTTTGCACTTGGACATGATGATATCTCCTTAGCTGCTGCACCAAATTTTTTTCCTTTTTTGATTTCTTCTAGTATTTGCAAAGCTTGACTTTGTTTCTCAACTAGAATGTGCGAGCATTTTACTTTTTGAGCCATTATTTATCGAAAATCCTCTCTCTAATTTGTGGAACGCGTTTGTATGCCATATCTCTTACTTGCATTTGGTCTTGCGGTGTAGGGTTTCCTTGTTTCATTTGTGCAAGTGCAGCAACACCTAATCCTAAAATCTGACCCATGATTAGTCCAAATACAAATTCTTTAGGATTTTCAATTTTCAAAATTTCATTACTAGCTTCTATTTCCTTATGATATGCATCAACATTCATGAGTGCCATGTCAATTGTTTGATCTACCATTGCTTGTAATTGTTCTTCTGCGCTCATATATCTCTCAATATTTTTAGATAAATAAGTAATTTGCGGCAAGATATCTTTTAATTAAACAATTCAAACATCTGGATATTGTTCAAATATTTCACTGTACAAACTGCAAATGAAACTTTACCTCTTGTTATAGAAAGATATGCAAATATCAAAAAGCAAAAAAATGAAGTAATAAAAGCAGAACAGGAACTTCAGGTTACTTTGACTGATAATAATACATTTGAAAAATATGTTGTTTTAAAACAAAAATTAAATGAAGAATTATCAAAATTTTATAAAACTATTCAAGAATTAGAAGAAACTGGGGTTGTTATGAAAGGATTAGATCAAGGTTTACTCGACTTCCCTTCAAAAAGATTTGATGAAGAAGTATGGCTTTGTTGGAAGGAAGGTGAAACAGAAATAAAATTTTGGCATGAAAAAGACTCTGGATTTAATGGACGAAAACCAGTTAGTGTAGATGCAGAGTCATTAATCTAATGCTCTCTGTCTGGCTACGTGCAATCCGAATAAAATTCCTATTAGCATCTGTGATTGCTGTCTCACTTGGGCTTTCTCTTTCATGGTATGCTGGATATACTATTGATATTTTCCATGCAATGCTGACATTTGCAGGTGTTATTTCGCTTCATGCTAGTGTGGATTTACTAAATGATTATTGGGATTTCAAGCGCGGAATTGATACAAAAACAAAACGTACTAAGATGAGTGGAGGTACAGGAGTTTTACCTGAAGGATTACTCAAACCAAAATCCGTATATCTTGTTGGCATAGGATTTTTAATTTTAGGTGCAATCATTGGCATCTATTTTGTTACAATATTTGGAATTACAATTGGATTAATCTTAGGATTTGCCATTCTTTCTGTTTATTTCTATTCGACAAAGATTGTTAATTGGGGGCTCGCAGAAGTTTTTGTTACAATTAAGGGCGCATTGATTATAATTGGAACATATTTTATTCAAACTCAAAATATTGATGATTTTACAATTCTTGCAGGCATTGTAGTAGGAATACTTTCTTCATTAGTTCTGTTTGTAACTTCAATTCCTGATCATGATGTAGATAAAGAAAAAGGACGAAGAACGTTGATAATTATTTTTGGTAAATCAAATGCAGTTAGAACTTTCTTAATTTTTCCAATACTGGTATATGGAATTATAATTTATGGGGTTATATCTGGATTATTCCCAATCTATAGTTTGATAGTTCTTTTAGCTAAACCCTTTCTCATTTTAGCTATATTGCATTTGAAGGATTTAGAAAAATCTGAAAAAATTCTAATCAGTTCAATGACCAATACTCTCTACTTTAGTAGAATTGCCGGTGCACTTTTCATTATTTCATTTCTGATAGGATTTTAAGTAATGATTTTTGATAGAATTTAGAATGATTCCTGGCTTTGCAACATCTACTGGAACCAAAACATTCTCTGAAAAATTTCTTATTGACAATTATAATTCCTTTCAAAATTTACATTTATCAAATATAGGAATTGGAACATATCTTGGAGAACCTGATTCTCAAACAGATACGATAGTCAAAGATGCTGTGAAAAAATCTATTTTGTCTGGAGTTAATGTGATTGATACTGCAATAAATTATCGTGCGCAAAAATCTGAGCGCAGTATTGGTGCTGCATTATCTGAATTAATTAATGAAAATTTAATCAAAAGAGATGAAGTATTCATTTGTACAAAAAATGGTTATGTAACTAATGATGGAGATATCCAAGAAGATTTCATGCAATATGTGATGCGTGAATTAGGTCAACCTGGAATTATCAAAGAAGGCGACATCTCATCAGGTTATCATTGCATGACTATTCCATATTTGCAGGATCAACTAGAACGAAGTTTAAAGAATCTAGACCTTGAATGTATTGATTTGATGTATCTTCATAATGCAGTAGAAGGTCATCCTGAAATGTCTAAATCTCAATTTTTAGAAAATCTCAAAAAAGTTTTTGAGTTTTATGAAGAAAAGCGTAAAGAAGGTAAGATTAGATTTTATGGTTTGGCGACATGGGATTGTTTTAGAGCAACTCCTGATAGTGCAATGTTTCTATCATTAGAGGATGTAGTAAAACTTGCACAAGATGTTGGTGGAGGTGACCATGG
>JAOMEP010000027.1 GCA_028345965.1 Candidatus Nitrosopelagicus sp.
TTATTATTAAATTTAGTAGTGAACGCACAAAAATTCGTAATTGTATAATTGTTTTAATTTCACTTATTATGTCTGGTATTGTAGTTCTTAATTCTAATATGATCGGGTTACCGTCATTTAGATATCTTAATGCTGTAAATCCCTTTTTAGTTGCTCAAGATAACTTAACTGATTCAGTAGCAGAACACTTGACTACTAGCATAACATTATCCTTCACATTTTTATCAGTTCTTCTAATATTTGCAGTAATTGGAATGTGGTTCCTTTTATCTAAGAAAACAATTAATCTAAAAACTGACATGAGGCTCTTTGCGTTACTTACTAGTATTGTTGCTATTTATGTTAGTTCGGCATTTGTTAGATTGGAATTATTTGCATCAGTTGCAATGATAATCCTAGGTTCAATTGGGTTGACAATTTTAACACAGAAAATATTTGAACAAAATAAACAATATATTATAAAACTAATATTTCCAACTATAATTATTATTTTATTTATTATTCCTGTAACCATGCCTGAAAACAATACTTGGTTATCTTGGGCTGATTTTGCTCCATCTCTATTAAATGGAGGTTCATCATTTTCTAATTTTACATCTGACGATTGGAAAGATGCCACCCTGTGGCTAAAACAAAATACTCCTGAGGATGCAGTTATTGCGTCTTGGTGGGATTATGGATATTGGATTACAACATTAAGTGAACGAACAACTTTGGCTGATAATGCAACACTGATTGATTGGCAAATTAACAAATTAGCTTATTCATTAATTACTACTCCTGATAATTCATGGCACATTCTTAGCTCTGGTTATGATAAAGATATTTCTCCATATCTTGGAAATGAAAATGTACTGAAATTTAAAGGAGAGCTAGAATCTGAATTTAATAAAAATTATTTAGAAGAACATGGAGAACCTTGTAAACAAATCTTTTGGGCTGAAGCACAAAAGTTGGGAAGAATAACAGGAGAACATTGCAATCCAATTACAAAAGGTATGGATGCTGATTACTTTGTAATTTATCTAGCTGGTGAAAGATTTTATTCTCAGAATTCTGAGATACCTTTCTATACGCTTGAGGGTGGTGGTGATGAAAGTAAAAAAACATGGTTTGTCAAAATTTCAAATCATCAAATGTCTAAATTTGTAGAAGATGACAATATTACTCCAACTAAATTTTACATGGAAAATAGCACCTTGGGAATGTTAACTCCATTTTCAATTTTCAAGTATGTTGAACCTAATACAGGTAGAACATTTGATAAATATCAGAATGGTTTGATTCCTGTTTATCGCAATGATTTAAAGTTCAAAGATCCTGAAAATGATCCATTCTATTTGGTATATGCATCCCCTAGTTACTATAATCAACAACCAGGAGCAATGTCTACAGTTTTAATCTATAAAATTAATCATGATTACAACTCTTAAAAATTATGAAATTTTGTCTAAAATGTAATGATCGCATGAATGGTGAATTCTGTACTACATGTGACAAAGATAAACTTCCTAAAAGAATAAAATTCTCAGATTATTCAAATCAAAAAATTAACAGTTGTGACAAGGGATGTGGTGGAAAAATTTACTTTGATGAGGATTTCAAAACTGAAGATGATAAATTTATTCCAATTGATAAAAACACTGGACGACCTCATAACTGTAAAAAAATCAAATACAAAAATAAAATTTAGAAATGCTTATCTAAAATTACGATAATCTATCGTAATGGGATTAACAGAGGCAGACGCCAAAGCTCTAGTAAATGAGGGAGTTCTTTCAGCAGATTATGATGAACATAATGAGGCTATCGAATTCTACGACAAGGCTCTAAAAATTATTGAAACTTCAGAAACTTATCTAAACAAAGGAATCTCACTAGTCGAATTAGAAAAGTATGAGGATGCTGTAACATGTTATGATAAGGCAGCAACAATTGATGCTAATGATTCTCTCATCTGGTATAACCGAGGTGTTGCATTGACACAATTGGAAAAATATGATGATGCCATTTCTAGTTATGAAAAGGCAATTGAAGTATCGCCTGGTTATGCGGATGCATGGTATAACAAAGCAGAATTATTGAAGCACAAGGGCCAAGATGCAGAATCTGAAACCTGTTTTGCTAAAGTCAAAGAATTGGAAGGAGAATAATCATCTTCTTCGTTTTATTACAATAGCGGCTATCACTCCTACAATAACAATTCCAACTATCGCGTATACTATAGTTAGATTATCACCCGACTCGTTAGACGTAAATTTTGTAACCTCTTCTAGCGGTGCTTCAGAGATACGAATTATCTTATCATTGTCTCCATTTGCTGTTAGTAAATACAAAACTCCATCAGGACTAATCTGTGCGGTACGAATTCTACCAAAATCACCTTCAAACATTTTTTCTGCACTGATTAGAGAACCATCATCTGCAACATCAACTACCATCAAATGCTCTCCTCTTAACGCTCCAACCAAAAACTTTCCTTCTAAGCTAGAAATTTTATCTGAACTGTAATACACCATTCCACTTGGAGCCCATGTTTGTTCACCGCTATGAATAATTGGATTTACAAAACTGTCATCAGATGAATCACCTACAACTTTTGGCCAACCATAATTTTTACCCTTTACAATTACGTTAATCTCGTCATGACCATACCCCATCTCTCCAGATGGTCCATGTTCTGATGATACAAGTAAACCATCATCATTCCATGCAATTCCTTGTGGATTACGATGACCATAAGAAAAAATTGCACTTGAGTCAAATGGATTATCATCAGGTATGGTTCCATCAGAATTAATTCTTAAAATTTTTCCTGCCAGTGATGACAAATCTTGTGACCATCCAGGATTAACTGCATCACCAGTTGTTATGTACAGTTTCTCATCAGGGCCAAATGCAATTCTTCCACCGTCATGCCATGGTGCACCTGGTATGTCATCTATTACTGTCTGTACATCTATTAGTTCATCTCCATCAACTGTAAAGCTAAAAACTTTGTTTTGGAAAAATTCCAGTTCTAAATTTGTTTGATAAATGTAAATTTTCTTATTTTCTTCAAAATTTGGATGTAAGGCAAGACCAAGCGTTCCTCCCTCATATGATCCACTCTTTGGGAATGTTTGGATTACTTTGGCCTCTCCAAAATTTTGAATTTTCCATACACGCCCGTCTCTTTCTGAAAAGTAAATGTCTCCGTTTGGTGCAAAAACCATTTCCCATGGGTTGTTCAACCCGTCAACTACAACATCTATGTTAATCTCAGCAAATGCTGGGGTAATCAAAGAAACAAAAGCAATGGCAATTAATGGTCCAAAAAGTTTCATGATTGAAATATGCATTTTTTGCTTAAAATGCTATGCAAATTCATCCTCAGAAAATTTTTCGTGCTTCATAATTCGGCGTTCAAATGAACTTTGTCTCATCACTGTTTGAGGAAGTCAGAGAGAACCTCGTCTAATCTATAATCATCAGCAAATAATACAACACACATTGCCTATTTAGAATCATTCATTTGAAATAGAAGAAATCCTGAAAAGACAACGTTTGTCGTCTCTTCAGGCAGAGAAATTAATCTCCTGTTGGCGTGCAAACCAATAGAAATTATCAATTTTGATTCAAACTAAAACCTTTCTGATAACAATGAAATACTCTTTTGACTAACCATAATCATGGTATATGCTTGGATAATTCCAATCTCAATAGTCGCAATTTTGGGCATATCTGGCTATCTGGTATACAGATATGTGATTTTTGATATCTTGGCAAATGGTTCAATCAATAGAACCTTGAGAAGGTATAACATCAAAAAAAACACAGTTTGAGATAATCAAAGAGTTTAACGAAAACAAAGGTGAAACATTATCCGATGCAGAAATTAATCGCTTAGCTAAACATTATCGTAGAAACGAACCTGACCAATTTTTATCAATGTACGATAACTTGAGAGATAAACCTAAGAACTAAGGTCTTTGGTTATTTGTTGGAATTTCAATAAATGGAGTTGCTCCATCACCGCCAGTAACTAGCGGTAGTATTCCATCCCATTTCTGAATCTTGAGCCATTCTAGATAGTATGGGTTGTTTGCAAGTGCTTGGTTGATAATGTTAATTGCTTCTGCTTCACCTCTTGCTTCTGCAATATTTGCTTCTGCAATACCAAATGATTGTGCTTCAAACTGTCTTGCTTCTACCTCAATTCTCACCAAATCATTTTCTGCTTTTAGTGCACGTTGTTCTGCTTCTACTTTAGATTCAATTGCTTGTGCAAATAATACTGAGAACTGGAAATCTGTAATTGATACAATTTCTGTTGTAATGTTAAAGTCAGCAAGACGATCAGAAATCTCATTTTGAATATCTTGTTTTACTAGCGGTCTTTTTGTAATTAATTCTTCAGCGTTATAGTTGGCTGTTACCTGTTTTACAACCTCTTCTACTGTTGGTTGAATGATACGATTCTCATAGTCTAAACCGACCTCTTTGTACAGATAGTTGACACGAGTTGGGTCTGGATGATAGTTTACTGTAATCTCAGTTGACACTGTCTGCAAGTCCTGTGATGCCGACGTTGTCGCCTTTGTATACTTTAGGGTACGAACCTCAAGTGGAATAACTGAATCTTGGAATGGAACAATAAAATGCAGTCCTTCTTCTAGTGGAGGATCAACTAAATCTACGGCGTTCCAGTGGAGTAGTACGCCTCTATATCCTGCATCTACAATTGATACTGCAGAACCAACCATAACTCCAATTATAATTAAAACAATTAATCCTAAAACTACTCCTTTAGCCTTTCCGAAATTTACGTTAATTGGCTGATTTTGGTATTTAGACAATGTATTCGATCTGCATTTACTCTAAATATAGTATGCGAAAAAAATAGGCACATTCTCGAAATTCTTAATTTAAGTATGGAATAATGTATTGTATGTTCTGTCAAAAATGTGGCATAAAAATAGCCGAACATGGTGATTATTGCTCATCGTGTAATACACCATCAAAAAAGACTCTTTCCTGGTGGAATAGGATATCATTACCAAAAAAAATTGTACTATGTTTTGGTATAGGATTTGTCGCATTTCAAGCACTAAATTTTGTCATTGCCTATTTCATGGAATTGACAGACAGCATTAGTGGTGCCTGATTCAAAACTAAAATATGGTAATTGACCTGTTCTAATCACTGTCTTCGTCAGTCAGCGGTCTATGTTAGGCCGTTGTGGTTACGGAGATGGTGAGTAGCTTTGAAAAAGGTGAAAGCCGTTTCCATCTTTAAATTATTTAGTTTACAGAGTAAATTATGATGAAAATTTTTCTCATATTCATAATTGCAGCAATTACAATAGTTGGTGTTGAAAATGCATATTCAACTCACATTTCGCAACCAATCTTAACAATTGATGAGAACTTTGTATATTCAGTTGGTGATGATTTAGCAATAACCGGCTGGGTTGAGTATGATGATGCAGCAACTTCAGATGTCTTACTAAGTGTAAAGATATCAAATCCAAATGGAACAGTCATCTCTGATTTCTTTCTTACCAGTGATTCAGATGGAATGTTTGAGTTTCCATTTGAGTTGTCTAACGATGATACATCTGGTGATTATCTAGTAAACATAATGAGTATGTGCAGAGAGATACATCGAGATATTTGCACACACAAAACTGCAGAAACTACTATTAGTGTAATAGGAGAAGAAAGTAAGATTCCTGACTGGATTAGAAACATCTTTGTTTGGTATGCCGAAGATAGCATTTCAGAAAAGGAGCTGTTACAGGCATTACAATATCTGATAAAGGAAAAGATTATCCTAGTTGATGACGTAACTAACACATGAGTAAATACATGAAGATGGAGTGTCCAAAATGTGGACGCAAGCTAAAAGATCATTCTAGAAGTGAATTAGCAAAATGCTCATTGAAAAACTGGACCTCGGGCTGGAAAAAATAATGTCTGAAGATGAAGAAAACAAAATTGTTAATCTTCGTGGAATTGCAATAATCTCAATGTTTGTTACTATTTGCGTAATTTTGTACATTCAAACTAGTTAGTAAAATAATAGTGTGGAAGAGAAACTGAAAATTTCTCTCCCACCCATGAACTGCGTGTTCATGGAATCAACGATTGTGCTAGTATGGCCAGTGATAAAAACCTAAATCTCACGATGACCTATACGATCCCATGAAATATGATGCAACCATGAAACGAATAATGGACTCTGATCCAAACATAAGAAACTGCATTGTAGCTGATAGTGAAGGAGAAATCAAGGCAGTAATGCATAGAGCTGGAATTCGTAACTATCTTAGTGATGAAGAAACATCTGAATCACTAAAACGTGCAGCAACTTCATGGAAGGCACGAAAACAACTATCCCCAAAGATTGGTCAAGGACAATATGCTGTTGCAGCATTTGAAAAACTAACAAGAATGACTTTTCCTGCAGGAAAAAATCATTTGGTGTTTGTTAGCATGGCCTCAAATCCGGTAAGGGATGACTACCATCAAGGTGGAAGAGA
>JAOMEP010000028.1 GCA_028345965.1 Candidatus Nitrosopelagicus sp.
TAAAATTAAACATGAACTGGATACTACAATCAAATCATTTGTTAGAAGATCAGATGACAAGTACGGAAAGATTCTACAAAATTATCTCAATAGTATAAAAAATTCTGCACAAAATATTGCAAAAACATCAATTTCAGGCACGCCAATTAAAGGAAAATCAGTAAAATTGGTAGAAAGTGAAAATGAAATTAAAGTAATCAATAGCGTGGTATCTGCAATAATTTATGAGCAATCTCCAGGAATATTATTTGATAAAATATTACATCAAGTTAAAAAAATTCCAATAAATAGAAAAAAGAAGATCATTACAGAAATGACAAATCTACGAAAAAATAGAAGACATAGACCATCTCGTGCATTCGAAATGGCAGAATATACGTTTGATTTAGTCACAAATTTTGGAATGTTCAGAGATTTTCATAGACATAGAGCACTTACATTAGAAAGACAATTGCTTACAACATTACATGGTTTTGATATACCACAAGAAGTGAAAGACCTTGGAATGCAAAAAGAATTCAAAGAATGTATGAACAATTCAGATATCATGTTTAAAAAAATTCAAAAGAAATATCCAGAAGAAGCACAGTATGTTGTAAATTTTGCATACAATTATCCATACATGATGAAAATGAATATGAGAGAAGCGGTACATATGATTGAATTACGTACAGTTCCACAAGGACACCAAGATTATAGAATCGTGGCACAAAAAATGTATCAGGCAATTAATAAAAAACATCCCATTCTAAGTAATATAATAAAATTTGTGGATATGAATAAATACGAATTAGAAAGATTTGAATCAGAAAAAAGAACAGAAGAAAAGAGAAATAAAATATGACTGAAAAAGATTTTAAAACAGATGAAGAATGGAAACAAGAATTAAATTCGGATGAGTATGAAGTGTGTAGATTAAAAGGTACAGAACGTGCATTTACTGGAATGTATTGGGATTGTAAAGATGATGGAGTCTACAAATGTAGAGGATGTGGAATAGAATTATTTTCATCAGATACAAAATTTGATTCAGGTACAGGGTGGCCAAGTTTTTTTAAACCGAAAGATGATGAGCGTATAGAATACATTGAAGATAGAACTTTTGGGATGGTTCGAGTTGAAGTTAATTGTAAAAAATGCGGTTCACATCTAGGACATGTTTTTGATGATGGCCCCGCACCGTCAAAACTTAGATACTGTATTAACTCATTATCTCTCAAATTAGACAAGTCAAATTAAATAATCCATTGGATTTTACGATACTATGAGAATAATACTATGTGGATTTGGCGTAGTGGCACAAAGTTTTTCAGAGCTTTTGGAATCACGTACACATGATCTTTATTCTAAATTTGGATTAAAACCAAGAATTGTTGGTGTTTTTGATAGCAAAGGATGTGCATATAATGAAACAGGATTAGATTTAAAAAAATTAAATAAAATTAAACGGAAATCAGGTTCTGTAAGAGGATATGATAAGTCAATACGACAAATTCCAGGTAAACAAATTATTGAAAATATGGATGCTGATGTTTTAATTGAAACTACAGCAAGTAATTACAAAGATGCAGAACCTGGAATGAGTCATATCATTTCTGCAATGAAAAGAAAAATGCATGTCATATCTGTGAATAAGGGACCATTAGCACTTGCATTTCCATCATTGATGGAATTAGCAACATACAATCAAGTTATGTTAAGATTTAGTGGAACAGTTGGCGGAGGTACACCAATTTTGGATTACGCAAAAAATAGTTTGAGGGGAGAAAAAATATTATCATTTCAAGGAATTCTTAATGGTACAACAAATTACATACTAACAAACATGTCAGAAGGAATGTCATTTGATGACGCACTGAAAGATGCTAAATCAAAAGGATATGTTGAGGCTGATGAATCACTTGATCTGGACGGATTGGATGCAGCGGCAAAACTTGTCATTCTGGCAAATTGGATAATGGGTATGAAAGTTACAATGCCAGATATAATTAAAAAAGGAATTCGTAAAGTTAACACAAATGATATAAAAAATGCACAAAAAAATGGTTCCGCAGTGAAATTGATTGCATCCTGTAAAAAAGAATTAACAGTATCACCTGTAGAAATAAAAATTAACGACCCGTTATGTGTAAATGGAACATTAAATGCAATATCATTCACATCGGAGCATTCAGGTACACAGACAATAATTGGAAGAGGTGCAGGGGGAACCGAGACTGCAAGTGCAATATTACGTGATTTAATAGACATTAGAAAAGAGATTACTAAATCTTGAAAACTAATCTAATTTCAAAAAGCGAGACAACACAATTACTGAAAATTGTCTCAGAAAAATGGAAAATAGACATACCTAAAGTAAAAAATCTAAAAGTCTACGAGATTGATAATGAAACACAATTAATCACAGGTAGCGAAATTAAGATTTTAAAGATTAAAGATGAACATTTACCATTCCTTAGTGAAATTACAACATTGGAAAAATTTCCATATGTTCAGGTGGATATGGGAGCAGTGAAATTCATGTGTAAAGGTGCAAATCTCATGAGACCTGGAATTAAAAAATTTTCAGAATTCGCAAAAAATGATATTGTGTGTATTGTAGAAGAATCACAAAATAAGTTTCTAGCAGTGGGAAAATCTGAAGTGGATAGTGTAGAATTAGAAAGTATGGATAAAGGAGAAGTTTTGAAGAATTTACATTATATTTCAGATAAGGCGTGGGAAATTTCTAAAACACTATAAGATTACTTTACATCTTCAGTGAATTCATTGATTCCATCTTTGTTAACAACTAGGACATCAATTCCATCACCACTAAATGAGTCTCTCATAGTTGCAGAACGAACTGCTTTTACAGCTAAATCTACAGCATCCTTTTCAGTCATATTCTCTTTGAATTGAGGATCCAATACACCTAATGCCATTTCAGCACCAGTACCAACTGCTGCATATTCATCAGGTAAAACAGAACCAAGAGGATCTAGAGTGTAGATTACAGGTTTGTCAGTCATACCACCAACGATTACTTGAGTCAATAATGGAAAGTATCTTCGTTCATACATCATGTTTGACATCATCTTTGCAATTGTGTTTGGTGGCACATCACGTTTCAAATCCATTTTTCTAATTTTTGCTAAAGCAGAAATTTGTAATGATAATAATTGCATGTCAGCTACCAAACCGGCACAAGTTGCACCGACTTTAGGAGTTATTGGGAAAGTTTTCTTTGTAGATTTACTAACTAGGAAATTGCCGTATGCAATTCTTTTTTCACTTGCAAAAACCACGCCTTGATCAAATGTAATACCTACAGCGGTTGCGCCTGGCATGTAACTCATGATAACACTCTGAAAATAGACAATAAAAGCATTAGTAAAAATTTGTGAATACCCAGAGTTAGGGTAGCATCTAAAAAACGGTAGATCGTCAATTGCCGAGAACGCATCAGCGTGTTACCGCGGTCACGTTACTGACAGGATTTTCGATCAGTTTAACGACGACGTCGTTTTGGAGCTGCTTTTCGCTTTGCTGCTTTACGTTTTGGGGCTGCCTTACGTTTTGCTGCTTTACGTTTTGGAGCTGCTTTACGTTTTGCACCACCTTTTCTCTTTGCTGGTGCTTTACGTTTTGCTGCTGCTTTACGTTTTGGAGCTGCTCTACGTTTTGGGGCTGCCTTACGTTTAGCGCCGCCTTTTGCTGCGCTTCTCTTACGTTTACGTGCTGCAGAAGCTTTCTTCTTAGCTGCTGCTGCAGTTGCGGCTGCTGCTCTTCTTTTGCGAGTGCGTGCTGCTTTTTTAGCTGCTGCGCTTCTCTTAGCTTTAGACATAGCCATAACATTCTGCCAGATCTTTTCAGTGTTATACTATACAAGTTACTTGTTTTCACACACATTGTGTAATTTATTCAAGTAGATTTTGTTAATTATGATCGTGAAAAGTTTTTCAAGAGTAAACAAATGTTCTTTGTTGTTTTATGTAACAGATCGATTTTTGCAAATTCATTAGGAGAATGCATTCTACAAAAAATGTACGACGCACCGACAGAAATACACGGTACAGATAAAATGTTCGTAAATGCATGCATGGGTCCAGTTCCAGCGTTGGAAATGTTCAAAACGTAGTCACCAAAAATTTTTTTTGTACTTTCACAAACAGTGTTAACAATTTTTTCATTAGGGTTTGTTCTTGCAGCAGATTCTGCATTCAAAACATTGATCGATATGTCACTAAAACCATTAACACGTAGATGTTTTTGTAATAATTTTATTAATTTTTTTGGATCCATATTTGGAACCAATCTAAAGTCAATTTTCACTTTTGCACTTCCTGGAAGAACAGTCTTTGCACCATCACCAGTGTAACCAGATTCTATACCTGCAATGTTACATGTGACACCCGATACCAAAGCTTTCTTTGCATCAAGTGCAGTTTTGTTACCAACAAAACTTTTTACTCCATATTCTTTTTTGAATCCCTCTGCATCAAACGGTTCTTTTTTTATCAATTTGATATCATTTTTTGATAATGGTTTGATATCACCATACCAGCCTTTGATCAATATTTTTCCGTTTTCATCACGCATCGTATTCAAGGCTTGAATAAGTCGCCATGCAGGATTTTTGATTATTACCGCAAAACTAGAGTGAACATCTCTTACAGATTCATTTGCAGTTAGTTCTACATAGAGTAAACCTTTCATTCCAAGTCCTATAATTGGCCTATTTTTTTGATCAACATAACCAAACTCCCATACAACACCATCACATGAAAATTTCTTTTTGTATTTTTTTAAATAACGTTCAATATTTTCACTTCCATTTTCTTCTTCACCTTCAATTACAAATTTTATATTACATGGAACGTCACCATATGTTTTCAAATACGATTCAACAGCTTTGATTCTCGTGATTAATTCACCTTTGTCATCAGATGCGCCACGACCAAAAATTTTATTTCCAATTATTTTACCACTGAAAGGAGGATCATCCCATAACTCTAAAGGTTCAACAGGTTGTACATCATAATGATTATAAAATAAAAGAGTGGTATTTGGATTATTTTTTGATTTTACTTCCCCATATACAAGAGGTGCAGCATTCTTTCCCAATCGTAAGATTTCAGATTTTATCCCAGATTTTTTTAAAATTTTAGATACAAGAATACTACATTCTTCAATTCCTTCATTTTTTGCAGAAATGCTTGGTTGATGAATTAATGTTTGTAGATCTTTAAGAAGTGAATCTTTGTTTTGATCTATAAATTTTAACGCCTTTTCACAGTTCATTTTTTTAATTATTAAATGAGTTTAGAACTTTAGGTAATGTAGAGATAAGATCACTTGCAAGAATATAATTTCCAATTTCTTTTTGTAATATTTCACCTGCGGCACCATTGACAAAAGTTGCAGCGCTTGTAGATTCAATCACATTCTTGCTTCTAGATAAAAATCCAGCAGTTAGTCCAGATAAGACATCACCAGTACCACCTGCAGTCATACACGGAGTCGATGTATGATTTGTGTAAGTGATATCTCCATTTGTAATTATATCTTCAGAGCCTTTTAGTAATATTGTTATTGAATATTTTTTTGCGAACTTTTCACATATTGAAATTCTAGAATTAATTTCATTTTCAACAGGCTCACCGAAAATTCTTTTAAATTCACCTGAATGAGGAGTGACGACAACATTTTGACCTTCAATAATTGGAAGTATTTCTTTTATCAAAGAACTTGCATCTAATGAAACACGTACATTTCTATCTAATAGTGATTTTACAAGTAATTTTATTGCCTCAATATCTTGTATCGCAAGTCCCATTCCAATAGCGGTTGAATCAACATCGACAGGAATTTGTCCCAACATTTTGTTAACGGTTCCACGTGTAAGTTTGGAGTCAGCCATAGGAATAACTATCAAATCAGGCGAGATTGAACGTGTGGAAAATGCATTAATTTTTGGGACACACGTGTATACTAGATCACTTCCAGAACGTAATGCCGCAAGTGATGAAAGTGCAGGAGCACCATGATAGATGTAGCTTCCACCGACTATCAAGACTTTGCCATTATCACCTTTCCGAGAATTATTTTCACGGGAAGGAAGGAATTTTTCCACGATTTCTTTAGTTAGTTTAGTTGAAGTCAATTAATTCACTTTTTCTTTACTCTTTTCTTATTAAAGTGGACTTTTCTTGCTATTGCAAGATATGTTGTGTGACCAATTCCTTGGTATGAATGTCTAGTTTTACCTTCTCGAGCTTCAATACGACGAAGTATGTGTTCAGTGCATTCTATATCAGTAAACTCATTTTCTACAAAAGCCACAGATAATTTTTCAAGTTGATTCATTGTAGGACAAATTGCAACAACACTACCACTACTTTTGAGCATTTTTCTAACTTGTGGTAATACTTCCCAAGGATCACCAAGGTCAATTATTGCCAAATCCATATCTTTTAGAGGCATTTTTTTAGATTTTTTTAGATTCATTTCATGC
>JAOMEP010000003.1 GCA_028345965.1 Candidatus Nitrosopelagicus sp.
TGTTACAAGATTTTGACTTGGCGATTTTGCTTCAAGGGAAATATCATCCATAGAAGAGATTGTTGGAGGAGTAGAATCTTGAATTGTAACTGTTTGAGAAGCAATAGCCATATTTCCGGCACCATCAACAGCGGTCCAAATTATAGTATTAATTCCTAGAGGAAATGAGGAGGGAGCATTATTTGTTAGAGAATAAATTCCACTTTCATCAGTTGCCATTGCCTCACCAATATTTATGAGAGTTAATGGTCCAGACGCTTCTATCAATATATCCTCAGGAACCATAATTGTTGGTTTTTGAAAATCATTAGGAATAGGATTTACAGGCTGTAATGGAGATTTGATAGTTTCAATTTTTTCAGATTCAGGAATAGTTTCTAGCGGAAGTGTTTGTTCCTCTTCAATTATAATAGAATCTTGAACCAAAGGAGTTGAGAATTTCTGAATACGATGACCCTGCGTATCAGTAACAAAAAGATATCCATCATTTGAAATTGCTATATCTTTTGGAAATTTGAAATTTCCATTTTCATTTCCCATCTGACCAAACATTGACAATGAAATACCAAATTCATTGTAATGAATTATTCTATTATTTCTATAATCAACAATATAGAAATTATCTTCTTGATCAAATGCTATTCCTTGTGGATGAATGGGATAACCACCCACACTATCATTAAGTATTTTTTCAAAATTTTCTTCTATATCAAAAACAATGATTTTGTTTTGATTTGGATCAGTAACATAGATTTTATCAGAATTAATTGCAATATCCACAGGTGTAACAAAACTACCACCAAATTTTCCGCTTTGTCCAAAGTATGAAACGAATTCACCATCAAGAGTAAACTTTTGAATTCTTGCATTGCCAGAATCAACAATGTAAACAAGATTATCATCAGAGATGGTTATTCCACGTGGAGATTTGAAAAATCCAACATCTTTTCCAAATCCACCCCATTTTGAAATGAATTCCCCATCAAGAGTAAACTTTTGAATATCGTGATTTTTGTTATCAACTACAAATACAAATTCATCAGAAACTGCTATTCCTGTAGGATGACCAAATTCTCCAGAGTTTGTTCCGCGGTTTCCCCATTCAGTAAGAAAGTTTCCGGTGGAATCAAATTTTTGAACACGTGAATTACCAAGATCAGTAACATAAACATTATTTTCAGAATCAAATGCTAAATGTTGAGGGCTTAAGAAAAAGCCAGATTTTGAGATTCCAGCCTTTCCCCATTGTGATTCAAAATTATGACCGCTTGCAGCATCAACATTTTCAATATATGAAATTCCTGCCAAAGATACAGTCAATGCTAAGACTAGGATTATCTGTAGATGCACAGAAAATACTCTAAAAATTGACTCAAGATCAACCGTGTAAGTATTTTTTACAATTTTTGTCAAAAATTGACTAACTTTTCAGTCATTGAACTAGTTGATTTAAATAATTAATTCGTAAATTCATGGTTTAGAATGGTTTGTTGACATCACGAGTAAATACATAACTTGAAAGACCAATCATTACTATGCTAAATATTCCTAAAATAGCAATACTGGTCATTGCAGACAAACTATCCACATATCCAGACATCATCTCTCTAACAAGAATTACAGTATAGCTTACAGGATTAAATGCTGCAACAGATGCAAGCCAATCAGGCATTAATTCAAGTGGGAAAAGCGCAGGACTAAGCAAGAATAATGGCATTCCAAGAAAATTAATTATTCCCCAGAATGTTTCTTGTGATTTTGCAGCTGCTGCAACCATGACAGAGATTCCTGAAAAACCAATTGAGAATAATATTACAATTCCCATTATAGGTGCAATCATCCATAGATTAGGCATAGTAACACCAAGCATCAACGCCATTCCAAGAATTAAGCTAGATTGAAATGCAGCAATCATAGATATTGCAAGCATTTTTCCTAATGCAATTGATGAACGAGAGATTGGAGAGGTTAATGCCTTGTTCATAAAACCATAACGTCTATCCCACAGAGTATTAACACCACCAAAAATACTTGTGAATATTGCAGTGAGTATCAAAACACCCGGAGCCATGAATTCAATGTATTCACCATCAAATCCTACGGATTGTATTAATGGTTGAGTTCCAGCAAAAATATTCCCCATCACTACAATCCAAATTGCAGGTTGAATTAATCGAATTATAACACCACTCTTTGATTTTCTATAACGTTTCATTTCACGCCAAAAAATTGCATATGTATCAGAGATTATCATAATCCACGTCTCCTTGATTGATTGTGTTCTTTTCTTTTATTGAATTTTCCATTTGTATCATCTCGTAAATTGTGACCAGTGTATGAAATGAAAACATCATCCAAGGTCGGTTTATTCAATACAAATGAATCAATAGATATTCCAATTTCAGATGAAGATTGGAAAATTTTTGGTATTACTTGAGTTGAATTGGATGATTGAACAACCAGGGTGTTATCATTAATTTCTACATTTTTTATTAAATCAAGTGCTTTAATTTTTTGAATAAATTGTTCATGTTTTGTTTCATCAGGAATTATAGAAAATGTTATCATATCAGTTTCTAATTTATTTTTCATCGATTCAGGAGTGTCAACTATCTGGATTTTTCCATAATCAATAATACCAACTCTATCACATAGACTATCTGCTTCTTCCATGTAATGTGTTGAAACAAAGATAGTCATTCCAAACTCTTTGTGAATTTTTCGTATGTATTGCCAGATTTTTCTTCGTGTTTGTATGTCTAATCCAACCGTAGGCTCATCTAAGAATAGAACTTTTGGTCTATGAATCAATCCACATGCAATATCAAGTCTTTTTCTCATTCCGCCGGAAAATGTGATTGATTGTTCATCTTGTTTTTCAGTTAATTCAACTAAATCAATTACCTCTTCAATTCGTTTTTGAGTTTGATCCTTGGGAATTTGGCTAATTTTACATTGAAATTGCAGATTTTCTCGTGCGGTCAGATATTCATCAATACCAATTTCTTGTTGAACAAATCCAATATTCTTACGCACTTTGGAAGGATTTGTTACCACATCAAATCCATATACAGATGCATTACCAGAAGTAGGTTTCAATAGAGTGGTCAGAATCATCATCGTAGTACTCTTTCCAGCACCATTTGGACCAAGAAAGCCAAAAATTTCACCTTCTTCCACATTAAGGGAAATATTATCAATCGCGGTTGATTTTTTAAAATTTTTCGTTAAGGAATTGATTTCTATAGCATTCATAACTAACTTTTAGAATAAGAATATAATTTGCTTGCTAAAACAGTCATTTCATATTTTAAATATTCTATATGATTAATCAGATTATGCAAGGAAACAAAATCATGTATGTCATGGGCGTAGGAGGTTCATGTCTTCTTGCAATGTTTGCAGCATATATGGCATTTGGATAAAAATGAAAATAATTAATAATTTAACATTCAAGGCAATACTAAAAACTAAAGGTAGGAAAACAGGTAAGGAGCATACAGTTTGGGCAAAAGCTGTAACTTACAATGATATGATTTACTTTTCTAGACGAAATCCAAATAGTGATTGGCTAAAAAATGCAATTGCACATCCGCAAGTAAAAGTTGAATTTGATGGAAACAAATTTTCAGGAGTGGCAAGATTAGTTCAAGAAGAAGAACTTTCACAGAAAATTTCAAATTTAAAATATACAGAAGAAAATAGACAGAAAGAAGCTAGAGTCGTGTTAGAAATAAAATTATTAAAAAGTGATTAAACTATATGAACTACAGTAGATAATCCTCTACGGTCATATTCATTTCCATCTTTCATTTCACTAATTATAATAGTAAATGAAATCACATCTCTTTGAACACATCGACTAGCATCTAGTTTTAGATGTACATCTAATGTATCAAATTCTTGTTCAGGAATGTTTGTTTCATCAAAAAATACTTTTCCAGTTGATTCAATTCTGAATCTGTCATCTTTATGATGGAATCCTAGTTTAGTTTTCCTACCATCCCTACCAATAGATTTTACATGAACATCAATTATTCCTGGTTTTGACATTGTATATTCAGACTTTTGATTAATGAATACACCAATTTGAAAAATTTTTCCAGCAGTGGCCTCAGCCATCTTTTGAATTCCATCATTCATGATAACATCAATAGCTTTGATGGATGTAGGAACTTTGGCAAGCCAAGTGTTTGTCTTTTCTATTATTGCAGAAATGTCACTTCGTCTTTTTTTATCCTCATCTTCAGGTAATTTGTAATAATCAACCCATTCCAAATAACTTCCAGAAATATCTTCAATAAAATCAATACAAGTTCTTTTGTAATCAGTTACATTGTCAGTTCTCTCAGAATCATCACCTGTACGCATACTATCATAATCCATAGGCATTGCCATGTTGATTCCAGATATTATGTTGTAAAAAAACTAATCTAAATATGGTAATATCTAACATGGAATATGTTTAAGACAATTACAGAAGATTTGCAAAAAACATTAAAATCAAATTTACCACAAATACGATTTCTGTTAAAAAAAAATCCAGGAATGGCGTATAAAGAAATTGGAGAAATTGGGAAAAATGTTGGAAAAAAATACAATATTGAATTATTAGTTAATTTTCCACATGAAGGAAAGATTGATAATTTTGAGATGTATGGGAAACAAGATCTTAGTTTGATTATAGATATGGAAAAGAAACGTTTTCCTTTTGAAAGAAGCATAATAAAACAAAAAGCCATAGAATTGTTAGGAGAGATAAAAACTGAAGATGCTTACATGTATGAGGATAAAGAAGGAGTAAGAATAATTTTTAACGATAACATACAAGATAAAATCGACATTCTTCCACATTCATTGCATATTTGGTATGAATTCACTCAACCAGTAACAGAATTTTGTGAATGGCTTTTGGAGAATGTCTATCTTATGAAAGATATACGAGATTAAGATTCTAATTCAGTAATAAGATCGCGTACTTCAAAATTATCTGGAGCGACATCCAAAATTTTTCTACAACAATCAATTACAACATCAAGTTCATTTTGTTTTAATTCTTGATTATCTTCCTTTTCAGCCAAATATTGATGAACACGTAATTTTAAGGAAAGCGTTTCAACATCATATGGATTGATTTCCAATACTCTATTGATATAATGAAGTGTCTTTTCTTCATCATTTAGCATGTAGTACATACTTCCCATAATGAATAGAAAATCAGGATCCTTTGAGAATTTTGCTTCCAATTCATTACCAAAAGATATAGCTTGGTCATATTCTCCTTGACCAATTAATTTTCGAAGTTTTCGTTTGGGATAACTAAAAAGACCGGTCATATTTTCACATCATTTACTAAGATAGTTTCATTATTCCATTGGAGATTAACCATTGGATTCCACCAACGAACGTATTATCATCAATTTGACCATCTGCCCAAAATTCTGCAATATCTTTTATCCATGCAGGTATTCCATCAGAACCAGAACCGCTACCTTGTGCAGTTTCAGGAATTTTCATTATTCCTTGATTAATCAGATATTGTATTCCACTAACAAAATCTGAATCAGGTATCTGACCCTCTGCCCACCATTCAGCATTACTTTTTACCCATTGAGGAATTTCGGTAATTGATGCAGTAGGAGGTGCTACAAATGATGTGTTTCCGCCCTTTACAACTTCAACATCAAATGTCATTAATCCAGAAGTATCAGGATTACCACCTAGAATGTGTTCAGGTCCGGTACCATAGACAATTATTGCATAGATATATTTTCCTGGCGGTTGTTCTGCTATTACAAACCTGTGTGTTTGCCCAGATGCGGTGTATAATTCGGCTCGTCCTTCATCAATAGAAACTGTTTGAATTGGAGGTTTAGAAGGATCTGAGAAAACTGCAATATCATAATGTACTTGATCCACAAATTCAGTAGGATTTACCATTCGTTTGAAATCAATAAACATCTCAATTTCACATCCTTGTTTCACAATTTTTGGACCGTAAACGCCTTTTACAATCATTGAAAATGTATTTGTAGACTCGTTAAATTTTGTTTTTAGAAATTCCTCGGGACATCCTGCAGCTGCTTGTTTTGCGGCAGTAGTTTCTACATTAAGAAAAGGATTTGAAGATACATTTTCCTTATAATCTAACAATTCAAAATCATATTCAACTGGTGGAATACCTTGAGAAACATGCATGAATGTTTTACCTTGAATAGGAAATGGAAATTCATCTACAATCCAGACTTTACTTTGTTGACCACCTGTCTTCCAAGTAAGTAGAATGGAATCAAATTGACCAGCTCCAACTGAAATAGTTTCTTGAGCAGAAGGCAAGATTTGTTGACCGCCAATATTTCCAATCTTTCCCCATGATGCCGCTCTAAAATCTTTTGGACCTTTTCCAGTTAAGTATACTCCATCGGAATCTATTTCTTTTGTTGCAAATGCAGAAAGCCAAACAATAGAAGATTTGTAAACACTTCGATATGAAGAAATTTCTTCAGAACCACCAGTAGGTTCTGGAGCAACTTGGCCAACATCCATGTGTCCTTTAACAATTTTCTTTCCATCATAAATTAAAACTTGTATTCTAAATTTATCCTCAGTTCCAACACGTACTTCTTCTTGAACCCACATTGCCATGTCGAAATCTGAACAATCTAAATAATCAACATGGCATAAATTGTAACTATAATAGTCACCTACTTTGAGACCTTCACCAACATACCAAGATCCATCAATGTTTACACCACCTGCTTGAAATCCACCTGAATTAACTTGAGCAAATGAATCTTGAGATGCTAAAGGTATTAAAAATAATAATGCAGACGCTGCTATAATTATTGGTAGTCTCACAAAGTTCAGACTGTTATGAGTATATTTAATGTTTGATAGATTTTACAATAATAAAATAAAATAAAAAAAGAGAAAATAACTTTATTTTCTTATGGATTTAGTTGGGATACTGCTTCTTTACAGACTGCGACGCTACATGTGCAATCATTAGCACAGAGACAAGTCCCTTGCATTGCACAATCACATTCATAATCTGGATCGCCTGTATCTGCTTCGCATCCGCATGCTTGATCTGTCATGAAATTCTAGTGCCAAACTTAGTTTTAAGGGTTTTTCAGATTTCATAACAGCGTTAGTGAAAATTGGATAGTAGTGATTTTGGAATTTCAGATAAAGAATCAATGGTGTCAGATAAATCTGAAGATGTGGTAGTAAGATCAAATGCAGTTTTTAGCACATGTATCTTATCAGGATTTTTGTTAAGTGAGTCCTTAATTTTATAAAAATTATTTCTATTCTGATAAATCAAATACAAATAACAATCAGCAAACAACGAGTTTTGAATTAGATAGTTTGCTTTTTTTTCAATAATAATTGAGTTTTGGTTTTTTTCAATCATATCAGAAAAACCACAAGTAGATTTTAACATTCTAACTAATAATGAAGAAGTTGCTCTTTCAATTCCAGTTTCAGAGATAATTTTATCTACAAATTGATTTGTATTTTTTTGTTTTAAACTTCTCATGGAAGATAGTGCATGAACAGGATTTGGTAGAATATTATTTTGGAAAAGAATTGAATCAATAAGAGAAATTATACCAGATTTTATCCAACACGAGACAAATGGATCATCATGTTCAAGAGCATTTTTTGCCTTTGATAATGATAATTGTGATTCAATAAGAGCATTTTTTGTAGATGTAGAGAATAACACATTTTTCTTTTCTTGAACTTTAGATACTAACATCTTTAGTTCCCATTGGGTATCTTGTATAATTTGGATATTTCCATAATGAATTAGGTATTCAGAATTGGTTTCAGATAGACTTCCGTGAGATATTTTTAGAGTTTTAGATTCATGTGTTATAATTTCATCAGGTATATCTTTTCCATCGAATATAATTACATTCTGTATACCACAATCGGTATCAAAGTTATCAGAATCATATCCACCAAGTGCTATCGGAGAGTCATTTGATCCGATAATTTTTGTAATTTCGTCCAAGTTCATGATAATATTTCCATCAACAAGTAATTATTTTGATTACTCAAAACTTTTTTGGGAATATAGTTAATTCAAAAATTTTTAAAATAAAAAATTATGCGGATTCGTTTAATTATGACAAATTTCTTGTCAAAACAGCTCCTATAGTGTAGTCCGGCCAAGCATATTGCCCTCTCAAGGCAGTGACTCGGGTTCAAATCCCGATGGGAGCATTCATCATAACAAGATTTTAAATCTCAATAATACATAAAATATCGTGGAACTTAGAAAATTAAAATTAAAAGAACAGTATAGGTCAGATGAAGATGACATAGTTTCAGATTTCTTAATTCCTTGTCTGAATAATTGTATTGAATATGATAGAGCTGTGGAATATGTAACATTGAGTGGACTTACCACATTATCATTAGGATTTCATAATTCAACACCAAATGCAAGAATGAGACTAATATCAGGACATCAGTTCGCGATAAAAGATTTGAATATGATGACAAAACTATTTTCAAAAAACACAAAAAAATGGAAAAATTTTAATCCAGAATTAATCAAAGATGTGAAACTAGAACAAATTAGAAGATTAGTTGATGATGGGAATCTTATGTTAAAAATTGGAATACCAAGTTCAGAGGAAATTGATGGAACATTTTCAGAAAAAGTTGGGATTTTTAGAGATTCAAATGGAGATTCAGTTGTTTTTTCAGGTTCATCAAGTGTAATGTTGGCTAGAAAAAGTAAGAATTTTGAAACTATCGATGTATTCACATCATGGAATGATAAAACAAGAGTTGAAACAAAAATTAAAGATTTTGAAAAATTATGGTTAGATGAAACACCATCAGTCAAAACTTTTGACTTTGACTATGCTGAGAAAAATAATTTGCTCAAATATTCTTCAGAATGGGCTGTTAATCTTAATTAAAATTAAAATCCTTCATTTCAAGTTCAGATTTATTTTCTAGGAAATTCATTTTATTGATTTTATAATATATTATTTCTCCACGACGCTCAATTACTGCAATAATAGGCTCTTTACCCATTTGAGTTATTTCATGTATGTTTTTGTAAAGCTTGCCAATCTTTTGTTGTGTGCCTTCATTGAAGGCAAAAATAAGAAATTTGGCATCTTTGTTTCCATAGGTTCCCTTTTCGTAAACTCTAAAATCAGAACCAAATCCAAAACCATCTTTAACAACATATCCTTTAGTTCGTAAATCCCTATAAAGTAAAAATCGTGTTAGAATATCGTCATTTTTTTGAATGTATTTTTGAATTAATTCGTCAAAAACAATATTCTTGTTTATTTTTTTCAGTTCAAGTTTATTGTTATAGAGAAGATATAGAGTTTCAAAGGAATTTAGAATCAAGGTATCTTTTTCTGATTCTCCAAAGCCCCTCTCATTCAAAATGTTCTGCATTTTTGGATTAATCACAATTGTTTTTTCATCTATGAATTTTGCTGTGATCTTTGTCTCAAAATCAAATGACATACCTCGTTTAGAAGTATCGCGATATAATAATTCTGCAAAATATACTCAAAAATATACAAGATCTATACCTGTTATGCTAATCGTTAAAATAGGGTTGTTAGAGTTTCATTGGTATGCATGGTGCCTGCTATCGAAAAGGAAATGGACAACCTTATGCCAATACAAGGCATATCAAAGGAAAGCCACAAATCAAAATTGCAAAATTTAACAGTGGAAATAAAAAAAGACAATTCGAGTATTGTGTACAATTAAAAATTAATGAAAAAGTCCAGATTAGACATATGGCTCTTGAATCAACCAGATTGGCTGCAAACAAAACATTAGAAAAAACCACAGGTGAAACAGGATATAATTCACGTTTGAGGGTTTACCCACATGTCAGATTAAGAGAAAATAAAACTATTGCAGCAGCAGGTGCAGATAGACTCTCAGAAGGTATGAGACGTGCATTTGGAAAAGCAAATAGTCTTGCAGTAAGAGCAAGACAAGGACAAGTCATAATGGAGATGAATGTAGATAAAGAACATCTTGAAGCAGCAAAAAGTGCATTACGAAAATCATGCGTGAAATTACCAGGAACCCCAACAATCGTCTTCTTTGAGAATAAAAAAGTAGAGAACAAAAAATTAGAGAATTTATCCTAATTCCCTTTTTAAAAATTTAAGAAATTCATTAAATTCATTATCAGTTGGATTTCGTTTTAAAATTCTTCTATGTTGATAATGAAAAGAATTCAACAAACGTCCAATCATAATTCCTGAAGAAAATGAAGCAGAGTCAAGATTTGAGAATTCATTAATAATTCGTTTAGTTTGGTCGTTTTCTGTTTTTATTTCACTTATTTTTTTAACAAGAATTTTTATGATTTGTTCATCCATGTCTGATTAATGCAATAGATGAATTAAAAAATTGATATTGAATCATTAGGCTTTAATATGCAACTTTTTTTTAGACGTTTGAGCAGTCATAGTATAGTTTGGTTATTATTCTAGCTTGCCAAGTTAGTGACCCGGGTTCAAATCCCGGTGACTGCATTCTAAATTTTTAAGAAAACAACCAATTTTTGGGTAATCGTCAAAAAAATAATTGGTTAAGATAGTATTAAATTAGTTTTTATTTTATTTTTGTTATGGGAGAATTTACTGAATTTGCAGAAGCGCTTTTAGATCAAATTTCAGTAGAAATTGATGAAGAAAAAGAAATTGCAAAATTAACAGAAAAGATTAATGATGATCCAGAATTTCCTAATCAGTTTACAGAATTAGAATCATTTTCTAAAGAAATACTTCCAGATATCGCTAAACAGGTTGAAGCGTTTACTGGATTTTCAGTTAAATCGAACCTTAGAATCGAGTTTCCAGATTTAAAGGAATTCAAATTATTGAAAGGGAAAAAGGTTTTTGCGACAAAACAATCAAGAGGGTTTGTTGATGAATTATTCTCAGCGGTGGCAGATTTAGATATCAAAGGCATCGCAGAATTAATTGAGAAAGATACTGAAAAATTTTTAGTTTATTCTACTTATGCAAAATCATACATTTCAAAAATTTCAACTACCTATGGAGATTATTTAGATTCTTGTGTATACCTCAACAAGTTTATTCTATCAAGCTATCCAAAGATTATTCTGTATAAACAAGGTCAGCCATACGACTTACGAAAAGAGCAGGTTGAATCAGGTTACAAAGGCGCTCTTAAAATGACAATGGTGGAAGAGATAGTTCATTCTACACAAGACAATTTACAAGAAGATAACAAAAATGCCGCAATAAATGTAAATTCCATTAATGAAGAATTGGCTAAAATAATTATTAATTTAGAAGAAGATGCTACAAAAAATCTTTACGAATATTTACAATTACAAACTGTTCCAGATAACTTTCCAATTGCAAAACGTGCAAATTTATTTTTCATGTTAAATCCAGATAATTTTGTAGTGAATGAACTAGGACCAGATGTTATGACTTATTCACATGTGGAGATAGATCCTAAAATTTCAGAGATTGTTCCCGAATTATCAGAGATTTATCAAAGATGGCTATTACCAATCCAAACACATCATGCCGCATTTTCTACCATGGAAGGAATAGCAGAATTTGCAGTACAGAATATTTTACAAGAGGATCAGGATTTCCAAAATTATCTAACTACTTTCATGGGAACTGATTTTTCATCATATAAAGTTAGAAAAAATATGGGTAAAGAACTAACAGAAAAAGTATTTGATAAGTTTGGAAAAGATGCATTTAGGTTTTTGATTGAAAAGCCACCTAGTACAAGAGAATTAAAAGAACCCGAACTTTATCTGAAAAGGGATTTATCTACCGGCTCAAAACACATGTAATGAATGAGAGAGAAATCTCACTTGTTTCAGAATGGAGTTTGTTCGTTAGTAGTGAAAATTATAATTTAATTGAAAAATGTCTAAAATTAGCACAAATTCTTGAATATCCAGAATTATGTGTTTCAAAAGAAATAGAGGAAATTAAAGAACTAGGGATAAATTTTAGAAATAGAGTTTCAGAATCAAAAAATCCCACATATGTGATTTCATTACTGAATGAATTCCTTTTTGATGTTGAAGAATTTAAAGGAGATTTAGATGATTACTATAATCCCAAAAATAATTTTCTTAATTATGTTTTAGAAAAAAGATCAGGAATTCCAATCACATTATGCATTTTATACAAAGAAATTGCAAAATATGCAGATTTAGATCTAAAGATAGTAGGATTTCCAAGTCATGTTATTATCAAATACGGAGAAGAAATGATTTTAGACCCATTTAACAGAGGTAGATTATTAGAATTAGAAAATTTACAAGAGATTTTGTATCAAAATTATGGCGATTCAGTAGAATTTGAAGCAGAGTATCTAAATCAAATTTCAGATGAAAAAATAATAGTAAGAATGTTAAGAAATTTAAAAAATTCATACACAGATTCGTTTGCATATGAAATGGCAAATATGTGTAATAGAATGATTTTAGAAATATTACCAGAATCACCAGATGAGATTCGAGATATGGGAATTTTGGAAAACAAATTAAAAAATTTTGATGATGCAATAAAATTTCTTAATAAATACTTGGAGATGGAACCAAATGCAGAAGATGTAGATTTTGTTTTAGAACTAATTAAAGAAATTAGAGAAAAAATTAGTCAATGATTGATGAAACATCGTGACCTTTTTTGATCATTTTAACTTCATGTCTTGCGAGTTCGTTTCTGAAAGCGTTTTTTATTACATCAATTTCATTTCGTAATGTTGCAATTTCATCTTCTAGTTTTTCAATTCTATCATAAACTGTTCCTTCTCCTTCAGAACTCATATTTTGATATTAGAAAAATTCTTTAAAAAGGTATGGTTACGCTCAGTCTAGCTATAAATCAAATTCTTGATTACATGCAGGACATTTAGCTCTTTCTTCCCCAACATGTCCAATAATGAAAATTCTACCAATTGTTTGACATAAAGGACACATTCCAGTTGTAACATTTTTTGGACCTGTTTTTACGATTTTTTGACTTTTACGACGTCCCATTTTGTTTCTAAATTATACCAAGATTAAGTCAATATTAAAGCTGGCGCGGGGAGAGGGATTTGAACCCACGAGTTCTTGCGAACATGAAATTAGCAATCTCACGCCATACCGGGCTAGGCGACCCCCGCTCAAACTGATTGGATTATGTTGGTTAATTAGTATAACTTGGTAATATTGGACTAAATACAAGATACATAATTTTGAATTATGGGTAAACATTCAAGATCTAAGAACAGTAACGATGGAGAACAAAACTCAGAAGTTAATAATGTAATTCAAAGAAAAATAAACAATCCAGTTATTTGGTTAATTTGTTCAATAGGAATTTTTGTGGTTTTACTTAGTTTAATTTCCGTTGTCTTTCCAGGATTAATAATTTCAGTGGTAGATACGAATCTATTTGGTGAAGTGTTTGAGCTCGGCGCAATGGGAATTCCACTTATCATTGTGAACATCATAATTTTCTCATTAATCATATTAGGTCTTAAAGAAAAATTACCAAGAGTATTTACAAATATCATAGAGAAAATTTTATCATTTGATCTATCTAAGAGAAATTCATTTATAATTTTGATTATAATATTAGCAATTTACGTTGTTACAAGTGTCAATGAGTTATCAATTAATGAATTAAATCAGTATGGAGATTTTTTGGTGCTTGAAAAAGCAGTTAAAATATGGCCAGAACAAGAAGCAGAAAATAAGTATCTTGCAGAACAATTGGACAGACATGTTAGAATGGCGTTGTTGGTTGCATCCGAAGAGGTTTTTAATAATATCAAAGTAATTCCGTATTTAGCAAGTATTTTTCTTCTCATTACAACATATTTTCTAACAGTAAAATTATCAAACAAAAATTTCACAGGACTGATAGCAGTTGTGTTAGTTTTACAGAGTTCTACATTTTATATCTACGATACAATTGCAGTTTATGAAAATTTTTGGGTTTTATTTTATGTTTTTTCAATTTATTTAATTTTTAAGAAACCAAAATTTTCATCTATTTTTTATATTTTAGCA
Source organism: Candidatus Nitrosopelagicus sp. (assembly GCA_028345965.1). Taxonomy (GTDB): domain Archaea; phylum Thermoproteota; class Nitrososphaeria; order Nitrososphaerales; family Nitrosopumilaceae; genus Nitrosopelagicus. The sequence continues at coordinate 14,075 of JAOMEP010000003.1, forward strand.
ATTTTTTCAAAAGCAATATTTGTACTCTGGTTGCCAATATCAATTCTAGTTACATTATTATCAGATATTCCAAAAAATAAAAAAATTTTTGTGATAATTACACACATCATTGTTATAATAATTAGTTTAATTATTTTTCAATATTCAAATGCCATTTATGGAAACGTAGTTGATATAGAGATATCAGAATTTTTAATCGGATTTACAACATTAGCGTCTAATCTTAGATTTGATATTTTATTATTACTATTTTTGTTACCTGTTTCAGTAGGATTATTATTAAAAGCTAGAAACGGATGTATGAATTCAGTTTCATTAATTGTATTAATTTCTGGTACAATTTTGGTTACACCAGTATTAGAGATGATAACTGATTACTATTTTGTATACCCATACAGATATGTTCCTCTGATAGTATTTTTTGCTATAGGATTATCGACTTTGTTTTCAAAAAAATAGATAATTTAGTTATAAACAATTTCCCATAATACACTTACTTTGTCACCAGGTTGAACTGCACAACCATTAGCAGTGGCAAAGAAAAGAGAGTATGGTTTTTCATTTGCAGGGTCGATTACAGCATATCTTAAGGCTGATAGAAATGAATCACCTTCGCCGACATTCCAAGAATCTCTTAATGACACATAATTTATCAATCCACCATTATTTTCAAATGTTACATGAGATGGATGATTAGTAAGATAATTGAAAGTGAATTTTGAATCATAAATTGTTATAGTGTCAGATTGAACAATGCAAACCAATCCATCAGAAATGTCTCTAACTTGATATTGTACATTAGCAGAAATAAAATTAAATCCAGAATTAAAAGAACTATCTGAAGAAATCATTCTTTGATATTCAGGTACTCCCCAATCATCTAAGTTGTCAGAATAGGATTCAAACGGAATAAGAAATAACAAAACCGAAATTGTGATGATTGTAAGAGAAATGCCAGATATTTTCAATTTAATCATCCTCGAACCTAGCATAATTTTTTGTAATATCTTGCAAAGGAGTCCTTTTTCCACCTACAACCTTAAGATCAACTTGAATTTTTCCATTTTCAACAGTTATGATATTATAGCTATTTTCAAAGAATCCTCTTACACGTTTAGATGAGGTTGTACCAGCGTTTGCGATAAGCAAATTGCTAAAATCCCACATCCAAGGTCTATGTTTGTGACCACATAAAACAAGATTTACTTTAGAATCCAAAGTTGCACGTAAAACATCACCTGCATCAACAATTGTGAGTCTATCTGAACCAGTATCAGGAATACCTATCAAATGATGATGCATAGCAAGAATAGTAACCTTATTTTCATATTTTTTCATTGTTCTTTCAAGCCAGAGTGTTTGTCTATATCCAACTTCACCATCATCACGATCTGGTCTTGCAGTTCCTATTGTAACTACTACTACCCCCTTACCTAATTCATTAATTGCTTGAAATGGAAAATATTTTTTAAAATGTAAATATCCAGTATTTCTATAATCATGATTTCCAGGCATCGCAATGATTTTTTTTACATTTAATTTTGAAATTAGTTCTTTGCAGCCCTCATATTCTTCTTTAAGACCTTCGTTTGTTAAATCACCGGTAATTATTACTGCATCAGGAGATAACTCATTAACTTCATCAATTACCTGACTGAAAACATCATCACGAAATTGTGCTCCAAAATGAACATCAGATAATTGAACTATTTTCATAAAATATGGTGTAGATTATTTCATTTAAGAATTTTCAGTATTGCGAATATAGTATTATTTATTTGAAGGTTTATTGGTTAATCCAGTTTTTATTATTTCTAATGCTTCATGAGTTTTTTCAGGTTTTGGCAGTTGTATCATGAAAATTTTTTCCGGATGATTTACAGAAGCGATAGCTAGCATAGTATTCTTTGCAAGTGATTCAAAGAATTCAAGATTTTCATTTGCATTTACCAGAATTTTTTCATTTATTTCACCATGTGAAAATGTGAGAAGCATTTCAACAAATACATGACCTAATCCGTCTTGCAAAATATTTAGATTGGTATCTACAGATAATGGTTTTCCTGCAACCTTATTCAGCATATCATCAAACTTACGCCCTTCAAACCCAATGCATGGAACCATCTTACCTTCAAAATCTTCAACAGATAGATCTTTATGGCAATTTTTTAAAAATTCATCTAACTCTTTATTTGACAATTTATTGCCTCGTAAATTTTGGTATTATAAAATCACCAGCTTTTACTAAGAAAGGTGTGATAAATGCTGTAATTATTGCAATTATTCCTATCAATGGGAACAAAAATGCACTAACAACTCCAGCATCAACTCCAACCTTGACTATCACGATTGAGAATTCACCCCTTGGCGCTGCAAGTGTAAAAGCAGAACGGAGTGATTTTGGTTTTGGTTGTCTAAGCATAATATTTCCGAGTAGATTTCCTCCAAGCTTCATACCAAGCGCAACTGCAATTAGTGCAATTGCAATGAAAATGTAGTTTTCTAATTGACTTACATCCATTAGAGCACCAACAGAAACAAAGAAGATTGCAACAAACATATCTTTTATTGGACTAGATAGAATTTTTGAAACTTCAGCAGATTTTGATTCAGCTACTAATACACCAGCAAGAAATGCACCAATTGCTACGGATAATCCTACAATATTTGCTAATAATGCATACCCAAAACACACACCTAAAACACTAAGTAATAAAATCTCTCGATTTTCTGCACTTGCAACCTTATCGATTAATTTTGGAACTGTACGTATTCCAATAGTGAAAGTTCCAACTATCAAAATAGTGGCAACTACCACAACAGCAACTGCACCTTCAATTGAGACAGTTCCTGCTAATGCAATTGATTCTAACGACGCAATTAAAATTACAGCAATAACATCTTCTACAATCAATATACCTAAAACCAAAATAGAAGATTCTTTTTTGATCTTCCCTGTTTCTTCTAAAACCTTTACAATTATTGCAGTACTACTGATAGATAATGCAGCAGATATGAATAATGAATCCATGAATCCTAGTCCAAGTAATGTAGATGCATAAAATACTACAATTAAAGTGAGAAACAGACCAAGTGATCCTACCAAAATCGCAACTTTTCCAATAGAACGTATTTTTGCAAATGGGAATTCTATACCAATTACAAACAAAAGTAAGATAACACCAATCTCAGCAAAAACATTGAGTGCCGCAATATCTGAAAGTATTCCTATTGAACCACTAGGTTCACTACCACTTTCAGGAAGAAAAGATGTCCAAAGAGGAGATAATGGACCAATCAACATTCCTGCAAACAGGTACCCAATGATGAGTGGTTGTCGTATCTTAAAGAATGCAAGGGTGACAATTCCTGCAAGAATCATTATCACTGCCAAATCAGTTACAAAGGTATCATGAGGCATCTGTAAAGGATTGATTTTATCAACCAGATTCCAAACTCCATCTTCAATTGAGCTTTCACCATTTCCAGTACCTAACTGAAGGAAAATATTTTGCATCTATCTATGGTGTATTAGTGAATTTAAAACGATTTTCAGGATACGGCTTTATTTTAAGAAATTTTTCACTATATTATCTGGGATGATGATCAGAGTGTCTGATTAGTGAAGAAATAAGCTCTGGGGTATCTGACCAGAAATGGTTATTTCAATAGAACCCTCGGTATATATCGTACCGTACCATACGGTATACATGATACAATGCGAATACTGCAACAGAGGTTTTATTGAAAGCCAAAACGGATTAGCTGAGAAAACAATTCATCAGTTATTACACGACCCAGAGATTATCAACAAATAATCCTCTCGTTTTTCTTTTTTCATACCGCACTTTTTAAACCAGCAATGTGACTTGAGATTGTTATGGTTGAAAGGAAGAATTCAAAAAAACAATCTACCAAAACAAATAGAGACCCAAGCCCAGCAAAATTATTCAATAAAGTAAATACAGTTTCAGAATCAACAAAAGTGTTATCTAAGGAGATTAAAGAAATGGCTAAGATCTTCAAAGATAATCAAAGAGTTTTGGTTTCGATGAGTAGTATGATGGAATCATTAAGTGTGGCAATGTCTCAGATGCAAAAACAAGCAAAACAAATGGACATAATTGAGGAAGATACACAGAGATTGTTTGCAGGATTTAATCAGGTAAAAGTACATGAAAAATTTATTGCAAAATTAAACAAGCAAACAGAAGAGATTGATAAAAAAATTATAAAAATAAATGAATATCAAAAAACAGTTCCAAAAACCAACGAAATTATGAAGTCAATTTCAGAAAGTAAACAATCTATACAAAATAATTCAAAAATGATTATGAAAATTGCAAATAGAGTAGATGAGGTAAAAGAGAAAATTGATAAAGTTCCAACAAAAACTGAAGGAAACATTACATCACAAATTGAAGAATTACGAGAGAGTATAAAATCAATTACTAACAGAACTGGAGATATTGGAAAAGATATGTCTAATTTGAAAAATGAAATTGGTGGATTAGTTTCAAGTCCAAAAATTTCATCATTAATTGGAGATGGAATGAAGACATTCAAATCTGAAATGGAGGAAAAGATATCAAATATTTCAAATATGATTGACCGTTCAGACCAGATTGCCTCAGAATTCCATCAAAAAACAGACAAAGTTATGCACGAATTACAAGGCGTAAAAGGAGTCACAAACAAAACTTCAGATGATAATTCTAAAGAGGTTATGGCAATTTTGAAACTTAACGAATATCAATCAAGTATCAGAATGCAAGCAGAATCAAAATATGGAGATATAAAAGATATTGAAAAAATGGCTGCTCAAACAACTGAATTAATTAATTTATTTGATAAACTCTCAATTGAAACGGAAGATAAGATTCCATTACCGCATGAAGTTAGACAATGGGCAGTAGGGAAAATTTTTGATTGTGCAGATAAATGGGAATTACGATTTTCAGAAGTACTAAACGTAATGGCTGAAAACTTGGGAAAAGAATTACTAAAAGAAGCAATAAGAATACCTCAAGTTAGAGATATTTTTGGAATTCGTGCAGTTGATGAGATTAGAAATGAATTAGGTATTTCTTAGACATCTTGTGAAACATCATATTCTTGCATTTTTTGTTTCTTTTTATTGAGGACAGCAAATATTCCTAAGATTGCTGCAATCCAGATAGAACTGAAGATTATATTTGAAAAACTGACATACATGTAAGGTATAGCATCAGCGATATTTTCTTGTATAAGTACAGAACGACTGTTAATATCCAACATTCCAGTATGGTATGCAGCACTATCAGTCGGTACTGCAGAAATTTTTTCAGCACTGATTAGCATTGTATCAAGATCAGATTGAATTCTTGAAAAATTAGTAGAATCAGTTGGAAAGATCCATACAGGATTTCCTGTTGCAGGTAGATTTGCTTTGATTGAATTAATGTCAGCAATAATTGATTGTGGATCTGATGTGGCTACAATTCTATCTAAGAAACCAACAGATTGATCAAGAGGATATACATCATTGGCGTAACCAGTGAATGCCATGAAACCACCGATTACGATTATTGCGAATATTCCGCCGAGTGCAAGTTTATAGAAACGATTAGCCATTTTTTCTTCCTTTGTTAATTGATGCTTTGTGGATTGTGGTCTTTTATATCTTGTATGAGAGAAGCTCAGCCACGAGATGTAAAAGAATCCAACTGCCTGTAAAGCAATTATAGGCACAAAGATAGGATTATTGGAAAAAATTGCTATGAATATTCCAAGTACACCATACACAGCAAAGAACATTTCCAGTAAAGTGGTCTTTGAAAATGGTAAATTGTATGCTTTATCTCTCCAATCATCATCATTTTTGACAATTCCATATTTTGGAGTTCTAAGAAATTCATTCTTTTTTCCAAATACGCCATCAAATACCGCTACAGTGTTATTAACAGACATTCCAATTGAATAAACAAGAAGATATGGAAGCACTTTTGCTTTTGATTTCCAATCATTTTTGTACATTTTATGAATGACAAGAAGATATGCACCAGGTCCCATGGCAAGATATGTCGCCAAAGTTAACGCTGGTAGAAAGCTAACAATGTAAAGATTAACTTCAGATGCAAGAAGTATTGGAAGTGTGATAAATTGTATTAACATTAATGGAAAAACAATATGTCTAGTAAGTTGAATAAAAGCTTGGAGTTTGGTATCAAATGCTATTTTTCTTTTAAGTAAAATATTTCCAAGTAATTTAACAGCACATTGTATTGAACCTTTAGCCCAACGAAATTGTTGTCTTTTTGCACCATTCATTTGAACTGGAAGTTCAGCATCAACCACGATATCAGGCAAGAACAAACATTTCCAACCTTTCATTTGTGCTCTATAACTAAGATCTAGATCCTCCACCAAAGTTGCAGTATGCCAACCACCTGCATCATCAATACATTCTTTTCTCCAAATTCCTGCGGTTCCATTAAAATTCATAAATAATTTAGAATTACTTTTTGCCTTTTGTTCTACCAAGAAATGAAAATCTAAATTTAATGCTTGAGCCTGTGTGAGTGCAGAATAATTTTCATTGATATGACCCCACCTACATTGAACAAGACCGATGTTTGAACTTGTAAAGTGAGACATTGCTTTTTTGAGATACCATGTAGGTGGAATAAAATCTGCATCAAAAATTGCAACAAATTCACTCTTAGTTGATTTCATTGCATGTTTTAAAGCACCAGCCTTGTAACCAGTTCGTGTTCCTCTACGAACATGTTCAATATCAAAACCTAAATTCTGATATTGTTTTACAGTGCCCGACATTGTTTCAACAGTATCATCATCAGAATCATCTAATACCATGATTTTCATTTTTTCTTTAGGATAATCTTGTTGACAGATTGCATCAACTAATCTTGTCGCAACATACTTTTCATTATAGATTGGTAATTGAATGGTAATTGTTGGTTCGCCTACTTCAATTATTGAATTATCTTCCTTTCGACGACTTGATAAAAAGGCAAGATAATAAAAATTACAGGTATAACCAATAATTAGAATTGCACAAAATATGAAGATTTGAAATACAAATTGAGTGAATGGGTTACCTTCCAATGTTACCACTTTGAAACTTGTATCGGTGCTATATATCTGAAATTAAAAAAATTACTTTTGTTCAAAGATTTTGATAGCTTTTGGAGGACAAACACCCTCACATGCAAGGCAGAAAATACAATCAGGTTCTTTTGACATTAATGGTTTCTTATCAGATGCAGGATTTCCAGGAAATTCTGCAAATTCATAAACTGCTACGGGACATGCATCGATGCATGCACCATCTGCAACACAGATATCGAAATCGACTGAAACAAATTCACCCCATACACCCATAATTCCATTTTCAGTACCAACTCGACCCCAAGTTTTGATCTCATGACCAGTTTCAGCTTCAAATGATGGAGATTGTTTCATTTTTGATTTATACTCAACATCGATTGGACCAGGTTTTGCGCCATCTGGTACTTCCATGTTTGCTTCATCAATTTCTTCAATTTCTTCGTCGTCGGATGCAACTTTTGGTTTTGGTTTTGCATTAAGGACAATCATTGCTAATGGTGTTAATTCTTCTAATCTTTTGATTGATTCTTTTTCAGAAATTTTTTCAAGCTTCATTAGTGCAGCACGGAATTTTTCTTCAAGTATTGTATTACGTAAAATAGTATCAGTAACCATCTTTGCAAAATGATCAGCCTTTTTTCTATAATCTTTTAACCAATGCGGATCACCAAATTTGTCAATTGGCCAAATTTGATAAATAATATCAACAACATCACCGGTTACAATTTCTACTGTAACATTCAAGTCAACCTTTTCATAATTTTTATCAAATTGATCAGGCATATTTTCTTCAGACCAATGATATGTAGCAAATATTCTGTCTGCGTATATTTCCATTTCAAAGGCTTTTTTCAAACCATCGTGAATAGATTTGATTTCAAGAGGATCGTCCAATTTGAAAGGTAAACGGTACAAACCAAGTTTAAATCCATGTAACGGATATACACCTCTTTTTGCAGTCTGAGACTCCATTGTGTAAACTCGATCTTTGAGTAAGAGTGACATTTACTTTAATGCGCTTTCAATTAGTTAAAAACCTTCTCGAGATAATTATAAAAAAAATGTCAAAAATATGAGAATTATTCATGAATAAGGTACTATCATTTTTAAATGCGGTAAAGTTTGGAGAGACTGCTTGAAACTAAACAAAGTTGCAATAGTGAGTAAATTTGGATCAAAGATTTCAGAAGATGCTGCAGAAATGATTTCAAAAAAATTAATTGCAAAAAAGATCAAAGTCTACACAATTGCTCCAGTGAGCGTTACAGGATCTGAAAAAGTTGAATCACTTGAAGAGTTGTCAAAAATAAAATTAGATTTGGCTGTAACATTAGGAGGTGATGGTACAACACTAAGAACATTTAGAAATCTTCGAAATGAAACGCCAATTTTAACCATAAATGTTGGAGGGAATAGGGGAATTCTTTCAGAGATAACATTAGATGATTTTGATGAAGCGGTTGATGCAATGATAAAAGATCAAGTTTGGTTGGATAAACGAACAAGAGTAGTAGCAATATGTAATGGAGAAGAATTTTCACCAGCATTAAATGAAATTTATGTAAATCGTAAAAATTTAACAAAAACTGCAGAATTTGAGATTAAATTCCAAAATGATACAGTGAAACAAAAGATGGATGGGGTTATAATTTCAACACCAAGCGGTTCTACAGGTCATTCGTTTTCAATTGGTGGACCATTACTTCATGAAAGTTTAGATGTACTGATTATAACTCCAGTCGCACCAGTACACCGATTACCATCAATTGTTGTTCCTGATGAAAAAATTGAGATTAATTGTTCACATGATTGCAATATTGTAATGGATGCACAAATGATCAAATCATCAGAAGTTGATCAAAAAATTACTATTAAGAAATTTAAGAATCAAGCAGTTTTTGTTCGATTAAAGAAAAAAGGTCTAAGACAAATGAATAAACTTGGTTTTTAGAGTTTTAGATGCTACAGCATTTTATGCAGGAATACCATTTGCATCTAATGATTCTTTTATGACAACTAGTATGGTGTATGAAGAAATACAGCACATCAAAACAAAACAAGGTGTACTGGAAATGTTACAACAAACAAATAGACTTCAGATAAGAGATCCTAGTGAAGAAAATATCATTATTGTAACAGATGCATCAATTAAGACAGGAGATAATTCAACAATTTCTAAACAAGATGTATCAATTATTGCATTAGCATTAGAAAATGATATTGAATTAATCACGGATGATTTTGCGGTTACAAATGTTGCAAAACAATTAAAAATTAAAACATCTTCACTCATGACTGAGGGAATCAGAACAGTTGGAAAATGGATTAGGTATTGTTCAGCGTGTGGAAAAGAATTTTCAAAACAGAAAGAATGTCCAATATGTGGAAGTAAATTGAATAGAAAACTAATTAAAAAATCAATTTAAGATTCATGTAATGTTTTCTGCCCAGATTTTTTATGAATTTTATTCTTATTTTGTAGCATTTTTTTAATTTTTTTTGCTTTCGCTTCTCCTAACCCAGGAGTTTTTGCAAGTTCGGTTATAGGTGCACATAATGCATCAAGTGGTGTTCCAAATTTTTCTAGTAAACGGATTGCAGATTTTTCTGCGACTCCAGGAAGACTACATAAAACAGAAAGTTGTTGTTTTTCCAAATTATTAGATTTTTTAATTTTTTTGAGAAATGGTCCTTTTGTTAGTTCTTTTCTTGATGAAAGTGACACTAAAAGTTTTGCAGTATGTGTTGCGCTGGGAGTAGGAATTACTGGAATCTTAAAGTCTAATGCAACGGTAGATAATGCACCATAAAATATCAGAGGATTATCAGTCAACTCTTCAATTTCATCCACATTTCCTTCTACCAATAAAATTGGATGTTGATAATGTTCAGTTAATCTACTACATTGATCAAATAAACGACCATCAAATATGGAAGAAAGTAAATCACGTATAGTTTTTCTTTCAACTATAGTTTCAGGAGCAACGATATAATCACCTATTGGAAGTGTTTTGATTTCAGTCTTTACACCAATAGAAGACAAAAGTTTTGGAATACCACTCTTTTTCTCTCGTTCATCAACTATAATTCGTAATTCTTCAATTTTCACAATTATGTGATATAACCTATGTTAAAATTTGTTAAGGTTTTATGATGATGGTTTATCTGAGTTAGGAGAGTTAGGTTGGTTAGGATTTTTTAGCATCTCTTGAATTTTTTGTTCTTGTTCTTGAAGACTAGTTTTTAGTCGTTCTTCTTGTTTTGCCAACACAGTAGTTTTTGTTTTAGATAGCTCTTTTTTTTCTTCTAATTCATCAATGAGAGATTTTTTATCAGATTTTATTAGAATTGAGCCAGCATATTTGAAAACTTGATCACCATCAGCTGCTTTTTTTAATTCTTCTAATGCCCTATCAGATTCTGCATTTTCCATCTCAACTTGTTGTTTTTGCATTAAAATTGATTGTAGATTTTGTTGAGATTGTTGCATTTTTCCTATTTGTTCTTGTAGCCAAGGTGGCATTTGTTGTCCTGCAGACATAATTTACGATTTATTATTGTTTTATTATGTCTTTACAGAGTTTATGGTATCATAAGATGCTTGTAACAGGCGTAATGTAGAATTTAGATTTGCTCGTAAATGAGGTAAATGGTGCGATTCAAGTTCAATTATAATTTCATCATTAAGAGAGATTTTTGTTTTTGTAGGATTTTCAGGATAGAACTCATTGTCAGTGTTAATTGAATCATAAATTGATTTATTTTCTTTATCTGAAGAGAATTGAATTTTTGCGTTAAAGCTTAACGTCATATGCAGTGCCAGCTATTTTTAGTCCACATTTTTTACAAGCCCAAATTCCAACTGCCTCACGAACGACGGGACCTCCACATTCAGGACATTTTCTTTTTTGCTTCATTAAATGATGGACTTTGGTAAATGATTTTCTGATTTTAATTCCATATCTAGGACCAAGTCCTTTTAGTGTAGTTTGTTTTTTTGCCATTCTAATCACAATATTATTTTGATTGTTTTATAATCTCTCGTATTTTACTGCCAACTTTGACGGATAATTCAGCACATTTGATTAATTCTTCTTGAGTGAATCCATCAGAGCCACCTTTTTGAAGTGCAACCACGTTTCCATCAGAATTAGATGTAATTGTAATTCGTGCATCCATTATACCCCATTCTTCAATAGTAGGATCAACTACAATGAAACCGCCTATTTTTGCCATTGTTACAGATACAGGCAATGTTGTAATAGGAGGTTCAGTAAATTCACCTTCAATTTTAACAGGTTTTTCATCTTGCATTTCATATTTAGGAATTTTACAAGCATTGATTGCAGCTGTTGATGCATAAGAACATGCATCAAACAAATTACCATCATGATCGGTTACAGCATTATCACAAAATACACCAATTACAGATTTGTCTTTTTCTAAAACAAGTTGTTTCATATCCAACATTCCACTTTCGCGTATTCCCCTATCAGTTACTCTTGCCAATTCAACAACAGGTGGTTGTGGAGGGCCAGTTTCAGCAGAAGGATGTGCAATTGGTAAAATTTCTGCAGTACAAATTAGCATTCCTTTATCTCCAGTATCCGGGAATGGACGTTCAGGTTGAACTTTTACTCCGGCTACAACTTCAGTATCACCTAATCTTGCACGTGCAGACCCTTCAGCCTTTGGAATTACACCAATGTCTATAGTTAATTTACGTGGTTCATCAAATTGACGACCATCAACACGTTTTCCCTCTTTAAGTAAATCAAGAATTTGATTCTTCTTTAATTGATCAATAATTAATCCGTCACTCATTGTTTTTCACCACTTCCAAAAAACTTGTCTTGTAATGCTTTTTTCTGTATTTCATAGACTTGATTACAACCATCAATTCCAATTTCAATACATTGTTTATATTCTTCAGGAGTCAATACACCATCTAATTGTAATAAAGTGATCTTTTTCAAATTTGGCATGTAACCAATCGGAAGATCTGCTTGACCTGCTTGGTCTTCTTCGTTATTTACATCCAATATTACTGCATCAGCAGCTTTACCTGCAGCACATCCTGCTACCAAGTCACGCATAGGAATTCCTGCATCAGCTAATGCAACGGATGCGCCAGTTAATGCAGCACATCTTGTACCACCATCTGCTTGTAATACTTCCATGTAAACATCAACCGCAGTTCTAGGAAATTCTTTTAACATAACCGCAGGTTCTAGTGCTTCTTTGATGACTTTACTAATTTCAACTTCTCTTCTTGATGGTGCAGGATTTTTTCTTTCTCCTACAGAAAATGGAGCCATGTGATATCTACATCGTAAAATTCCTGTGTCAGTATCAGACATGTGTTTTGGATGTACATCTCTAGGGCCGTAAACACCTACGAGAATTTTATTATCGCCAAATTCAATATATGCAGAACCGTTAGCGTTTTTTAAAACACCTGCTTTGATGGTAACTTTTCGGGTTTCGTTGACTTTACGTCCATCACAACGAATTCCGTTTTCATCTAATAATACAATATCTGTGTCTCTTCCGCCCATTTTTATTCACTTTTTGATTCCAACATTTCATTTACTTGATCAGTTAAATTTGCAACGTGTGCTTGTTCTTCGATCAATTCAATTGCTTGTATCGCCTTTAATAATCCATTTGGATCTTCTGAAGAAACAACAAGTAATCCATTTTGACCGATAGTAACTTGACTATTAGTTGACGATTCAATCATCTGTATCATTGAACCACGTTTACCAATTAATCGTGGTACTTTATTTGGAGAAATTTTTACTAATTCACCTGAATCAATCTTACCTAATTCACGACCACTAATTGTAATAAGTGGATCACGAGTCATATCAGCATTTACAATTCTTGCAGCAATTAAATCACCTTTAGCTAGTTTAGCAGTCATATCATCGGAACTTGAAGAATAATCTCTGCCAAAAACATCGCTAGCTGGAAGCATTCCAACATAACAAGAATTAATGTCTGCAGTCCAAGATAATGAAGAATGAGATGATATTTTTCCAATTACTAAATCATCATCTTTTGGTAAATAACCACCAGTAAGAGGAATTACTCTAACACTACCATCGTGTACGTCAGATAAACCAACAATAGTTGATACAATATTATCGCCAACCTGAATAGTGTTTTGCTCAGCTCTGTAAGAACCAGATGTTATTACTTCACCAGGAATTACATGACGTTTTCTTTCACCGCTCATTTTTGTACCTCAACATTAGCAGTACCCTTTGTAATTGCACCTAGTCTGTCTATCACGTTTGGTCTTGCGGCAGCGGGTATTTCAAGTATTGCTTTTAATGAGCCATTTGGTTGCCAATCTTCTTTTTTCAAACTTCCAGTTGATTTTAAAACAGTATAAGATTGTGCCACAAATTGTGCAGGAACAGATATTTCAAGAGTTAGGTTTTCAGTTTTCAATGGAATAATAGGTCTTAATTTTTCAACAATATCCTTGATTTGTTCATCAGCATTTTTGAAAGGATCTATAGAAACACGACCGTCAATCATTGCTTGTTCAATTCTTAATGGAGGATGTGGGAGATGTGTTTTTGGATCAACATATGTCTTGGCGATGAAAGTAATAATTTGTTTTCGTTTGTCAGTAGTCATCTTTTTTCTTTGTTCTGTGTTAAGATTCAGTTCACCTTTTTGCATCATTATTTCAGCTATTTTTGTAGTATCTTCTGTTTTGAAGACTTTAAGAAGTAACTCATTTGATGCACGAGTTCCTTTTCCTGAATCAGTGTATATTTCATCAGAGACTAAAATTTTTGATATTTCAGAAATTTTACCCAATTTATAATCAAACGCAGGATCAGGCTTTACCAATATCTCAAATTTTTCACTTGCATAGCTGTATTTTACAACCGTGACTTTGTCCATATGGTATGGATCAAAGTAATTCGTATTTATCTCTGATGAAATAAGTCTACATTTTTATTACTACAGTCTGTTTTTTGATTAAGATTTGTCTCTAGAAATTACTAATGAAAATGATGAAAAAGTATCTGTGAAGATAAAGGGAGTGCCACTTCAGTATGCCAATGCATTAAGAAGAATTTGTTTGAACGGCGTTCCAATTTATGCAGTTGAAAGTATTGATGTTTTAGAAAATTCATCAGTTTTGGCAGACGAAGGTGTAGCTCACAGAGTTGGTCTAATTCCATTAAAAACAGATTTGAGTGCATCTAAAGATGGAAATGAAAATGATAAAATTATGCTTACATTAGATTCAGGTGTTTCAGATGAAACAAGAACAATTCTATCAGGAGAATTGAAATCACAAGATGAAAGCGTAGTTCCTACTTCTAATAATATTCCAATAGTTACTCTTGCACCTGGTCAATCAATAAAATTTGAAGCATATGCAAGATTAGGTAAAGGAACAGAACATGCACGATGGAATTCAGCAAATATTGTAACACTAACAGATACTGAGAAAGATGATGAGAAAGTATTGACGGTAGAATCAACAGGTGCACTTAATCCAAAACACATCATATTATCGAGTGTAGAACAATTATCAAGTAAATTATCTGAATTTAAGACAATCATATCCGAAATCAAGTAAGACATCATATTATATTTGGGTAAAATGGCGAATTGACTTATGGTAACACAAGCTAAAGTGAATATGTTAAAAATTTTGAAAAAGGCATCTAAAGAAAATGATGCACCAATTTGGGCAAAAGTTGCAGATTATGTTCAAAAATCAAGATCAAATCAAAAAATCGTGAATCTTACCAGAATTGATCAGACAACAGAAGATGGAAATGCCGTGGTGATTACGGGTAAAATTTTAGGAACAGGCAATATTTCACATAAAGTTTCAGTTTCATCATTATCTATTTCAAATTCTGCTGCAAAAAAAATTATAGAATCAGGTGGAGAAGTTTTAAAATTTTCAGAAATGATAGAAAAATTTCCAACAGGAAAAGGAGTTAAAATAATTGGCTAAATGGAATAACAGAAAGTCTCAACCCGAACAACAACAAGTCATCGACTTAAGTAAACCAATAGTTGTCGATGGTACAAACTTGATTGCAGGTAGACTTGCATCGAATGTTGCAAAATTATTGAGAAAAGGAAATAGAGTTTCAGTAGTTAATTGTGATAAAATTATGATGAGTGGAAAAAGAGCAAGCATTGTTGGAGAATATGAAGAATTTTTAAAAATTAACAGTATTATCAATTACAAACACGGACCTAAACATCCTAGAAGACCAGATACAGTAATTGCAAGAATGATTAGAGGAATGCTTCCATATGAAGACAAACCATCTGGAAAAACTGATTTATCACGATTAAGAACTTACATTGGAGTTCCAAAAGAAGTAAAAGGTTTAGAAAAAATCCAATTTGAAAAAGCAAAGATAAGACATGATTCATCACGATATACAACAATGGCAGAAATTAGTAGATACATTGGAGGAACCAACTTTTGATTCCTAAGACAGAGATTTACTATGCATCAAGGAAAACATCTAGTGCACATGTATACATCACAAAAGGTGTAGGAAAAATTAGAATTAATAATATTCCACTTGAAATGATTGAACCAGAAGCTTCTAGAGAAGTAATTCTAGCACCATTAGAAATCATTGGGGAAGAAATTAGAGATAAAGTTGACATTTCAATCAGAGTTAGGGGTGGAGGTTTCATGGGACAAGCATATGCATCCGCTACTGCAATGACAAGAGCTTTAATTGGTTGGACAAAATCTAAGAAAGAACCAAAAGATCATCCGTTTAACAAAACAACACGTCAACAATTAAAAGAAAAAATTGCAGATTATGATAAATATTTGATCAGTGGAGATGCAAGAAGAAAAGAACCAAAGAAGTTTGGCGGCCCTGGTGCAAGAAGAAGAAAACAAAAATCATACAGATAGTCTTATCTGTGAAAATTTTTTGTATTTATTCAAAAATTGATATGCTAGAAGAATTTTTTTCAAAATAGTCTATTTTATCATCTTCTTTGAGAGTAAGATCAACATCATCTAATCCTTCCAATAATCTGAATTTTCGATGTGAATCAATTTCAAAATTTATAGATTCATCGCCAAAAGTGATTTTCTGGGAGTTTAAATCAAGTTCAATTTTATCCGTATATTGTAATAATTTTTTAATTTTTTCAATATCTAAGATAATAGGTAAAACACCATTTTTGAAGCAATTACTATAGAAAATATCTGCAAATGAAGGAGATATTATTACATTAAAACCAAAATCTTTCAAGGCCCAAACAGCATGTTCTCTTGAAGAACCACAACCAAAATTTTCATTTGTAACCAATATTTGAGAGTCTTGGTATGTTGAATCATTTAAGATAAAATCATTTTTCTTCTGTCCATCATGATTAAATCTCCAATCATAAAAAAGAAATTTTCCAAATCCAGATTTTGTAATTAATTTAAGAAATTGTTTTGGAATTATTTGATCCGTGTCAACATTCGCTTTATCAAATGGAGTAATAATACTAATAATTTTGGTAAAAGGTTTCAAATTTTAACACCACTCCCTAACATCAACAAAATGACCAGCAATAGCAGATGCAGCAGCCATGACAGGACTTACGAGATGAGTTCTACCGCCAGAACCTTGTCTTCCTTCAAAATTTCTATTAGAAGTACTTGCACAACGTTCACCAGGTTTTAAAATATCAGGATTCATTCCAAGACACATACTGCAACCAGATTCTCTCCATTCAAAATTTGCATCTTTAAAAATTTTATCTAACCCTAATTTTTCAGCTTCAAGTTTAACCATTTGTGAACCTGGAACAACCATTGCACTAACATCAGAATTTACTGTTTTACCCTTTACAATTTCTGCAGCATCTTTCAAATCTTCTAAACGTGCATTAGTACAAGAACCAATGAAAACTCTGTCAATTGGAATATCTACAATTGCAGTATCAGGTTTTAAATCCATATACAATAATGCTTTTTTTGCACTTTCGATTTGTATTTCATTATTCTGACCAAATTCCTCGGGAGTGGGAATTTTTCCTGTTACATCAGACACCATTGCAGGATTTGTTCCCCAACTTACTTGTGGTTCAATTTTATCCACATCAATTATGAAACTTTTATCAAATTTTGAATTAGGATCAGACATAAGATTATTTTTCCAATCGTCAACTAATTCATCATAGTTTTTTGGAGTGTACTTTCTATTATTGAGATAATCAAATGTCTTTTCATCAGGTGCAATGAGACCCGCTCTAGAACCGGCCTCTATAGACATGTTGCAAATAGTCATTCTTTGTTCCATCGATAGATCACTAATTGCATCACCACGATATTCTAATACATGTCCAGTACCACCGTCAGTTCCAATCTGTTTGATAATACTTAGAATTATGTCCTTAGAAGTTATTGCAAATGAGTTTTTGCGCTTACCTGTTGCTAAAATTTCAAATGTTTTCGGTTTTTCAAGCCAAAGTGTTTGAGTTGCAAGAGTATGTTCAACTTCACTTGTTCCAATACCAAATGCAAATGCACCAAATGCACCTTGTGTTGATGTATGACTATCACCACATACTATGGTGCTACCAGGTAAAGTGATTCCTAGTTGAGGTCCTATTACATGAACAATTCCCTGATTAGGATCATTAATTCCAAATAACTTTATTCCAAAATCCTTACAATTTTTTTCTAGAGTTTGTATTTGAGTTGAAGAAGTTTCATCAATCATTGGTAAACTTCTATCAGTGGTAGGAACATTATGATCAATAGTAGCCACAGTTAAATCTGGACGTCTAACATTTCTCTGATTAACACGTAATCCATCAAAGGCCTGAGGCGATGTTACTTCATGAATTAGATGACGATCAATGTAAATTAATGAAGGTTCATTTTCTCTTTCAACTACGATGTGAGAATTCCAAATTTTCTCAAATAATGTTTCAGTCATTTACTATATTCACTTTTTATATTTGAAAAGACCCCCAGCAGCAATAATTTTTGCAATTATTTCCGAAAAAGGTTTTATCGCGTATGTTTCATTTTTTGTGATGTTTTTTATTTCATTTTTTTCAATGTTGATTTCTAGTTGATCAGAATTTGCTATTTTGTGATATGTTTCATCATCAACTTCTATTGGAAGTAAAAATGCACCATCAACAGAGTTTCTATAAAATATTCTTGCAAAAGATGTAGCAATTACGGCTTTTATTCCACATGTTGAGAGTGCAATAGGTGCATGTTCTCTTGAAGAACCGCAACCAAAATTTTTTCCTGCAACAATAAAATCACCGTCCTTGACCTTTGATGGAAAATCAGGATCAAGCCCTTCCATTGCATGTGTTGCTAATTCATTATAATCATGAATTTTCAAATATGTTCCAGGGATTATAACATCGGTATCAATATTATCTTGTTCATATTTTATTACATTACCAATCAATTCAAATCCCTCGGATCAGTTAATTTCCCAGTTACAGCAGATGCAGCTGCAACTTGTGGTGATGCAAGATATGTCTGAGATTCTACATGCCCCATCCTTCCTGGGAAGTTTCTATTTGTAGTACTAACACAAATTTCATCTTTTGCTAATACACCCATATGAGCACCACAGCATGCACCACATGTAGGTGGACCTACAGTAGCACCAGCATCTAAAAATATTTCAATTAATCCATCTTTTACCGCTCTTTTGTATATTGAAATTGCTGCAGGTAATACTTCAGTTCGTATTTTTACTTGTCTTCCCTTAAGAATTTTAGCAGCTGCTAAGAGATCCTCATATTTTGCACCAGTACAAGAGCCAATGTATGATTTATCTAATTCAGTAGAAGATAATTCCCTAGCAACAGTAATGTTATCAGGAGAAAACGGTTTTGCGACAGTAGGTTCCAATTCAGATGCTTCGTACTCTAAAATTTTTGAATAATCCGCATCCGTATCTCCATGAAATTCAGAAACATTAGTTGCACCTCTTTGATTTAGATATTCAACTGTTTTTTTGTCAGATTCAATAATCCCATTTTTTGCACCTGCTTCAGTAGTCATATTACATAATGTTAATCTACTTTCTATGGACATTTCATCAATTCCTGTTCCACCAAATTGCATGGTATTATACGCTCCACCATCATTTCCAATATCACCAATAATGTTTAGTATGAAATCTTTAGCCATTACATGTGGAGGTAATTTTCCATTAAGTTTGAAATAATATGTTTCAGGTACTTTAAACCAAATTTCTCCATTCAATAATACATATGCAACATCGGTATGGCCTAATCCACAAGCAAATGCACCCAATGCACCAGTAGTGTTAGTATGAGAATCACCGCCAACATAAACATCTCCAGGATTAACCAACGCTTCTTCATGAGATAATGTATGACATATTCCATATTGTCCCATTCCATATTTGAAATGTTTTTTGATATCATATTTTTTTGAGAAATTTGATAATTTTACAATATTTTCTGCAGATATTTTTTCTGCAGACGGAACAAAATGATCTTCAGCAATCCAAACTTTTGTTGGATCATGTAATTTTGATGTATCAATTCCTTGTTTTTGTAATTTATCAAAAACTTTCAAAACTCCAGGTCCCGAAACATCATGTACCATAACCTTATCGACTTTAGCAAATACAATATCATCCGGAGAAACGGTATTTTTCTCAGAAGCTCGAGCTAGTATTTTTTCAGTTATGTTCATAAACGACAATGCCATCGATTGAGATTAAAAGCTTTTCAGAACAATAATTAGAGAATAATATGTAAAATATCTATGAATTTGACAGTAATTCCATTAACATCAAGGAAAAAGACAGAAAAATTTTGCTTTTTTGATGAACTGAAGAATATAATCAAGAATAGTAAAGTTGTAATCAAAGAAGGAGATATCTTAGTAATCTCGAGTAAATTTATCTCGAATTCACAAGGACGAATTTTAGAGATAGAAAAATCAAGGGTTTGTGAAAAAGCAAAAAAAATTGCAAAAAAATTCAATACTAATGAAAAATTTATGGAAATTGTTTATAGAGAATCAGATAAAATCGTAGGAGGAGTGGCAGGATTTGCCATGGCAACTACAAATGGAATATTGGCACCTAACGCTGGAATTGATAAATCAAATTCTAAAGGAACAAGAATCATCTTGTATCCTAACGAACCAGATAAATTTGCTGAAGAATTAAAAAGAAGAATTTTTCTTGAATTAAAGTTACATGTTGGAATAATCATAGTTGATAGTAGGTTAATGCCTGCAAGAATTGGTACAACAGGAGTTGCAATAGCATGTGCAGGAATAGAACCAACAAAAGATTTACGAGGAAACAAGGATTTGGATGGAAACCCACTAAAAGTTACATTTCAAGCAACTGCAGATAATTTAGCATCTATTGCAAATCATAAGATGGGAGAAGGTGATGATCTACACCCAATAGCAATTGTTAGAGATTCAGGATGTGAGTTGACAAATAGAAAAATTGTTTCTGATGAAATGATAATTCCTTATGAACAATGTGTATACATTAGAAGTTTTTCTAGTTAACCCATTCCAAGTTTACGAAGCATTCCTTGCATTTGTCTACCTTTAGATGCCTTCATCATTGTTTTTGAGTTTTTGTAGTTTTTTATTAATTCCTTAACCTCATGTTCAGGCCAACCAGAACCTCGTGCAATTCTTTTAATTCTAGATGAATTAAGTAGATCAGGATCAGCTTTTTCTTCAGTATTCATACTTTGGATGATGTATCTCCATTTGTCCATTCTTTTTTCCATCACTTCAAGTTGATCTTCTTTTACCATTCCCGATAATCCAGGCATTGTTTCCATCAAACTTTGAAGAGAACCAACTTTAGTCACTTCTTCTAATTGATAAAAGAAATCTTCCATATTCATTTTACCGCTTGTAATTCTTTTCATGCGAACTTCATCTGCTTCATTACCAAGTCGTTTTGCAAGATCAAGTACAGCTTGAACATCACCCATACCCAAAAGTCTACCAACAAATCTAGTAGGCGAAAACTGTTCTAAATCATCAATTCGTTCACCAGTTCCAACATACATTACTTGTGCACCGGTTGCTGCAGATGCCGCAAGAGCACCACCACCTTTTGCTGAACTATCAAGTTTAGTAATTACTATGCCTCCAACAGGAACGATTTTGTTAAATGCTTCTGCTTGTGAAAAACACTGTTGACCAATTGTACCATCAATAATTAATAATGCTAAATCAGGATTAGATACTTTTGAAATTTCGGTCATTTCATCCAAAAGATCTTTTTCTTCTTTATGACGTCCAGCAGTATCAATCAATACTACATCAATATTTGAATTTTCAAAATGTTTTAAACCATTTTTTACAATTTCAGCTGAATCTTTGTTATTTTCTTCACCATAAACTTCAACATTAGATTTTTCACAGTTTGTTCTTAATTGAACCAAAGCACCAGGTCTATAGGTATCAGCTCCAATCGCACCAACACGATAACCTTGTTTAGTAAGAAATTTTGCCAATTTTGATGACACAGTAGTTTTACCACTTCCTTGAATTCCGAGCATCAAAACTTTGTTGATTTTTCCAGATTTGAAATGAAACTCAGTATCATTACCTAATAATTTTGATAATTCATCGTACAGAATTTTCACAATATGATCTTTTCTTGATAATCCAGGTGGCGGAGTTTCATTGATGCAACGTTCTTGAAGATTTTTTGTAATTTCAAGAACTAATTTTACATTTACATCAGACTGTAAAAGTGAACGTTGAACATCCTTTGCTAATTCTTTGATTAATTCTTCATCTATTCCAGAAGAGCTAACAATTTTTTTAATTGCGGTTCGTAAACCATCTTTCAGATTATCAAGCATTATCTTTTAATTTAGCCTCCAATATTTCAAATCTTCCCC
This sequence comes from Candidatus Nitrosopelagicus sp., assembly GCA_028345965.1. Classification (GTDB taxonomy): domain Archaea; phylum Thermoproteota; class Nitrososphaeria; order Nitrososphaerales; family Nitrosopumilaceae; genus Nitrosopelagicus. The sequence continues at coordinate 36,101 of JAOMEP010000003.1, forward strand.
TATAACCATCCCATTCAGTACTTGAATCTTGAATAAATAATGATTTTTCAAACAATGGACAATTTATTACAAAGGTTTCTGCCTCACCACCTTCAAAATTTAGATTAAATCTAAATTGTTTTTGTAATTTCTTAAGATCTCCTAATCCATTTTTATCAATTATTTTTCCAAGCCAAGAATCATTCAAACCATCTGAACTCACACTAGAAATAATATATTGAAAATTTTCTTTTACTAATTCATCCATATAAGATTCAGGTTTTGTATCCCATAAAGGTGATAAAACTTCTAAATTATTTTTTGCACAAATTAACGAAAAATTATCCTTTTGATATTTACTTAGAATTCCACCATGAACAATTCCTTCAATAGAGTATTTTTTCTTTTGCAAGAATGATTAATTTTTCAAGTCTTTTAAATTCGTCCTTAGGATCAGTAGTTCTAATTTCTTCTATTAATTGTGGAATTTTCATGGATTCAGCTTGTAGTGAAGTGAATTTTATGTTTGGATAGTGAAGTAAATGGCTTTCACTAGAATGAGGATATAATGTCAATAATACATCAACTGAATGAGATAATTTCTTTGCAAGGTAAATTGCATATGTGCTATCTTTTCCACCAGAAAATAATGCAGCTAATTTCATTTTAAAATAAAAAATAGGATGCCTCAATACTCATAATCTTCATCAGAAATCAGTTGGCTTTTCCAATCATCATTAGCATCCAATTTAGGATGTTTTAATTCGCATGATTTTAGTTCTTCCCATAACATTCCAATATTCAATATCTTGACCTTGTTCTAATTTTCCGTCGACTTCTTCGTCAACCATCTGAATATCAACAGTTTCAAATGTTTCTCCATCCATAACTTGAATCTCAGAACCAGTCATTGAAATGATTTGACCAACTCTTTTGTCAATTAGTGGTACATGAATTTGCATACTTACAGGACCTACATGTGGTCGTTTTGCACCATCAAAAACACCTACTCCAACAATTCGTGCTTTTGCTGCACCATGTTTTCCAGGCTTACTAGTATCATATTCAGATATTCTACAAGGTTCACCAGTAGGTTGATCACCAACAGGTAATAAAATGTAAGAACCAATCTTTAATGAACCTAAATCAGAAGGTTTGCTCATAACAAAATAATTTCTGAGGGGTATTTACCTTTTTTTATTTCATTGTTTCAAGAATTGAGAGACTGACAAGATTATTCATGACAATCCCTTTCCTACAAATATCACGTCTAGTTTGTTCACAGTATTTGTTATCACTTTGATGACTTTTGTCACTTGAAATTTCTAACATTACTATATGATCGCTATATGGAAATGCAAATTTTGGAGATTCTTTGGACAATAATTTCATATTTCCAAATCCAGCACGATATACTTTTTCTCGTCTAGCAACATGGGCAGATACATCTCTAAGATCCTCTTTTGAATCGCCATATTCCAGATAATAGATTGAAACAAAATTTGTTTTTTCAGTTAGTGGTCTTTCAAATATAGTATCATCTATTTTGAAGAGAAATGAAGGTTTATCAGTATCTTGAGATAAGATTTCTTTTGAAATTTTTTCGTGATTTTTGAATTTTGCCAAAATATAATGATTTGATGAGGTCAAAAAGTATGGTTTGCTATCTTCAGAAAAGGTTGCTGTAACAAAATAAAGAGATTCAATGTTTTTTGATGAAACCCAACTATCTTTTAGTTCGATTGAGTCGTGATCATGAAGATATGGTGCACATACGTATCCACTAGAAGTTTGAGAAGTATCACTCATGAATCTCAAAATTAACGAAAGTAATTAAATTTGTTCAAAAAGGGCCAAAACTAATAATTAATAAATAAAAAAAATATCAAAAAAGATGTCCCCACTTAGCTCAGCCTGGTAGAGCTTCCGACTGTAGTTGTCGGCTTAGGGCTGAATAACAGTAGTCTACTAGGCATACAGAAATCGGGTTGTCGAAGGCTCAAATCCTTCAGTGGGGACCATTATTTTTTAACTAAGGATTAATTACCGCTCGTCCCAAAATTTTTCTATTTTTTAGATCATCTAAAGCACCAGTTGCTTCATCCAAAGTATAATGTTTTGATACAATTGGATTGATGACGCCTTTTTTGGCAAGTTCAATTAATTCCACCATGTCTTTATAATTTCCAGTATAAGCACCCTGAATTATTATTGCTTTTAGTGGAACAGATACCAAAGGTAATTCTACAGAACCTCCAAATAAGCCAACTAGAATAATATTTCCACGTTTTCGAATTACAGATAAATCTAATTTTACAGTTGGAGGTGCATTTACAAAGTCAACAATACTGTCAACACCTTTTTCATTACATATTGACATAATTTTTTGTGATGCATCACTTTCTTTTGTATTAATTACATGTGTTGCACCTAATTCTTTTGCTGTGTTTAATTTTTCATCATCTATGTCTGCACAAATTATAGTACACTTAGTCATATGACTTGCCAATTGTACTCCCATCAGACCTAAACCACCCGCACCAACAATTAGAATCGATTCAGGATTATTCACTAATGCTTTTTTGATTGCAGTGTATGCAGTTAAACCAGAACATGCTAAGGATGATGCTGAATCAGGATTTACATCTCCAATATTTGCTAGAAATTTATAATCAGGAACAATAACTTTCTCTGCATATCCACCATCTTGAAAAACACCTAATGATTTTGGTGTTTCACATAGATTTGTGTCACCTTTTTTACAAGTTGAGCAAGTATCACATCCAATCCAAGGATAAACTAGAACGGTATCACCAATTTGTACATCTTTTACAGAGTCGCCAATTTTTTCAATAGTGCCGACAACCTCATGACCAGGTGTTACAGGGAATTTTACACCTCTATCTGTGACTTTCATAAATCCATCACCTGTATCATATCCACCTTCCCAAAGATGCAAATCACTATGACATACTCCTGTGGAGATTACTTTGAGTAGTACTTGCGTTCCAGTAGGGTCAGAAATTTCAACTTGATTTAGTTCAAGGGGCTTATCTGGCTCTATAATCCGTGCGGCTTTCACAAAATGGATTTTTCATTTTATAATATAAGAGTTGACTGATGATGAAAAGAAAATAGAGTCGATAGATATTATTCAATTAGAATGTGAGGAGTTTGTGAGTCAGGAAGAAACAAAATCACTTATTTCAAAAGTACCGATTAATGTATTATTTAATCCAGAAGGAATTCAAAAAAGAGACGTTTGGGACATAGATCTTATTCAGATTTTATCAATGTTATTAAAAATTCTAGAAAAGACAGATAAGAAAGATCTCAGAGTAGCAGGAATGGCGGCGTTATCATCATCATTAATCTACAAATTAAAAGTGGAGAGTATTTTTGCATTACAAAAAGCAGCAATGGAGAAGAAACCTCTACGTCAAAGAACTGACGTAGACATAGATATTCTCGAGTTTCCATATAGACATGAATCAACCTATCCTGTTAGTTTAGATGAATTACTGGATTTGCTTGAAAACTTGATTGGGACAATTGCAAATCCAAGAGAACGAAAGGGCAATAAATTAAGATTTGAACCAATTGAACCACCAGATTTTAAGAAGATTTTCAATAATCTTGAGAACATTATAGGAGAGTATCAAGATTTAGTGTTAAGAAAACTTCAAGCAAATGGCTCACTTTTACTTGAAAAGATTGTGGAAGAGTTAGATACAACAGATTCTATTAGATGTTTTTTTGCAATCTTATTTTTGGCAAGAGATGAAAAAATTGACATCATGCAAGAAGAGGGAGAAGAGGAGATTAGGATCACCCTAATCAAATAATAATTTACAATTTGATCAACGATATGAAAAGGATGATTTTAAGTCAATTTCAACATGGAGATAATCATGGTTAAGGTTGATAATGAAAATGAAGCAACTGCACGAATAGAAGCTGCACTATATTCAGCTGGAAGACCACTAAGCATAGAAGATATTATCCGAGCGTCAGGAACAGAATCAAGGGTAAAAACACTGAATTTACTAACAAAACTAATTCAAAAAACAAAATCATCATTCAAAGCAATTGAGATTACAAATTTACCAGATGGATCATATGTCTTCCAACTAAAACCAGAGTACAGTTCAACAATTGGAAGAAAATATGCATCAAGACCAATGTTAGCCAGAGCAACCCAAAAAACATTATCCTACATTGCATATGAACAGCCAATTTCCAGTAAACAATTGGTAGAAGTTAGAGGAACAGGAGTTTACTCTCATTTGAAAGAATTAACCCAACTTGATTTTATAGAACATCAGACTGTTGGAAGATACAAAATTTTTACAACAACTGAGAAATTTAAGAAATATTTCGGTATTCAAGGTGACGACGATACATTAAGACAAAAATTATTCAAAAAAGTACGTACCCGAAATACTATGCCTGGTACAGTAAATTAGAATTAATATACATAAAAATTCTCAAATCTTGCGTTTTGTATAAATTAGAGTAATTCAAAAACATTCCATGAAGAAATCTGTAGAGAATCTTAAAACTAGTAAAATTACGGGAGGTCTAAGACATCCATTAAAAACTAGACAGAAATTTGAAACAGATAGATATCCAAACGAAGCTGAGATGGGAGAAGAGCAACAAACCATAACAAGAAAAACTAGAGGAAACAATAGAAAAACCGGTTTAAAGATTGCAAGCTTTGTAAATTTGGTCATGGCAGATTCTAAAGTAAAAAAATCAAAGATTATCAAAGTTTTAGAAAATCAAACAAACAATGATTATCAAAGACGTGGAATTATTACAAAAGGTGCAATTGTTGAAACAGAAGATGGAAAATGTAGAATTGTATCAAGACCAGGTCAAAGCGGAACAGTTAGCGGAATTTTAGTAAAGTAAAGATATGAAAGATTACGAACATGTCGTAATCTGGCTTGATTATTTTAACAAGACATTACCACGTAACAAAGGCAGAAGATTATCAAAAGAGAAATGTGTGTTTGACCCATCATTAAAAGAATTAATTGATGCATCAAATGCTGCAGGTTTGCAACCAAATGAGACTGAAGAACAAGTAAGATTTCCAAAAAGACCATATGTTAGATCAGGTTACATCGTTCTACCAAAAACAGAAAAAAAGACAACAATACTTGAGAAAATTTCTCAAAAATTAGTTTCTAAAAGAGCAAAACAATCAAAGAAGTAACGAAAATAGCTACAAACTAAAGTTTTGTTGACAGAACCCAATGAAAACTATCAAAACGTATGAATTGTAATTGCAGGAGGTAGGTGAAGTTATGCACTTAGCCAATAGTGGCAGAGTCATTGTACGACTCAACTCAGAGGTACCTGAAGGTCAAATTCTTTGCGATAGCAATAGTCAAAAAATTGCAAAAGTTACAGAATTAATTGGGCCAGTATCAAGTCCCTTTGCGTCAGCCATACCACTAACAAATAACTTGAGAAAAATTAGTGGAAAGAAAGTTTTTGCGCTTGATCAAGCTCCTGCAAAGAAAAAAAGCAGGAGAAAATATAGATGAGTACAATAGAAATACAATCTTGCTGCAATGAATGTAAATCTCCAGTAGTAGATGACATTCATAATGGCGAGAGAATTTGTTCCGGATGCGGCATTGTCGTTGATGAACAAATGGCTGATATGGGTCCAGAAACAAAAACATCAAATCTCGAAGATAAAATGAGATTAGCAAGAGCAACTGGACAAACAACACTTGCACAGCATGATATGGGAATTGCTACAGATATATCAATTTCATCCACAGATTTTAGTGGAAAAAAACTATCAAGTACAGTTTCCAATCAGATGCAAAATCTAAGAAAATGGCAACAAAGAGTTCGTGTTACATCTCCACGTGAAAGAAGACTAACTAACGTTTTAGGAAAAATTTCTGAAACCTGTGTTAGTTGTAGTCTTCCAAAGAATGTGGTTGAGACGGCATCCATGATTTATCGTGGCCTAGATGGAAAAAATATCGAGGTAAAAGGTAAGTCAGTCATTAGCATTACTGTCGCAGTAGTGTATATGGCATGCAAACAATGCGGAATAGTCAGATCATTAGATGAAATTTGTAAAAATGTTTGTGCGCCAAAAGATGTAAAAGCAAAAACAAAGTTAGCTGCAAAATACTACAGAAATCTTGTTTTAGAGATAGGAAATGTTGTAACTCCAGTAGTTACCATGGATAAATATATCTCAAAGATCGCAAATCTAACCAGAACAGATGTAAGAGTTGAGCGACTTGCTTTAGAGATTGCTGAAAAAACAGAAACAAAAAGTATCACAGATGGTAAGGCTCCAAATGGAATAGCCTCAGCATATCTGTACGTATCTTCAGTTTTGTTAGGACAAAATGTTCTACAAAGAGATGTGTCTTCAGTTTCTGGCATCACAGAAGTAACAATCAGAAATAGAGTCAAAGAGATTCTTTCAACACATAAGATGACTTTGACATTAAGACCTATTTTAGCCAAAAAATAATCCCCCCCTTTTCTTATTTATTTTACATTAGGATTAGCTAAAATTCGTCGAGATTATATACGAAGTTCAAAAAATATACTCAATGGCAGTACTTGAAATAAAGGATTTACATGTAAAAAGAGAAGGAAAAGAGATTCTCAAAGGAGTAAATTTGAAGACAGGTCCAGGAGAGGTCCACGCAATTATGGGACCTAATGGTTCTGGCAAAAGCACGTTATCTTATACGCTTTTGGCACATCCAAAATACGAGGTTACAAAAGGAGACATACTTTTGGACGGAGAAAGTATTTTAGAATTAACAGCTGATGAGAGAGCAAAAAAAGGATTGTTTTTAGGATTTCAATATCCAACAGAAGTTTCGGGTGTAGGCTTTTCACATTTTCTTAGAACATCTTATAATGCATTAAGCAAAGCGATGAAAGGAGAAGATAGAGAAGTTTTCATTACAGTAAGAGAATTTCAAAATTATCTCAAAGAAAATATTAATTCTGTGGGATTAAAAGAAGAATTTCTTTCAAGGTATTTGAATGAAGGTTTTTCAGGAGGAGAGAAAAAACGTGCAGAAGTATTACAAATGGCAGTACTAAAACCAAAAATTTCAATTTTAGACGAACCAGATTCTGGATTAGATATTGATGCAGTGCAATCAGTTGCAAAAGCAATTAGTCAAGTATCTGATAAAGACTCAACAACAATTGTAATCACACATTATGCAAGAATTCTAAATTTCTTAGACAGATTAGACCACGTACATGTATTTGCAGATGGTAGAGTTTTGAAAAGTGGTGACGCATCACTTGCACAAGAACTTGAAAAACGTGGTTATGATTGGGTTTTAGAAGAAGCCAAGTAATAGAATTAAAAATTATTTTAAATATTAGTCAAGAAATGAATGAATATGTCTGAAGAAAATAAAAGATATTATTTTAATTTTTCATTTTTTAAAATAGATCCAAAATGGAGATGGATGGCAGATTTAGCAAAAGAAGAATCAGCAAAAGAATTAGAAAATATTTTAGAAAATGCTCCAGTAAAAACTAGGACATATTCAACATTAGGGTTAAGAGATGATGCAGATTTTTTAATCTGGTTCATGTCTGAATCAATAGAAGATATTCAAGAAACAATTTCAAAAATATATCTGACAGTAGTTGGAAAATATATCATACCATCTATAGTATATTTTTCATCAACACGTCCATCAATATATGCACAAACAGATAGAATTCATTCATTTGTAGGAGGGTTAGAGGCAAAAAAATATGCAGTTGTCTATCCTTTCTTGAAAACAAGAGAATGGTATCTTCTTCCACTTGAACAACGTAAAGCAATGATGGATGAACATATTAAAGTCAGTCAAAAATATCCGCAAGTTGAACTAAACACAACATATTCCTTCGGTATACATGACCAAGATTTCATGTTAGCATTTGAATCAGATGATCTAAATATTTTCCAAGACATGATTATGGAACTTAGAGGTACCAAAGTTTCAGCATTTGTCAAAGAAGATACTCCTATGATAGTCTGTGTGAAAAAAGATATAGTTCCTATAATTACGAGTCTTGGATGATGGAGGGATTAAAAGAATGGGCTACGGTTGTAAAGGCTCTAGAACAAGGAAAACAAACTGTAATTTTGAGAAAAGGTGGTATTCTAGAAACTGCATCAGGATTTAATGTTGAATCAAAAAAATTTTTTTTATTTCCAACATGGGAACATCAAGAAACAAAACATGTGAAACCTGAATTTCATGATTTTTTAAATCAAGTATTAAATAAAAAACCAGATGAAGGATTTAACAAAATTTCATCATATGCAGAAGTGTTGTTTGAAAAAGATATAGAATCAGATGATATGATTAATGCATTATCATCATTTCATGTATGGAGTGATTCATATATTCAAGAAAGAAGGAATTGGAAACCAGAAAAAACAATGAAGGCCGTATTCTTAAAGACAATAAAAATTCCAGAATTTAATTTGCCGTTAAAATCAGAGTTTTCTGGATGCAAATCCTGGATAGAATTAAATTCTAATTTTCAAGAAGGTGAATCAGCTTTGAAAGATAATGAAATTGAAGAAAAATTAAAAGAATTCAAGGAGATTGTTAAATGAAATATAAAAAATTAGGAAAAAGTGGAATTGAAGTTTCAGAGATTGGTTTTGGAGCATGGACTATTGCATTGAATTGGTGGGGAAAAGAAATTGATGAAGATGAAGCTAAAAGAATGTTGAAAAAAGCATATGATTGTGGAATAAATTTCTTTGAAACAGGAGATATGTATGGGAAAGGTAAGAGTGAACGATTGATTGGGGAAGCTTTCAAAGATATGAGAAACGAGGTTATAATTTCAACTAAATATGGTTATGATTTTGAACAAGTTAAACAAATTGGACATACAGAATTACCACAACAGTTTGATGATGAATTTACACGTAAGGCATTAAAAAATAGCTTGGATAGATTGAAGACAGACTATGTTGACATGTATGGATTGCATAATCCAAAGATGCATCATATCAAAGATGATTCTATTTTCAATACATTAGATAGTTTAATTGATGAAGAAAAGATCAGAACATATCAAGTTGCTTTAGGACCTGCAATAGGTTGGACAGCAGAGGGGTTAGAATCAATGAAAAGAAAGAATGTAACTGCAGTCCAAACCGTATTCAATATTTTAGAACAAACACCAGGAAATGAATTATTGAATTCAGGTATACAAAATGATGTAGGAATTCTAGTTCGAGTTCCAGATGCATCAGGTATTTTAACGGGAAAAGTAAATGCAGATACAAAAATTGATGAAAAGGATCATCGTTCAGTAAGAAAAGGAGAATGGATTAAGGCTTCGTTGAAAAAGGTAGAAGAATTAAAACCAATTGCAGATAGAAATGGATTAAGCATTAAAGAGTTAGCCATTAAATTCATCTTATCAAAACAAGGAATTTCATCGGTTTTTCCAACAGTAATTAGTGAAGAAGAGATTCAAACATTTTCAGATATGGCAAATGGAAAATATCTAAATGATTCAGATATGAAAGAAATTGACCAACTATACACACAATGGTGGTCAGAAAATCCATACGAATTGAAAGCTACCCAGGTTGCATAGTAGAGGATATTCACGAATCAATTCTTATTAAGATTTAATTGTAGATAATAGAACATTTCTATGATGAGCTCACATTCAGTTTTAGTTTTTTCATTACTATTGGTTTCATCAATTATTTTTGTATCAAATTTTGGGACTAGTTTTGCGGATGAAGTCATTGGTACTAGTACAGGTTTTGAGGATTCAACCATACTTGAATTAAAAAACAGTAGAGGAAATACCGCAAATATAGATACAGTGAGGATTTGGTTGAGTGGCGATAATGAATTCAAATCATTTAAAACTGAAGAAGGATGGATTGGCAAAAATACACCTCAAGGAGTAATTATCTTTACATCTCAAAATGAAATAAATCCAGGTCAGTCTGTAAAATTTGGAATTAAAACTACAGAAAATAACCCAGTGGTGAATTGGAAGGCAGTAGATTCAAGTGGAGAAGTAATTAGTTCTGCAAGTACAACAGTTACAAGTTCAGAAATATCTCAAAATAAACCAGAATTAAATCAACCAAAAATTGTTACAATAAAAGAAAGTTCAAGCTTTAGATTTATTCCAGAAAGACCAGCATCAAATTCTGATTTTAGAGTAGTAGGTGAACAATTTGTTCCAAATCAATCACTTGATTTCTATATTTCAAATGAATTACACAAGTCAGTCAAAGTTGATGAAAATGGAAGAATACTATTTACAGCTAATCTGCCAGTTATTATGAATGATGAAAGAACGGAATTTGTGTTACGAGATTCTGGTGGAAATGAAAAAAATCTAAGTATTAGAATTCCACAATTAGAAAATAGAGAAATTCCAGATGTGATAAAATTATCACTTGGTAATACCCCACAAGACATCAAACGAGGAGATATACTAACACTTGAAGGAATGGCAACACCAAATACGACAGTGACAATTACATTAAAAGATGTAAATGGAGATATTCTTGGAATAGATACTATTCAAGTAGGTTTTGATGGTAAATGGACATATGATAATTTATTTTCGCCAAACTTAGATTTGGGAATAGTTTCTATCGAGATTGAGGATGGTAAAACTAAAGCATTAAGAAATATCAATGTGATCAGTGCAAAATTAATCAATATATCAAGTACAGAAACAAGTATTGATGCAGGAAATACAATTATGTTTGAAGGAATTGTAATTCCAGAACAAGAAATGTCAGTAATTATTGAAGATGCAATAGGTACCGAGATTTTCTCCAGAACAGTATCTGTCGGAGAAACAGGTATTGTGAATTTTAATGTTGAAATACCAAGAGGGTCAGTTGAAGGGACGTATATTTTATCAGCATTTCAAGGAAATGAGTCAGGAATTTCAACTTTCGGCGTAGGACAAGAACCTGAACCAATTTTAATTGTCAGGCCAACGAAATTGAATTTTTCAGCAAGTGAAATTATTAATATTGAAATTCAAGGTTCAGCAAATGCACAAGTTTCAATAATTTTAATTGATTCTGCAGATAGAGAGAAAATTTCAGATACATTGAATTTAGGACCGGATGGAAAAGAGATATACAAAATTAATTCAACTGATTTACCTACAGGAGCTTATACACTAAATGCAAAGAGAGGTGAAAGTTCAGGCTCAGCGGTATTCACCTTAGGATTAACTACAGGTTCAGGTGCAATTTCAATTCAAACAACCAGAGATGAATACAAACAAGGAGAGCAAATATTAATTCTCGGCAATACTGGTGCAATCAATGTATTACTAGATGTTACAATTACAGATTCAGAGGGAAAAGTCATTAAAAAAATTGAAACATTTTCAGATAGATTTGGAGTATTCAAAATAGATAATTTTAGAATTCCATTAGATGCCAAATTAGGAACTTGGACTGTCAATGCAAAAAGTGGAGGGAATTTTAAAGATACAGTATTTTCTGTTTCTGGAGAAAATAAAGAATTAGTAATTTTAGTAGATAAAACAAATTATGACAAAAATGAATTAATGAATATTTCAGGATCTGGAGCAAGATTGTCAGCAACAGTTACAATTAAGATATTAGATTCAGAAGGAATAGAAATTTCAGAACTGAATATTACAGCAAAAAGTAATGGCAATTATCTAACAATATGGCAGATTCCAGCAGATATAGAAAGCGGAGATTATGAAATGACCGCAGATGATGGAGCGTCTAATACATCTACAAAATTCACCATAAATTGATCAACTAACGGTTTTTATTTCTCAAATTTTCGTCTAAACTTATGAATCTAAAAGATAAGATTACAGATTATCCAAATTTTCCTAAAAAAGGAATTTTGTTTAGAGACTTTTCACCAATCTTAGGCGACCCATCAGCACTATCATTTATGGTAGAAGAATTTTCAAAGAAATTTCATCCTAACGATGTAGATGTTTTTGCAGGAATTGAGTCTAGAGGATTCATTATAGCGTGTGCATTAGCACTAAAATACAACAAAGGAATGATTCTTGTACGAAAGGCAGGAAAATTACCTGGAAAAGTTGTTAAGACGTCATATACGCTAGAGTATGGCAAAGCAACATTGGAAATACAGAAAGATGTTATACAAGAGGGACAACGAGTTTTAATTTGCGATGATTTACTTGCAACTGGTGGAACTGCTAAAGCAGCAGCAAAATTAATTGAGAAGATTGGTGGTACAATAGTAGGATTTGCATTCATTATAGAATTACTTGAATTAAACGGACGAGAAAAAATTAAAGAATATAGATCAGAATCATTGGTGGAATACTAATGGATGAGTCTGCAGAAATTGGAATTTTTGGCGGTACAGGAATTTATGATTCAGGATTATTGAAAGAACCGAAAGAGATTGTAATAGATACACCATACGGAAAACCATCCGATTCAATAACAATTGGTGAGTTTAATGGAAGAAAAATAGCATTTTTACCAAGACATGGAAAAAAACATACGATTCCACCACACATGATAAACTACAGAGCAAATATTTGGGCGTTCAAAGAATTAGGTGTAAAAAGAATTATCGCTCCATCAGCGGTGGGAAGTTTAAAAGAAGAGTTTGCTCCACGTGATTTTGCATTACCAACACAATTTTTAGATTTTACAAAATCAAGAAAAGGTTCATTTTCAGAAGATGGCAGAGTTATACATATTTCAGTTGCAGACCCATTCTGCCCAGAATTACAAAATGCAATTTTGGATGTAGCAAGTGAACAAGAATTAAAAATTCACAAAGAAGCAACTTACGTATGTATTGAAGGACCAAGATTCTCAACCAAAGCTGAATCAAAATTTTACAAAAGTACAGGTGCAGAAATTATAGGTATGACACTTGTACCAGAATGTCAATTAGCTAGAGAGGCACAAATTTGTTATGCATCAATTTCAACAGTAACAGATTATGATGTATGGGCAGAAAAACCTGTTACTGCAAAAGAAGTAATTGCAACATTATCAAAAAATGTTGAATTAACAAAAAAACTTCTCACCGTACTAATTAATAAAATTCCAGTTTCAAAATCATGTTCGTGTGAAAAGGCATTAGAAGAAGCAGAATTTTAATCGTCAGCAAAAGATTCTCTTTGCAATCCTTCAGGTAGAGTAAGATCACCCTGAATTAGATTTTTTTGTAAAGTATCAATCACAACATCAAGATCATAACCTAAATCTTTAATGTTTTTTTCAACATCTTCAGTAAGTTTTACACCTATATTTTGACCTCCAATTCTTCCAAATGCAATTCCAGTGAAAGGAAATGAATTTTCATCTACAATAAAATTACCAACAATTTTTGCAGCCATTTGAGTACCAGTAATTTCTTGAACGTTAACAGTAATTTTCAAGACTAAATTTCAACTGCAGTGTGTATATGATCTAATACAAGAAAACTTGAATGAAAATCATCTACAATTTTAAAATCTTGAATTTTCAAGTCAATAAGTTTTTCATCAGATGTTTCAAATTTTATCATTCCAGTTTCTTTTAATTTAACTAATTTCCATTTGTCTTTTCCTTTCTGTAATTTACTTACAATAACTGCCCATTTTTCATTATCATCAATTCGTGGCATTCCAACTATATCAGAAATAGAATCAATTCCTAATGTTTTTTCTTCACAAAATGATTTCATGCATGCAGCACATCTCCAAACATCAACGGATCCAATTGTTCTTTCATCAATGTTAATGTTAACAGGAGCAAGGTATGTTATCTGAGGATTGTTACAACATTTGTAAATCTCAGGAGCTTTTGGTTTATCTTCAGAGTCACCCAGAGTTTTTCTAGTATAGCTTTGAGGCTTTCCAGAAGGAGCATCAGATTCACTCATATTTTTTCATTTTATTTGTTATATTTAGTCCTTGCATCATCATAAGATACTTCTAATGCAACACCAATGTTATCAATACTCAAGTTCTTCTTGAATTCTTTTTGTTCTCGTTCACACATTTTTCGATACATATTGACTGCAGTAAACCTAGGATGCATTGCCTCAAATTCATCATTTGGCATATCAATAAATCCACCTAACTCTACTAGTTTTTTTGAATTTTGAGTTGCAACATCAAGAGAAATATTCAGATCACTTGAAAGTTTAGATGTATTCATTTTACCGTGAATTACAATATGTAGAAAAATTTTTGCTTGAATTTCTGTTAATTTTATTTCAGATACAAGAGTTTTGATAATTTGTGATAGATTCATTTCATTAATTATAATTCAAAATCATCTTTTGGTTTTTTAACAAATTTCTTAGTTACGATTTTAAATGAAATACCTAATGTAATGAAATTGGTAATCAGTCCAGCAACACCACCAAAAATTAGATCACCAGTTATGGTCCATATAGCAAAAAATACAATCAATGTAGGAACAGCGATAATTATTGCGACTAAGGAGCCTTTAGTGATTAGATCCTTTGATGTTACTTTTTTTGCAGGGTTTTCAGTCAACAGTTTCAGATATGATTCTGCCTATAAAAATCAAAGATGCTTTATATTTGGTAAAACTAATTTTGTGTGTATTGAGTAAATATGCAAATGCAACACAACCAACTGAAAAATCGCTAAATTATGTAATACCCATAGTTTTGCTAGTTTTTTTCGGATTAGTGTATGCAATGTCACTACGAGCAGATAATGGATTTGTTAGTTTCATATTAATTGGAATTGCTCTAGTCACAATAGTTTACTGGACCAAAGTAATCAAGAAAATGGTTATCACTCAAAAACCAAAATTTACTGCAAGAGAACAAGAAACAAAGAACTGGGTATATGATTTAATCAAAGGAGATAATGAAACAGTCTTTGTTGCAGAAGTTCCAGGACCAGAAGATAAAATCGCTGTCAGATTAATCGATGGTGTTTTATACATCAGAGGATCACAAGGATTTTCAAAAGAAGTTCAAATTGAAGGACCTAAAGAAATGGAAATTGGTGATTTCAAATATAGAAATGGTGTATTAACATTAAGAATTAAAACATCAGAAGCTCTTTGATTCTTCTAGTTTTTTTGGTAAATATTTCTCAGTGATATTATTAAGACCATATTTAGAAAATGCTTCCAGTTCTGCTTTTCGTTTAATCTTTATGAATACTTCAAGTTCTCTTTTCCATAATCCTTCTTGATATCTAGGATCTTTCAATAAATCGTAGCAACGTTTGATATCAGATTCTGTCATAGGTATTGTAGGAAGTTTGAATTTATCAATATCGGTAGCCCATACACCCATCCATTTTGCATCCGGTACAGTTAATCCTTTTAGATGAGCTGCGTTTGCCGAACCAGATTTTATAACCATCGCAATGTGTTCTCCATACACATCACCGTCAGTTAAAATTACAACAGGTAAACCCATTTCATCATGTAATCGTTTTAACAAAGTACGAGTTGAACGAGGAGCTTGACCTCCAGTATTGATAATTATTGATTTAAATTTTTTATCAACTTGTTCTTCCACAAATCTAGTGAACAAACCACCTTTTTCTATTGCAATTACAAGTTCAGCACTAGTATCAACTAACTCTGCAGAAGTCATACTTGGACCAATTGCATATCCATCAGGGTGACTAGAAAGATTTTGTGTTTTTCCTTCATATCCAGGTATTGTATATTCTATTGTCAAATCACCAAAAATACTACTTCTCTCTTCAGGAAATACATAGAAGTCTTCTCTAGGTTGAGACAAAACAGCTTCCAGATCAACTATGATGTTATCAGATTCACCTTGATCTTCAAAATCTACAGCAAATGCTTGTGATGAATAGTAAACATCCCGAAGAGTAGAGGATTTTTTTTCATGTGTTAGTTTGTTGGCAAAAAATGCAAGCCACAATAATTGAGTAAATGAACGTAATTGTGAACTGTTTCTTGAACTTCTTAGAGAAGTGTTAGTTCCAAGTACATACTGTCTTAATTTTTTATCATAAATTATATTGCTGATAGAACGATTTGGGATTGAAAATTTTGGAAATTCTCCATTTTCAAGATCCTCATACACTTGAGCACCATGTTTTTTGAGAAGACTAATCAAATTTTTTGATTTGTCTATTTTCTCTTTTTTCGTTTGTTTTTTGGTTTCTTTTTTAGTCTGTTTTTTAGCCATTCTTTTTTATCTCCTCTGGCGGTCCATCTGAATTAGTCAATGCGGTTTCTTCTTTTATCATTTCTTTATAGTTTGGTTCTTTTTTGTTTCCAGATAATTCAGTACAAAATTGTGCAACAAGCGGTAAATATTTTGAATATAGATTTGCACGTTTTTTTGCCATTTCGGCTTGACCTTTTTTAGACATATATCCAGAAAGTTTTCTTGATAAAAATTGAAGTGCTAATCTAAGTTCTTTTTCAATTTCAGGCCTGTCTGCAACATTTTCTTTTCCTACTGTTTTGTATGGCACTCTAGTTGAACATATATGAGAAACGATAATCATAGGCGCAGAATCATTTTTCACTTTATAACGATTCCAATCGGTGTCTTTTACAACTTTTAGTACCACATCACTACCTTCATCATATAATAATGGAATTCTATTTGCAAATCGGTAAACAGTAGTACCACGCGTTTCAATCTTACCTCCATACGCAATTCCCATTTCAATGACAAATGGGAATCCAGAATATGCAGATGCGGTTCTTTGAACTACTGCCATAAAATCAGGTTCGAATCTTCTCTCAATTCCTTTTTCAAGAGGACCGTCACCAAGTGGTGCCAAACATGTAGGATCAGGAGATCTAAATCCTTCATATGTTTGCAATGCATCACTCAATTTTACTAATTCTTGGTCAGTCATATTTCCAACTCTAGTTTCTGGTTTAAACTTGGCAAATTTACAAAATTCCAATGCAGCTGTTGGACCTACTCTTTGGAATCTTTTAGATAAAAAGTGGGTGAGAGACTCACCTTGAACAGTATTTGCCAATTGTTTGTAGTAATGACTTTCAACATCCATATCAGCTACAAGGGTTTGAGAAGTGCTGTAATCCCAATAAATTAATTTATTATTTCTAAGATCAACATCTTCAATTCTAATTCTTTGTAATTTTTCAAAATCTGCTTCAAGGAATGACATTAGAGCAATCACAACACGTACAGGTCTGGTAAGCGATTTCCATTTTTTTTCTGTCTTTTTCATGATTTCATCATATGTAAATTTCTTTTTTGACATTCCAAGTTCTTTTCTAACTTTTTCAATCATTTTATCATCAACATTTGGAATTTGGTAATGTGTGTCCACAAGCATCCGACGAATTGTTTCAACATCAATTCCATAAGGATGAGGTGCAATAATTGTCGGGGCAGGCGGCATTGAACGAATTATTGCTTTATGATGGAATTTCTCGCCTTTAGGATCATCAAAAGATATAGTTGCATATGGAGTAATCAATGAAGTTTGATATACATAATCACGAATTTTTGTACCTGCTTTGGAATAATCACCATCTAAACAAATACTCACACTCAATCCTTTTTCAGAACTAGATGTTTCTTGTTTTTTTAGTATGACAGGTTTATTTTTTTGGATATCAAGTAACATTTCATAATCAAAACGAGTTTTTCCATCTGCATTGCTTTTTACTTTTACAGCTTTGTTTGTAGTAATTTGCCCATACAGTATAGCCATTGTTGCACCTAATCCGAACATTCCACGAGCTTGTTTAAGACCAAATTTTGAACCATACAAAACAGTTCCAAATGCAAGAGGGACATGTTTTGAAGGAATTCCGGGACCATTGTCTTTTACAGTTAAGATGTATTGTTTTGGGTCAGGTTTTTCTGGATCTACGGCTTTAATTGTCATGTGGATATTAGGTAAGATTCCACTATGATCACACGCGTCAAGTGAATTTTCTACAAATTCACGTACTGCAGTGTATAATGAACGAGTAGGATTACTAAATCCTGCAAGATCACGATTACGGTAAAAGAACTCACTAGGAGAAATTTGATTGAATTGTTCTTTAGAAGACATCTTGATTTTCCCACAATAATGCTTTATCAGCTTTTTCACGTCTTCTAGCAGATTCCAGTTTACTGTAAACTGGACCATGCATACTACCACTACAAAGTGAAGCAATTGCATCAACTGCTAAGCGTAATTGATTTGGTTCTCCAATTATTCCAACAGTTCTACCATAAACAGAAATTGTTGCACCAGTTAAATTTTCCATGTTTAACCTAGCCGTTCCATTTTCACCAATAATTCTTCCTTTAATTCGTTCAATTTGATCAGGTGATTTTCCACCAAACTCACGCAAATCAATAACATGTAGACTATTTTCTCCACGTAAAAGTCGTAATGCATTTTCGGGGGAAAATCCTCTACCAATTGCAGAAACAATTTCAACTGATTTGAATGGGCTTATGTTTCCATCAATTTTATCACTAGTAATCATTACTTCACCTGTTTCACTATCTATATTCAAATCAACATGACATTTTTTTTCGATTTGACGTTTGGTGCTTCCAGATTTTCCTATGATGACGCCAATTCTTTCAATTGGAATTCTAATTAATTTTTCAAAGCTCATTTTGTTATCCTTTCGAGAATATCAACAGGGTTTTCTACTGTTAATCCTCGTTTTACAAAGAAGTTGGTTATGTTATTAATGTCTCTTTTCAAAAAATTCATTGTATTAGGGTGCGTTGTATCAACTGCAGATCCCAAATCAAACAATTTTAGACCAGTTTTTGTTTTAAAAATATTATATTCTGAAAAATCACCATGAACTAATTTTGCTTTTTTGAATAAATCAGAAATTAAAGTGATTGATTGACGGTAATCATTTTCATCAACTTCAGATTCCAATAGAGTATTCTCAGGTTTTCCATCTTTTCCCTCGAAATCCATTATCAGAATATTCTTTGATACATGTCTAGGTTTTACCACAGATATTCCACAGTCATAACATTTTGAAATATTTTGGAATTCTTTTCTAGCCCAGAGATAAACTAGATTTTTTGTTCCTTTTTTAACATTGGTAAATCTAGGATCACCCATAACATATTGACTTCTTTTTTTAAAATTTGATGTAGTAACCAAGTAAATTTTTAATGCTATATCATTATTTTCAGCATCTTTTGCCCAAAATACTACAGATTCCTTTCCAGCTTTTACAACTCCATTGACATAAGAAATTATTTTCGATGTAATTAGATCATAAAGTTGCATTACAGTAATTTTATCTAAAACCTCATTGACTACTTTATTTTTTTTAAACCCGTCATCTAGAGTCTTCTTTTTTTTCTTTTGTTCAAGTTTAGACTTTATCTTTAATTCAATTTTTTTTTCAGAATTATTTGACATGTCTTATATCATGCCTACAAATAAAAAATCATTTCTAAGATCAAAAGTCTTTTGGAATATGATCGTTATCTTTTAACCAGTCAACTTGAGGTAAAGTGAATCTCCAAACTATATCACCACGTTCATCTTGTTTAAAATCCCAAGGTGCAATTACCACAACATCATTGTCTCTAATCCAAATTCTTCTTTTTAATTTTCCTCTAATTCTACCTCTTCTAGTAATATCATCAGTACATTTTACAAGAACTTGATCACTTCCTAATAGCTTAATCACCCTACCATACATTTCACCTTCTTCAGCTAATCTAATTTCTTTTAATGCACTTTCATTGAGTACTTTACGTTTTCCCACGCAAAAGATATGTAAATTTTGTATATAATTGTGGTGTTACATCTTGAATACTATTAAAAATGGAACACCTTCAATACGTCGTATACTTTTTTCAGAACCAATTCCCATACTTGTTGCAAGTGAGACTGTTTTTTCACCAACCATATTGATAGAGTTACATTTTGTTAGTAGATTTTTTGCTTCATGTTCATCAACATCTCTTTCAGCATAATAATTTGGATTAATTCTAATTTTTGTTTTTCCATCTTGAAGAGTTTTATCTATTAATTCTGGATCACAAATATTTAACATTAAATTTCCACTTGCGCTAATAACTTTTGTAGAAAAAAGCATTATGCATATTTACCTTTGATTGTAGATTTTGCTCCACATGCCTCACAAATTAGAAAAGAAATTCTATTTTGTTTTTCCACCTTGGTATCAGGGCTTTGGCATGTTGGACATTCAACATAATCCTTCAGGTATATCCCAAACAATCTAGTAAAATCATCCGGATCACGTTTACCAACAAAAATTGCTTTTTCACCTACACGATCAGCAGGTACAGCGAATTCTTTTGACAAATATTGTAAGATGATGTTAGGTTCTCGTCTTAGTGCTTTTGGAAAGTCTGCAAAATTTCTAAGAATTGTTTTTTTTCCTTCCCAGGTAATATCAATTGGAGGTAACTCAAAACGTTTACCGGAGGAGGATGTGTTTGAAATATTTTTTTCAATTCTTTTTAGTAAATTTTCATAGTCAGACTTTGTCATAACTAACAGTTGTTCAAATCCCCTATATGGGTTTAGTTAGAAAAAGGAAAGGAGAGTCTAAGGTTTACCTATTCGGAAAACTTTAGTTCCGCATTCGCCACACACGCCTTTTACAGCTGGACGTCCATTTTTCAATTTAGTCTCTTCTGGGTTTTGAATTTCTCTTTTTTGTCTGCATTTTACGCAATATGCTTCAGTCATATATCAAACACAAAACAATCTTCTATTTGAAAAGAGAATGTGAATATTATTTCACTCTAGGCTAGACGTGAAGGATCTTTTTTATTAACTAATTTGGAATAATTTCTAAATTTGATCAAAAATATTGAATTTTTTCAAAAAATGAGTAAAATTAAAATAAAATAGATCAGTATTATAATGATCAAAGATTGGTATGGACATGGGTTCCAAGAAAGGAGTTGTAATTACAGTAGCAATATTAGTTGTAATAACAATTGCAAGTTTTTCAGTTTGGATAGTAAATAATTCAACAAACACAGAAATGACAATTGTAGTTACTGATTTTCAGAATCATCAAGAGGGCATCACAGAAAGACACAAAATTATTTCAAATGCTATAGAAACCTCATTTTCAAAATTAATTAATGAACAAATTTCAACCGACGAATATCTTAGAATTGCAGAGGTTTCTTCATCACAAAATAATGCCTTACTAATGGAATTAGCATATAGTGATGCACCAGAAGAATGGCAAGAAAGTTACATTAATCGAATTGCATCACTAAAATCATTTGAAGCATACATCATAGAAACAATGGTTATGGCAAATCTAATCAATAATGATGGAGAGATAGAACAAAGAACTGAAATTTTGAACAATATAGAGAAATTAAAAGAAGAGTCAATTCAATATGCCAAAATGGCAGATTCCTCAAAACCGTGAGTAAGTACAAAAAATACTATATTCATTAGTTGGAAATCATTAAAAGGTAATTTTGCAATAATAGTCATAATGTCAGAGAATAAGAAATTAGAGAGAGATATAGAATCTACCGTGGCATCGAAGCTACTTGTAATTTGTGTAGATAGAGACGATGACGTTGGAAAAAAAGCGGGAATTACAACTCCAGTAGTAGGAAGAGATTCATGTATCAACGCGGCACAAAGACTTGCTTTAGAGGATCCAGAGGATGCTGATTCAAATTCTATATTTTATGCTGTAAAAACTTATGAAGATTTGGTCAGCAAAGGATACAATGTAGAAGTTGTAGTAGTAGCAGGCGTAGATAAAAGAGGAGTTCAAGCAGATGAAAAAATTGTTAATGAAATAAAATCAGTTTTACAAACATTTTCAGCGAATGGTGCAGTAATTGTTTCAGACGGTGAAGATGATGAAATGGTAATACCAGTTATTCAAAATGTAATACCAGTTGTATCAGTTCAAAGAGTTGTTATGCAAGTTAGTAGAACAATTGAACATTCCTATGCAGTATTTGGAAAGTTTTTGAAGACTGCAATGTATGATAAGACGTATTCAAAATTCTTTTTAGGAGTTCCAGGAATTTTATTGTTAATTGGAGGTATTGGAACAGTAGTAGGATACACTGCAGAGATTTTTGCAGTTTTAGTTAGTATTTTAGGTGGTGCATTTCTTATTCGTGCATTTGACATAGACAAATCATGGTCTAATTGGACAAAAGCAACGCCAACAGGATTCATTAGAATATTTGCACTCGTAACAGGAGTAATTCTAATTCTTGCGTCAGTACCAGCAGGTGTTACAAATATTGATCCACAATTATTTGAAAATGAAATAGATTTCTCACAATCATTATCAAATCAAATAGTAATTGGACAGTTTCTTCAAGGTTTGTTTCCATTTTTATGGATGGGACTCGGTACAATTGCAGCTGGGATTTTAATTAGTAATTGGCTAAATAGAAAATTAAAACATATTAGCGATGTATTAAGAATTATCGTATTAGCTGCAATTTATCCAACAGTTGCTCAATTTACAAACATACTAACTACTAATGAGAGTTCATTTTCATTAATTCCACCATTGTTAGCAGGTGCAGCAATAACACTGATATCAGCCACACTACTTTTCCGTAGATACAGGAAACGAGGTGGCAAATTATTAACGGAATAAAAGACGCAGCATTATATCTTTCAGGATTTTATTCAATCTATTCCAAGAGACTGGAAAATGATATCCTTCAAGGCGATATGCCTAATCATATAGCAATAATTCTAGATGGGAATAGGAGATGGGCAAAAAGAAATTTAACAATTCAGGAAAAAGGTCATTTCAAAGGTGCAGATGCAGTTGAAAATTTACTGGATTGGTGCGAAGAGTTTGATATCAAAATTATTACATTATACGTCTTATCAGCAGAAAATCTTGATAGAAAAAATGAAGAATTAGATTATCTCTATGAATTAATCCATAAAAGATTAGAAAAATTACACGATGATTCAAGATTACACAAAAACAAAATGAGAGTAAAAGCAATTGGAACTATCGAATTATTACCAGAATCAATCAAAGATGTCCTTAGTAGATTGGATGAAATAACAAAAGATTACGATAAACATTTTCTAAATATTGCAATTGCTTATGGAGGACAAGATGAGTTGGTTGATGCAGTAAAAAAAATTGGAACACAGATTAGAGATGGTGAATTAGATGCAAAAGATATCAATAAAGAAGTCATAGAATCTAATTTGTATACATCACATTTACCACAATCATCTCCAGACATGATTTTAAGGACATCAGGTGAAAAACGAATGAGCGGATTTCTATTATGGCAAAGTGCATATAGTGAATTAGTATTTTTAGATATTTTCTGGCCAGAATTTAGAAAAATTGATTTAATGAGAGCAATTAGAACATTTCAAAAAAGAAAACGAAGGATAGGAAAATGAAAGAAGAAGTATCGTCAGGAATTATTTTATTTAATGATGTTGAAGATAGAAAATTTTTGTTATTAAATTATCCATCTAAACATTGGGACTTTGTCAAAGGTAAGATGGAAGAAGGAGAAACACCTCATGAAACAGCACTTAGAGAAACTAATGAAGAAACAGGAATATCAGATGTAGAATTTTTAGAAGGTTTTAAAGAAGAAATTGAATATTATTTTCGTGCAGATAATCAAGATATTCATAAGAAAGTTATATTTTTCCTAGGTAAAACAAAAACTCTAGATATAACTTTATCACACGAACATTTAGATTTTGTCTGGTTAGATTACGATAATGCCTTAAATAAAATTACATACAAAAATGCAAAAGATCTTCTAAAAAAATCTAAACAATTTTTAGATTATTGAATCAGTAACCAAGTTTTTTGTAGTTTCGACAGGATTTTTAGAACTAAGAATAGTTCTTCCAACAATAAGATAATCAGAACCAAGTTTTTTTGCTTTTGATATACTTCCACCTTGTGTACCTATTCCTGGAGAAAACAATGATAATTTTCCACGCACAGATTTCTTACAATAAGATATGATTTTTGGATAAGTAGCACCAACAATTATTCCATCAACATGACTAGTTATCGCCCAATCTAAAAATAATTGATAGAGTTGTTGTTTTTTTGAATTATTTTTGAGTTCTAATTCATATGAAATTTTTGCTTCTGGTGCACTCATATGACACAATGAAATTACTCCTTTGTTTTTCTTATGAGATAGTTCTACAAGATTTTTAAGACTTTTTTTACCCATTATTGGATTAACGATTACTGCATCAAATCCCATATTCCATAAATTTTCAGAAGTAATAGAATTTGTATTTCCGATATCATTTAATTTTATATCAGCAATACATTGTAAACCATAATCATGTGCAGATTTATTAATTTTTGAAATTTGTTTTTTATCTAATTGTAAAAGAAGATGAAAATTAATTTTAATCCCACACAGATAATTATTTAGAAGTTTAATGTTACGTAATGTTTTTGATTCGATATTTGGTATTTTTGAATCATAATCATTTGCTAAAATGATCGGAGATGTTTTTGCAGATTTTTTTATTCTATCACTGAATTTGGTCATAATCGACCAAGGGATGTGAGTCTTTTAACTTTATTATTTTGATGTAAGAATAGCCATGTTCGCCAGTATGAGTAACAAATTCAGGTTCTGAATTTTTAGATGTAGTATATTTCAAAAAGGGTTTTGTTGGTTCATCATCTAGACTAACATGACAAAAATATGATGGCCCATCTTCGTTAAAATTAAGAAAAACACCTAAGAACCACTTGTCTTTCTGCTTAAATGCAAATAATGGAAACGGTGCTTCTTCATATCCAAAGCTTAGTTTAGCCAAACTGGACAGATCTTCCAATTCAATTGGTTGATATTTTTCTTTGGAAGCTTCAATGTCAGGTTTTAGAGATGAAGGAAGAGATTTTATTTTAATTATAGGAGAATAGAGTTTAGAATTATCTAGAGTGGTATCTACTAATTCAAGTTTTTCTTGACCAGAATTAAAGCCGTAACAAAGATAATGTCCAATATTTTCAATAGGTGTAAAGTAAATTACAGGTTTTTCTTTCAGTAAATCCATTTGAACGGATAATACTTTTTTGCCATTATGTTCATGAAGAAATGACACACGTGGAGAACGTTCTAGTGCACATACCAAACGTGTAAATTCCAAAGGTGAATCTAATTGTACATAGTTTGGTAAAGTTGCCATTGATTGTTTTTTTAGAAATTGTAAATTAAAGCTTACTGAAAAAAATTATGTGCGTAAATCAATAATATCATTCACGCCTGCTCCAGTTCCAATTAGAGTAACAGGCACGCCTAACTTTTCTTCAATATTTTTTATGAATACTTTTGGTTCTGAGCCTAAGTCATCAATCGATTGTGCACCTGCACATTCAGGGAATCTTACATCTAATTTTGTGATTGAAATTTGATTTGCACTACTAAGCATAATTGCACGACTAGCTAGAGTAAAATCAAATTCAGCTGCACGCCTTAATCTTCCAGTTACAGTACCAAATTCTTCCCAACCTTTTTCAGATGTTTCTTCAGGACTAAGTTCACCTTCCATAGGACCAGTACCAACTCTAGTCAAATATGATTTAAAAACAACAATTACATCATCAATTCTTTTCGGACCCACTCCCACATCAGCACAAATTCCAGATGCAGTCACATCTTTTGTGGTTACAAAGGGATATGTTCCGTGCCAGAGCGATAAGTGAGTACCTTGAGTTCCTTCTATCAGAACATTCTCATTTTTATCTAAAGCAGTATTAATTTCGAGAGGAACATCAACAATGTATTTTTGTAAGGATTCAATCTCTTTTGCCATTTTTAAAGTTCTCATTGCGCGCTCAGCATTTGCAGGACCTGTTCCAGAACCAGTGCTACCAATTTTTTCTTTTAATCTACCTTGTGAGTCAGCTTCAAGATGATGTTTTTCAATTATTCCACAATTATTATCAAGAAATGATCTTCCATTAGTTCCAAAATCATTTATTTCTTTTAGAAAAACATCAGGGTTTACAACCACACCAGGTCCGATCATCACTTTAGAATTTTTGTTTAGAAATCCACTTGGTAACATTCTAACTTTGTAAGTTTTTTCGCCATCTTTGATTGTATGACCAGCATTTGGACCAGCTCCACCTCTAACAACTATCGAAGGATTATCTTTTTGTGCCAAATATGATATAATTTTGCCTTTACCTTCATCTCCAAAAAAACCTCCAACAACGATACTTGCACCCATAACACAAATTTTCAAATCACATATTTAAGCTAAAGTGCATTACGGTTAATATCAAGTCTCTAAATTTGATAGTGTGTCAGAACCTAATTTTGCAGGAAATATTATTGTAAATCTTGCCAGTTTACCAGATTTTCTAAGAACACCAATTCTTAAAAAAAGAATGACAGAGTTTTTTTCAAAAAATGACGAAGAAAAAGCTGAAATCATAGTCAATGCACTTAACGCAGGTCCAACAATCCCATTCCCGAATTTCTCAAAGTTATTCAGAACATGGTTAGAGGTACTTTCAACTATTAATATTGAAAATAGAGAAGATATGTTTTCAAATTATTTTAAACATATACTAGCATCACCAGAAAAAATCATTCTTTTTAATTTAGATGCAATTTTTGAGATATTTTTGCAAGTAGATAGTCAAAAACAACAGATTTTGATATCGTCGATAAAAACAGTTTTTGATAGATTGGATGAAGAATCTAAAAGAAAGATGAATTTGTTATCTCCAGATTCTGCTAAAAAATTGTTTAATTTCTAAGCTGGTTTTTCTTCAGGATTTCTATTATCTTCATTTTGGAAGTCAACATAATCACCCTCAGGAGTCATTACACCAGCAAATATTTTTTCATGTTTTCGGAGTACCTTACGATGATCAGATAAAGATAAATCAAGATGCATTTCATTTATGACCATGATTTTCATCTCTTTCCATTCAGCCCAACATTTTGAACATACAGGATATTTCTCTGCCTGTGATTCCAATACATCATTATTAGAAATTTCTTCTTTACATTTAGTACAGATTTTACTCAATATCAGTTAGAAATTTTATTTCAATTTATCTCTTCTTGATAAAAGCAATAATACTCTGCAAATAAAAATAGAATATGAAGATCAAATGTCCAAAATGTAAAGAGGATGCAGAGTTAGCTCCAGATTTTTCATATGTAGAATGTAAAAAATGTGGTTTGGATATGAGTTATGGAGAATACGTAAGATTTGTAGCACATAATGAAGCACAATATTCGGATATTTTAGGAGATTATACAGGAACAACAGAAGGAGAAACAGCTGGAACGTTAGACGAATGGGAAGATTAAACAGAATTAATCAGTTTATGAATCAATTTTCTACAAGACTTAATTAATTTAGCAATAGGCAAATAAATGAATGGAGTTCTTATTAGAAAATATTTTGAATCTCGTAGGATTCATTATTGGAATAATCATAGGTACTTTTGCATATGTCGGTTACAAAAATACTGGAAGTCCAGTCTTATTTAGATTAACAATTGCGTTCTTTGCAATTGGAATTGGTTTCGGAATAATATGGGGAGGGTATATGATCGATGACTTAGTTTTACAAGAGGGAAAAATTAATCGAGGATTACAAGCTTTAGGTTTAGGAACACAAACAATAGGCTATTTTTTCATTGCATTTTCACACACAATAAAATCTTTTTTTCCAAAATCAAGATACTTTAGATCAGTTGGAATTTTACCATTATTTGCACTGTCAGCAATGAATATAGAACACATCATAAGATCATTTTCATTTATTTTACTTGTTTATGGAGCAATTGAAACATTTGTTTCATTTTTGGAAGGAAAGCAAAAAGGTGCTTTAGCTGTAGGCATTGGACTTGCATTGTTAGCATTCGGTGAATTCATCGCATGGTATTCATTAGTATTCCCAGAATCAATTCTTTATTCAATTTCAATTTTACTGAAAATATCTGGGTTAATTTCTTTATTCATACCAATTTCCAGATTACCATTAAGAAAAATAAAATTTGATGATTTTGAAGATGAAGAATTTGGAAAATAGGCATGGAATTTTTCAGAGTCAAAAAAGTTTAGTCTCTTTGTTTATTCAATATATTGAATAAGATCATAGCAGAATCAACTATAAATTCATCAAATGAGTACATATCGAAAACAGATTCAAATTGTTGGGGATATTCTAGATGCAGCAGAAGAACTAACTATTGATCAAGAAGGAGCATCAATTACCAAATTAATTCAAAAAGCAAATATTTCCCATGGTAGAATTTCAAAAATTTTAACAAATTTAGTTTCACAGGGATTATTAGAACAAGTTGATTCTAAACGAGCTTGTAAATATAAAATTAGTATGTCTGGAAAAGAATTCTTAAGAGAATTTAAGAGATTTTCTGAATTTACAGATAATTTTGGTTTAACAATTTAGGACAACCAAACAACATAATTATTTGTGAAGTTTAGATTTACATTGTGAATATAGTAAACTGCGATAAAAATGGAATAAATAAAATTGTAAATGCGTATGAAAATGGACAGATTATCGCATATCCAACAGATACAGTTTATGGTATAGGATGTAATCCGTTCAATAAAGATAGTGTTTCTAAAATTTATGATATAAAAAATAGAGAAGGTGAGAAAAGATTTCCAATTTTGGGATTTTCGAAGAAAGAATTAGAGAAAATTGTTGAATTTAACACAATTGCAGAAAAAATTTCAGAAAAATTTTGGCCTGGACAAGTTACATTATTACTTCCAATTAGAAAAGAAATTAATGATAAAATCAACAATAATGGAAAATTAGCGGTGAGAGTTCCAAATAATGAATGTACATTATCAATTTTAGAAAAATGTAAATTGATTATCGGGACTAGCGCAAATATTTCAGGTGAAAAATCAATTCTAGATTCTGATGAATGTAAAACAAAGTTACCTGAAATTGACGTTTTAGTTAATGGTGGAAAAATTACAAGTTTAGGCGAATCAACTATTATTAATTTTGTTGACGAGGAATTAGAAGTTATTAGAGAAGGTTCAATTTCAAAACACGACATAGAGAAAATATTATGAATTTGATTATTACATGTCAGAGAAATCTTGAAGAACCAACTATTTTGGAGATACAAAATATGTTAGAAAGATTTGGAGATACAGGACCAATTGTTGAAAAAACTGTTTTTTCAGGAATAATTCAGGTTGAGACCGAATTAGATATAATGAAAGTTTTAGAGGATTTCAAAGGAGTAATCGAAGATGAACCATGGTTAATCAAATACTGTTCAAGAATAATTCCTATTCAAGTAGAATGTGAATCAAAATTAGATGAGATTAGACATAAAGTGATTGGATTATCAGATATGATTAAAAAAAATGATACATACAGAATTACAGTAGAAAAACGACAATCATCATTACATACTAGTGAGATTATTTCCAATATCGCAGATTCATTATCAAATAAAGTTTCATTAGAAAATTCAGATTGGGAAATAATGATTCAAGTGTTAAGAAACAAGACAGGTATTAGTATAATTCCGCCAAATACAATTTTAAGTGTTAATAGACAAAAACGTGTTGAATTAGATTAGTATTGATGCTTTTTCAACAAGTAAATCGACAAGAGGTGTTTTAGATTCAATGGAATTAAGAGTTTTGTCAGATATTTTAAAATATTTTTTGATAAAATTTGAATGATTTTTGGTAAATATTAGATCTAGATCATCAGATATCGTTTCATTTAATTTAATTATATTAGATTTTCCGCCAATACATATTAAAATAAAATTTTCAGATTTTGATAATCCAACATTGTTTATTGCATCTTTAATTTGAGTGGTATTTGAGAATCTTAGAAGCAAATCAGTTTCAATTTTATCAGATAGTAATTGATCATTTAATTTTTGAATTATAGAGATGTTTATGATTTTTTTGGCATGTTCCTTATCAAGTATGAATTTTGATGAAATTGCTTGTAAATATAATTTAGGAAATTTTTTTCTTAATGAAATGAGATATTCTTTATTCGCATGTGATTTTTTAATTTCAAACAATTGAATTTGATTATTTTTTATTGTAAACTTAACATTTGTTTTTGAGCCACCATGAATTATTGGAATTATGTTTACAACATCACCAGAATTTAGACGAGTGTTGTTACCAGCAAGAGCTGAAGAATCAACCCCATTTACAGCAATCAATAGATTTTTTCCATCAAAATCAGGAGTGTTTTTTGGTTTTTTTGAAATAAGATGAGATATCATTTCAGAAATAGTATCAATATTTTGATTTATTTCTAATGAATCAGTCTGAAAAGATTTTCTCGCACCGCCTACGAAATTAACAGTAATCATAAGGATTAGTTATTTTTGGTAAATTAATTGATTTTGTTATTCGGATTTGGATTCATCTACGATTTCTTCAGCAGTAGACTTTTCTTCAGATATACTAGTTTCAGTTTCTGAACCTGGTTCTTCAGTAACATGTCTTATTCCTTCGTCAGTATGAGGATCTTCGACACCGCCGACAATTTCAATAGATGAGGTATCTTCTTCAGATTCAACTTGAGGTTTTTTAGATCTTGATTGTTTACGTTCTTGAGATTTCTTTTCATTATCAATTAACATTTGTTTCCGTTCATCAAATTTGGCTTTTCTTTGTAGTATTTTGGTGATATAACCAGCAATTTTGTTTTTCAGACCTTTTGAGCGTACAATAGAAATTTCGTTCAAAGATTGTTTGTTAGCTGCGAAGTCAGTTCCGAAACGTTCAGAATATTCATTCATAACTTCATTTGAAATACGTTTTATTCTATCCACTAACAGTTTGATTTTTTGGTTTTTTATATATGTACCATCAAATTCCTAAAAATTTCTTCGAATTATCTTCAATTTGGGCTAGTAAACTTTCATACGATGTATGAAGGATTTTTGAGGCACAGAAAATTACGCTTGATACAAACATGATTTCAGTAGTTTTGTATTCAAAACAATGAGAAAATTTTACAGGACCATCAGTCTCAACTAGGAGTCTAGAAGGATCTGTTTTTGTAAGTAATACTTGTTTATCATTTGCATAAACCAGTAAAGGACCATATGATACAAAATATTGATTATCCATAGCAGTTTTTAATTGAGATTTATTTCCATCAAACCAATGAAGTAAGATTCCAGGTATTTTGTAAGAAGGTAAAATTTCAAAAATATCAGGTAATGTTTTTCGTGAATGAATAGATACAGGTTTGTTAAATTTCTCTGCTAAAGATAGTTGTTTTGAGAAAACATCTTTTTGTACTTTCCATTCATCTTCAGAATCAATGTATGTTCTATCTAGTCCAATCTCACCAACACCAGTAATAGTTTCATAATTTTTTTCAATTAAATCATAAACAGGTAGAGGATTTTTTTGAGCCATTTCGGGATGAATTCCGATGAAAGGTAGAACATTTTTTGATTTTTCATGTAAAGTTAAGGTTTCATTAGAAGTTTCAATATCCATTGAGACACAACATGCTTTGATTTTTAACAAATCCATGTAATTTAGAATCATATCAATATCAGATTTGTATTCAGGATCGGATAGATGGACATGTGCATCATAAGTCCAGCTCATGACATGTGTTAGATTATTTCACTAAAAGTATTTTATCGTCAATTTTACTCATAATAGTATGAAAACATCTGATTTGGGAGTTTCAGCGATGTATAGAATTTTGAAAAAAGCTGGTGCCGACAGAGTTAGTGATGAATCAGCTGAAGAATTAAGACGAGTTTTAGAAGATATTGCAATAGAGATTGCCAAAAATGCCGTAGATATGAGTAAACATGCAGGTAGGAAAACAGTCAAAGCTGAAGATGTCAAATTGGCATCAAAAACATCAGGAAAGATTTGAAGTAAAGAGTTTAATTGCAAATATTCGTTTTTTTGATTGGTGACGTGGCAGAGCGGTTATGCGTGAGCCTGCAAAGCTTATCTAAAGGGGTTCGACTCCCCTCGTCACCTTTCTACTTTTATGTTTCCTGCCATCCAAGGATGCAGGGTACAATAGTAAGGATGCATTCCAGTCTCTTCAAACTTGTATGAAAAAGTTCCATAAGGATCCATATGACCACTATCAAACATTCCATCAGGTTCACCATAACTACCACTAGTTACACTATGAAATGCAGAATCCTCATTTTTCCATATTACAGGTTCATCAAGTTTTGTAACATAATATGATGGAATGTAACATTCAGGATGAGGTCCGCATGCAGGTCTTGCAGCTTTTACCGGAATTGTAATCATGGCTTCAATTTCCTCAACTGTTTCAATTTCAACAGTTTCTGTTTCAGCAGTTTCATCAATGTTCATTTGAGAAACTGCACCAATTATGACAATAATTACTACGATAGGAATAATGACGATTTTCTTATTCATATTCTCGTATGTTCGTATTTCTTTATGTTTCTTAGTAAGGTTATCTTGTAATCACCCTATTCTTCTTAAGGATAAACAAAACAAAATAACAAAAATGCCACCTAAAGGAGCAAATCTCTTAGAATATAGTGAACAAGGACGCAATATTCTTTCAAAATTTTCTAGCGCACCATTAGAAGGATTTGCCACACATTCAGTTGATGTTAGTATTAGCGAGTTCATGAAAGATTCCAACACTACAGTTGAGAAAGGTCGGGATTATCTCTTATGGCATTTGATTAATGTTGAAGAGGTTTTGCAAGACATTGCAGAAAATGCAATAATTGATGGAGGATATGATGAAGGGATAGATGCGTATTTAGTTGATCCAGATGAAAAGAGAATTAGATTATTCCAATCAAAGTATGGTTCTGCTCATTCTATAGGAGCAATTGACCAATTCGTTCAAGATGTATCA
Organism: Candidatus Nitrosopelagicus sp.; assembly: GCA_028345965.1. Taxonomy (GTDB): domain Archaea; phylum Thermoproteota; class Nitrososphaeria; order Nitrososphaerales; family Nitrosopumilaceae; genus Nitrosopelagicus. The sequence goes on from JAOMEP010000003.1 coordinate 68,957, forward strand.
CGATTAAAAGAAAAAGAACAATCAAAACTAAAAAGAGATGAGTTACAATATCTCTGGAAAATTCTTAATGATAAGAAGATGAAGGTAGACCTAGTCTACATAACAGATCAATGTGTTGATGATTATCAAAATGACAAAGTCAGAGTTATGGGAAGACAGCAAGTATATCAAACATTGTGGGAACGTATCAAGAAGCCTGCAAAGGGACAAAATGCAAGTTTAAAAATTCTTGGACAACCACTCGAGCATAAGAATTCCAAAGTTTGTGTAGTATCTGCTTTTGATTTAGCAGAATTAGTAGAGAAAAATGAACACTATATTTTTGAATCAAATATTAGAAAACATTTGGGTGGAAAGGGCTCAATAAATAAAAAAATCTCATCTACATTAGAAGACGATCCACATAATTTCTTTGAGTGGAATAATGGAATTACCATAACAGTAGACGATGTTTCAATAAAGAAAAATGAACTATACCTAAAAGGTGCTCAGATTGTTAATGGAGCACAAACATCAAAAAGTATTCTAGATAAGAAAAAGAAAGCAAATAACGTTGATGCCGAAGTATTAGTCACCATAATTAAAACAAAAGATGAAGAACATCAAAGAAAAATTACAAAATATAGAAATTCACAAAATGCGGTTAAAGGTAAAGATTACGTATCGTTGCAAGATTACTTTGTATCAATTCATCATATGTTAGCAACAAGATTAGATTATTGTTTTGAACATCAACAAGGTTTATGGCTAAATCTTTCTGTAGCAGAAAAGGCAAAGTTTCAAGGAAATGACATATACAACAAATACCTTCCTGATGCAAAAGATAGATGTAGAATAAAAGATGATTCAGCTATTGCATCATTTGTATCATATTTTATTCAAAAACCAAATGAGGTCTACGGAGGAATTGCAAAATATCTTCCAAATGGAGCAAAGTATGAAAATGTCTTTAATGATGATTTAGAATGCGATTACAGATATTTCTTATTTCCACATTTGATTCGAGAATTTGCCAAGAATAATTTAGGTTATGACAGAAAAAGTAGTCAAAATAAGAATAAGAGATATGCTCAAAGCCTATTTGTTGCAGTTACAGCAAGAATAATTCACAAAAATATTCTTACAAAACATGATGATTTCAAAACTGATATTATAGAATTAGAAAAAATAATGCAGAATTTTAGATTATGTGAAAAGATTTTGAATGTAGCAGACAAAGTAGTTACAAAATTCTTAGAAGATTCAGCAGTTGAAACAAAGATTGAAGAATCAAATACAGCTCATAACTTTTTCTCAAATCAAGTATATGGAAATGATATGCTCAAAATTATTGATAGAAAAATTAGTCAAGAAACAGAAGACATTGCATTCATCAAGAAAACAATTTTTGGGATTTAGAAAAGGTAACAATCCGGCCAGTGTAAAATCTTGCAGGAGGTTACATTGACCAGACTATTACCGATCATAGTATGGAATAGTAGTATTTACGTCATTTTTTTCGGCAAATGATTTTATAGCCAAATCTGCTCGGTGAGATTGTATGGCTAAATGTACAGAATGTAATGAAGATGTTGGAGAAACACCTTACAATCCAATGGAAGATTGGAAAATGAAAGCACCGTTATGCGGAAAGTGTTATTCAAAGAAACTTGAAGAACATTATCCAGGCAAACATATCAGAGTTAATCGATTAACCGAGAATGATTAATCAGTTTTTGAATATTTATTTCTGTTAAGACAATTCCATGCTAATGCATCATCTTTGACATCATCTTCAGACAAAAATTTGATGTTTGTTACCACTTTTTTCTTTTTTAGTATGTTCAATTGGAAAGTGTCAAAGTTTGTACAGTCACAGATTTCATAGAGACAAGAGTGTGAATCTACATCATGATCGTCTTTTCGATGTCCACAATCACATAATGCATCATTTTTTACCTCATCAACTGTTTTTTTAGAATAAATACCAAATCTCATGTATGCACTTCCTTGGTGACCTTTTTTGAAACGCTCATAATTTGCAGATTTTTCTAGAATTTTGTAGAAGTACTTGTTAGTATCTGGACGTCTAGAATCAGCACCCATTACAAACCAATAATCATCTCCAGTTTCTACAAATCTAATCTTGATTGTATGATCGTTCCACCAATGCATAGTTTCATACCATAGATCTCGAGATGGTTTACTTTCCTTAAACATTAAAACTACATTCATTCTAATGTCAAAATAACGATATGCAACACCTAGAAAATCATCATACCAAGAGATCGAAGGGTTTTCAGACACGTTTAACAAACAAATTTTGCCTATTTATCTCATCAGAGATTGAGTAATACTCTTATATCTCATTAGACGATTTGTTGTATAATGACCTATAGAACCAGTATGCAAATTGTAGCAGATGTACTAACAGTTACAGAACAAACTGGTCAAGAAGGGATCAAAACTACATCACTTCTTACAAAGGCTAATCTTTCACATTCAAGATTAGAGAAATTTGTAAAGAATTTGACCGGTGCAGGATTGATGAATAAAATAGAATTCGATGGAAGACATACATTTGTCATAACTGAAAAAGGTAGACAATACCTAGAGTCTTATCAAAAATTCTCAGATCTAGCAGGAACTTTTGGATTAGATTTATAATTTTATTTTCTAAATTTCTTTCTTCTTTCACGTCTAAGTTTTTGTTGTTCTTTACGCGTTTGCATTGAACTGTAAAGTATAATGACTATTGCACCACCTATTGATACAAAAAATAGGCCTGTGTAAGGTTCTTCACGTAATCCACCCTCGGTTGGATCAATATATGCAATAGGTATACCTATCAACATGCAACACATGATCACCATGAGATATTTGTTCACAATAATACCAAATGATTAAATCATTTATCTGTTTTATCATTAATGATGTCTAAATCGTTAGAGTTAGTTGGGTTTGCATTAATTGGAGGAACAATCATTTCGTTTTTGGGTATGGGTGACTCAGAATTACGTTGGCCAGTTTTTTGGGGTTGTGCAATTGGTGCACTTGCAATTATATTTTATAGAAAACGTCAAAGAAAAAAACAAGATCAAAATTTATCGAAATAGATCAGTAGCTCAATCAAAACTACACCGGCAGATCTATAAAGGACTAGAGACACAATTTTCTGGGGAACATGGTAGATAAGATCGAATGGTGGAAAGGACTTGGAGAAGAACTTCAAGACGATATCGAAGTTTCTTTAGAATAATTATCCTTATTAAAAAATTATAAAGCCTCGAATGGGATCCGAACCCATGACCTTTTCATTACGAGTGAAACGCTCTACCAGACTGAGCTATCGAGGCATGAACAATACCTTCTTAGAGTTTATAAAAAGCGTTTCTGGTTTAAAGTATGAAAATTTCAATATCAGGAATCAGAGGAATTTATGGAGTTGATTTCTTTCCAAATGATGTTTTAAAATTTTGTGATGGATTTTCTAAATTAATTAAAAATGGAAAATGTGTAATAGGCAGAGATACAAGAACGACTGGAGAAATGATTGAAAAATTAGTTTCTGCAACATTATTAGAAAGAGGAATTGATGTTCATAATCTAGGAATTACGCCAACACCAGTAGTTTTTAGGAAAGCAAAAGAGATTGGAGCAGGAATAGTCATAACGTCATCACATAATCCTCTAGAATGGAATGGATTAAAATTCATCATAGATGGAAGAGGAATTACTCTAGATGAATTAGAAGTTGTAAAAAATGAAAAAAATTTGGAGAGGTTTACAATAGGTAAAGAGTTCATTTCAGAATCAAATTATATTTCTGATGCAGTAAATATGATTGGGAAACTGAATAAAACTCAACAAGTAACTGTAGATATTGGTGGAGGTGCTGCAAAAACTGTCGCTCCAAAATTATTACACAGAATTGGATGTCAAGTTGAAACAATAAATGAAAAATTAGAAAATTGTTCGAGAGGTCCAGATCCAACTTCAGATGAACTTGCAGATTTAGTTAGTAAAACAAAAAATCTTGGTTTTGCTTTTGATTTAGATTCTGACAGAGTGATTCTAGTGATTAATGGCGAAAAAAAATCTTCAGATATTACATTAGGTTTAGGAGTTGTAAAAGCAATCAAACTAGGAATTAAAAAATTTGTTTTAAGCATAGATAGTAGTTTAGCAGTTGAAAAATACATTATCAAACATGGTGGAAAAGTTTGGAGATCTAAAGTAGGAGAAGCAAATGTAATTCAAATGATGATTGAAAATGATGCCGAAGCAGGCGGAGAAGGCAGTAGTGGAGGATTTATTCTAAAAAAATTCAATATGTGTAGAGACGGATTACTAACTAGCGGCTTAATAGCATCCATGATTGATGATGAATCAATTCAAAAAGATATAGAGTTTTTTGAAAGTTTCTCACAAATTAGAAACAAAATATTAGTAGAATCCACGTTACATGATAAAATAATAGAAAAAATTGCAAATAAAATAGGAACAGAGTATGAAATTAATCAATTGGATGGTATTAGAATTTTCATAAATGAAAATACATGGTCATTGATTAGAAAATCAAATACAGAAAATATCATTAGAATTTCAACAGAATCAAATGATAGACAATTGTTACAAAAAATACAAAAAGAAATGATAGAGAATGTAGAGGAATGTTATGAAAAAATTAAATGAAAAAAAAATTATTCAAATAATGAATAAAAAACAAATTCGTTCAGAAGATATTGAAATTTTCAAGTTAGGAAATGAACAATGTGCAGTGTGTGTTGATACGTTAGTAGAAAGTACAGACATTCCAAAAGGTTCAAAATTATTAGATATTGCAAGAAAAAGTGTCGTTTCTAGTTTAAGCGACTTTGCTGCAAAAGGAATAATACCAAAATTTTGTATTGTTTCACTAACATTACCAAAAAATATATCAGAAAAACAAGTGCAAGAATTATCTAAAGGTTTTTCAAATGTATGTAAAGAATTTAAAATTCAATTATTAGGAGGAGACACAAATCAAGGCGATGAGATTTCAATACACGCCGTGTTATTTGGAAGTGTTAAAAAATTTATAAAAAGAAACGGTGCAAAAGTAGGCGATATTATATGTACTACAGGGCCATTTGGATATACATCATCTGCATTAGAGATAATCATGAACAAAAAAAAATCTACAAAAGTCTTTTCAATAAAATCAAAAAACCTTTTTTTTAAACCTAAACTACAACTAAAATTTAGTCATGAATGTGTAAATTTCATTACATCATCTATGGATTCTAGTGATGGCTTATCATCATGTTTGAATGAATTATCTAATCAGAGTAAGAAGAAATTTTTGATTACAAAGATTCCAACAAATAATGATGTAATAAAATTTTCAGAAAAAAATAAGATTAGTTTGAATAAATTAATCTTTGATGGCGGTGAAGAATTTGAATTAGTTTTTACAATAATGCCTAAAAATTTAAAAAAAATTCACACATTAGCAAAAAAGTACAAAATCAATATATTTGAGATTGGTCATGTATCAAAAGGAAAAGGAGTATTTTTTGATGATGGTGATAATTCGTATAAGATCAAAGACAAAGGATGGCAACATTTTAGATAATTCGAGGGCATTCTTTTATAAAGCCAAAAAAA
>JAOMEP010000030.1 GCA_028345965.1 Candidatus Nitrosopelagicus sp.
GGCGATTAAGTCTAGAAATAATTGTATAGTTTTTGGTGGAGAGCCAACTGTCAATGTAACTGGAAATGGAAAAGGCGGACGTAATCAAGAACTTGTATTACGCTTGTATGAAAAATTAAAATATAACAAATATAACTTCACAATTGCATCAATAGGAACTGATGGAATTGATGGAAATACAAAATTTGCTGGTTCTCTATTTTCTACTGAATACAAATATGATGGTAAACCGTATCTAAAAAATAATGACTCTTCATCATTTTTTAAAAAATTTGGAGGTTTAATTGAAACAGGTGTTACTCAAAACAATGTAAATGACATTGGTGTAATTATTAGACATAACCTTTAGAATCTCTTCCTGCAGTATCTTCTTTCGCAAAAAGATGTCTTGTTGCAATATTTTTTTTGGATTCTATAAATTGATAATTTATTTTTAATTTTCTCAAATTTGTTAATTGATTTATGAAGTAGACTTTATCATTAATTATTTCATTATTGCTCTTCTCTCCTTTAGTCATAATTCCAAACATCATTTCTGAATCACACATTGCATTAACTACGTCGCTATCTTTGATGATGTTTACGCCTAATCCCCAGTAAATTCCTACATGAAGTGCAACAAATTTAGATTCTTCATTATTTGTTATGTTTAATTTTCCTCCAGACCTAAACGCTGGTGGGTGTTTTCTTATTTGATCTGCAATATTATTTTCTGTTTTTATTGACCATGAATATTCTTTGGTATTGCCATCAAAGAAAATTTCATGTTCCATAAGTCAACCAAAAAGGTGTTTTTTGTCTATTTAATTTGTATTCTGGTCTTAATGATCCACATTGAAATTAATTTTCATGATGAAGTCACATAATTTCTTTAGAAAGATGGTTGATGAATTAGTAGAATTCTCAGCACATGACCCTGAATTGGCTGATGGAATAAAATGGCTCGATAGTCAGGCTCAAAAAAAGGGTATCACATTTTATGATATGGTTTTTGAAGTATTATACAGCCACGATGTAAATTCAAAAGCTCAAAACTGGTTGAAAACAAGAAATTAATTATTTTCGTTCTTCTATCGGTATGTAATTACATCCTTGCGGACCTTCGTATTTTCCAACGTATGTCGCTTTAGGTCTGTATAACATTGGTTTTGGTGCTGCTTCTGCAAATTTTTCTTCAATCACATGTGCGGTCCATCCGGAAACTCGTGATATCGCAAAAATTGGTGTATTCAAATCCATTGGAATATTTAGCATATAGTAAACTGATGCGCTGTAAAGATCAACATTTGGAAAAATATCTCTTTCTTTTCTATTTTTCATTATTTCTGCAGTAGTCTCTTCTACCTTTTTTGTAATTTCAAACCATGGTAATCCTGTTTTTTCAGATAATTTTTTAGATAATTCTTTTAGAACCATTGAGCGAGGATCAACTGTTTTGTAAACTGCATGCCCCATGCCCATAATTCTATCTCCATTTTCAATTTTAGATTTAACCCATAATTCTGCATTATTTTCATCTTTGATATCTAGTAACATTTTCATAACTTCATAATTTGCTCCTCCATGTAATTCTCCACTTAATGCACCAACTGCTGCACTAACTGCAGAATACATGTGTGCTCGAGTTGATGCAACTTCTCTTGCAGCAAAAGTAGATGCGTTAAATGTATGATCTGCATGTAGAATTAAACAGACATCAAACACTCGTTCCATTTCTTTATCTGGTTTGTTTCCTGTTAACATGTATAGGAAGTTTGAAGCATGACTCAATTCTGTATCTGGCTGAATTGGTTCTTTGTCATTTCTGACTCTTTCCCAACTTGAAATAATGGTTGGGACTTTGGCAATTAGATTAATTGCTCTTTGCTGACTGATTTCTTTTTCAGTTCCTTGCTCATCATAATAGCCTGCCAATGCTGCAACAAATGCTTGTAAAACATCCATGGGATGGGCATTTTTTCTCCAGTTTCTCATATTTTTTTGCATTTGCTCAGGAATTGCCCTTGCTTCTTTTAGCTTTGATGTAAACTCCTCAAATTCCATCTTATTTGGTAAATGATCATGTAAGAGTAAAAAACAACATTCTTCAAAATTTGAATTTTTTGTTAAATCTAAAACATCAAATCCTCGATAAATGAGCTTACCCTTTTCACCATCAATTAGAGAGATTTTTGTATCTGCAATTGGAATATTTCGTAATCCAATATTTTTAGTTTCCATACATTCCTCGTAATTTTTCGACTTTTAAATTTTCAAGCGAATTATGTCATATCTGAGAATTCTCAGTCAATACTTTTCGATGTAGTAAGTCTAAAGAATCAAAGCTTGAGCATATTAGATCATATTTCATTAATTTACATGTCTACCTTATCTGAGCGTGAAATGAGACAACGAATTGATGAAGAAATTCTTAATGCAACACCTGAATTTTTACAAATAATTCAAAAATTTGATCAAGAAAACCAATTGAATTATTCTACAATTTATGAGATTTATTCTACCATCATTAATTCAGAAAAAACCATATCTGCAAAATCAAAACAAAAATAATCATTTTTGGTTTAAATGTGGGTTCATCTAATTTTCAACATTAATGGTAGCTAAAATTAAAAAATCAAAAATTGTATGTGTCTCTCACAGAGAAGATGCAGATGGTATAAGCTCTGCAGCGTTAATTAAACAAGCATTTGGTGGAGAAACAATTCTTGTGGATTATCCTGGAATGATGGATAGTATGGAGCCTCTAAGAACTGATCAAAAATTAAAAGAATTGTATATCTGTGATGTTGGATTAAATAAAAAAAATGAATCTGATTTTGTTGAACTTTTAACACAATTAAGAAAGCGAAGTGTAAAAGTTGCATATATTGATCATCATGATCTTGATAAAAAAATTATAAAGCAATTAGAAAAAATTAAAGTTAAAGTTGTTCATGATACAAACGAATGTGCATCTGTTCAAGTTTATAATACATACAAAAATAAATTAAAAGATCATGCTGCATTCATTGCTGCTTGTGCTGCAATAACTGATTATATGGAAGATAGACCACTTGGTTCTAAATTATTACAAATATTTGATAGACAATTTGCATTAATCAGTGCAACCGTAATGACATACAATATTGTCGGACATCAAAAAGAACCTGATTATTTGTTATATTTGGTAGATGAACTAAGTGAATCAAAATATCCGCACGAAATTCCAAACTCTTACGAATTTGCACAATTACAAGTTGATAAACTCGCTCAAATATTTTCAAAGGTGAAAAAAAATATGAAAGTAAAAAAGAATTTAGGTTATATGGAAATCACTGATTCTGGTGCAAGTGGCGCTGTAAATTTTGTACTTGGTTTATCTGGAAAAGATGTTGGTATTGCATACAAAGAACGTGTTGACTATGGAGTGTATGCTGTATCTGTTAGAGGTTCAAAACAATGCAAAATACATCTTGGAAAACTAGTTAACAAAATAACTGCTGAAATTGGTGGTTCTGGTGGTGGTCATGACAAAGCATGTGGTGCATCAATTCCAAAAGCAAAAATATCAAAATTCATCAACGCAATAAATTCTGCATTGGAAAAATAGATTGTCAACTGAATCCTTACGTAAAGATCATAAATTAATTGAAAAAGTATTACAGGCACTATCTGCTACAATCATACTTTTAAAAGATGGAAAACAAATTCCTGAACAAATTTTACTTCCAACACTTGATTTCACTCAAAATTTCACTGATGTTTGTCATCATGGTAAAGAGGAGGAAGCATTATTTCCTGCACTTGAAAAATCTGGAATGCCTACAAGTATGGGTCCGATACATATGATGCTAATTGAACATAAAAGAACTAAAGAAATTGCAGAACACATAGCTTTGGCATCAAAAAAATATCTTGAAACTGATGATTCTGCTTATTTGATAGAAACCTTGGAACTTTATGTTCAACATGTAACTGAACATTTATGGAAAGAAAATAATCGATTATTTATGATGGCTGATACACGACTAAACTCCACTTCAAATGAAATTGATAAGAATTTGGATGATGTGGAAGAAAAAAAACTCACTGAATTAGGAAAAACTCGTTCACATTATGAATCTCTTGTAGATGAATTAGAAAAAAATGTCTCTGAAATTAATTAGAAAATTCTACAATCATATCAATTTCTACTGTAGAATTTAATGGAAGGCTTGCAACTCCCACTGCAATTCTTGAATGTTTTGCCATATCTCCAAAAACTTCAACTAACAAATCTGATGCTGCATTGATTACTTTTGGTTGTTCCGTAAAATTGGAATTAGAATTCACAAATCCTGAAATTCTAACAAATTTTGTAATTTTATCAAGTGAGCCAAGATTTGCTTTTAATTGCGCCAGACCATTAATTATACAAATTTTTGCAGCATCTCTTGCAGAATCAACTGATTGGGTTTCAGGCACCTTTCCTTCAAAAACTACTTTTCCCTCTTTCATTGGAATCTGTCCTGAAACAAAAGCTAGATTTCCTGTAGTGACCACTGGAATGTAAGATCCTGCTGGATTAGGAGGTGTTGGAATCTCGATACCTAATTCTTTTAGTTTCTCCTCAATCATGAACACTCGTTGAAATTTGCATATTTAGTCCTATGTGGAATTATTCTAGTCGTCAACATTAATTTCAGTTGAATTAATTTCACTAAAATTTCGATAGCAGTTTACTCTAGCTAATACCTAGTCAAATCCTGATTGAATTTATCAGTGATATAGAATGAGTATGGCACCCCAAGAATTAGAAAAAAGCGCTAGTAAATATGCGGCAGCTGCAATAAGAGCTGATTCGCAAGGTGCTGCTGGAATGGCTATAACTGACTATCAAAACGCATCTGATACTTTATTGAAATTAATACGACTTTATCCTACGAGTAGTCTAAACAAAATCTACAAGCAAAGTTACCAAAAATATCAAGAACGTATTCAAGCATTACGTGACACAAATGGTACCGATATTCCACCCGTAGTAGATCCTAATGCATCTCCTGAGGAACAAAAAAAGGCTCTTGCTAGGGCTCAACCTCATAAAGATGATGGTAATGATCTTGAAGATTTAGTTATGAGAGAGAAACCTGATGTAAAATGGTCTGAGGTAATTGGATTAGATGATGCAAAAGGTGCATTACGTGAATCAATTGTCTATCCTAGCAAAAGACCTGACTTATTTCCATTAGGTTGGCCAAGAGGAATGTTGTTGTATGGTCCTCCTGGAACTGGTAAAACAATGCTTGCAGCAGCCACTGCAAATGAATTAGATGGTTATTTCATAAATGTTGATGCTGCATCAATGATGAGCAAATGGCTTGGTGAAGCAGAAAAAAATGTATCAAAATTATTCAATATGGCGAGAAAGTATAATGAAAAAGAAG
>JAOMEP010000031.1 GCA_028345965.1 Candidatus Nitrosopelagicus sp.
TAAGCAGTATTTACCACTATTTTTTGCCGAGGTCGCCTAGCCTGGTAGGGCGCGGGCCTTGAGAGCCTGTGTTCGCAAGAACGCGGGGGTTCAAATCCCTCTCTCGGCGTTTAAATTTTAATTTCATTTTGAAATTTATATCACTATTATCCTGTAATAATACATGGGTGATGGAATTGGAGGACCGGTTGTAAGATGTATTTCTGGAAATGCATTTGAATTAGATGTGACTCATTATAGAAAAGATAATCAAGAACAGTATGGCAGACTCGAGAAAATCATAATATCTAAAATTGATAATCCTGAAAATCCTGAATATAAGGAAACAACTCCAGAGGATCTTGAGCGTGCATTAAAAGGAAAATTCGTTTCTTGTAATGTTCAGTATAGAGATGAGAACACTGATGCATTGGTTTGTAATGTGTTTGTTCAAAAACCACCTGAGGGTTTTTAATTATTTAGAAAACTTTCCTAACTCTGCAAGCATCGCTGATAGTTGAATTTCTGGATTAGAACCAACCAAAATTCTATAATCATATTTTGCTATGATTTGTGATAACTCTTCTAGGTTTTCATATTTTTCAGAAAACAATGCTTGATTAATATATTTTAGAAAGTCGGATTCTGACATTCCATATACTTTTACCAATTCAATCATTTTATTTCTAGAATCTTGAATCTTTCCAGAAACTGCTAACTTCAAAACATCATCCACATCATTTGTTTTTGTTAATCCTGCAGCAGCCTTCACATTCTCTTGGGAAATATCGCCTGTACTTGCAGCAGTTTGTAATAAATTGATTGCGTGTCTAAGATCCCCTCCTGCATATTCTGCAATTTCCTTTAGACCCTTCTCATCGGCCTTTCCTTTCTCTTTTTTTAATACAGCTTTTAGATGTGTAGTTATCTCTTTTTCATCAATTTGTGAGAATTTGAAAATTGCACATCTACTTTGAATTGGATTAATAATTTTTGAAATATTATTTGCAATCAAAATAAATCTACAAAATTTTGCTGTATCTTCTATTATTCGTCTCAATGCTGTTTGAGCATCTGAGGTCATCTCATCTGCTTCATCCAAAATTATTATCTTAAATGGAATCTCAGTATCTAGTCCTGCAAATCTCGAGAATTTTTTTACTCGTTCTCTCACCATGTTTATTCCTCTTTCGTCAGATGCATTGAGTTCTAATGTGTAATCTTTCCATTTATCCCCCAAAATTTCTTTAGAAATACATAATGCCATTGTAGTCTTTCCAACTCCTGCAGAACCTGAAAATAGCAAATGTGGCATCTCTTCTTGATTTTTGAGTAATGCCGATAGGCTACCTTTGATATCTTTTTGATTAACTACTTCTGAGATTTTTTTTGGTCTATACTTCTCTACCCACATAATATCTGAAATTGTCATAGTTGCAAACTCATTTTGTTATTAATAAATGCCTAGAAGGATCAAATGATCAAAGCTAATTGTCGAGAAAATTGATCGATCGCTGTCCATAAATCCCTGAAAGGTGTGTGATCAATATTGGAATTAGAAGATGTAATCAAAGTTCATTCGATAGGATATGGTCTAGAAGACGTTAAAGTCGAATTCAAACATGATCTAAAGATGGATGTATCTGGTGTACAGATAGAAGGAAAAGAAAATGAAATGATGAATATCCCTAGATGGGTTGCTAATATTTTAGAATCTGATAAACATGTAATTCTACATGAACAAGATATGATTAAAGAACTAAAACAAGCAAAGGTCAAAGAGGATATTGCAGATGAAGATTCCCTTGCAACATTAGAAAAACATTTTTACATAAAACTTAACGCATACCTGAAAAAACTTGAAACAGCTGATTTTGATAAAGCGGAAAGTATGTTGAATCAATTAGTTAGAATCAGACAAGGTAAAATAGTTCGATTGGCTGATTCATCTAAACTTACTTCTGACCTTTCGTCAAAACTAAGTGTAGAAGAAGAAGTATATTATAATCAGATACATAATGCTAGTCTTGCATTTAAAGAACAAATATTGGGTAAAAAGAAATGACACTTGAAACACAAACCGAATCTGCATTATCTGATTATGTAAAAAAATTTCTACTAGAGTTTAAAGATGAAAAAGGAAATTTCCGATATGTTGATGATATTGACAATATGATGCCATCAAAATCTAAGTTCATCAATGTTGATTATAATGATCTTGTATTACATCCTGACATTGAATCTGTGTTCCATGAAAACCCTGATTCAATTTTAGAAGCCTTTTCAAGAGCGATCAAAGAGATCTTACAAGAACGTTTTCCAAAATATGCAAAAAAAATTGAACATGAAATTAGAGCACGAATTGCAAATTATCCTGTCCAGCGAAGTCTACGTCAAATTAATGCAGAAGTCATTGGAAAAATAACTAGTGTTTCCGGAATGGTGTTAAGAGCATCAGAAGTAAAACCTCTTGCAAAAGAATTGGTCTTTGTTTGTCCAGAAGGTCATAGAACTGATGTACTGCTTGGACATGGTTTGTCTTTAACATCGCCTGTACAGTGTTCAAATCCAAAGTGTGCTCATAGGGAACTCGGTGTTGAGCCTGAATCTAGCCGTTTCATTGATGTACAATTTGTACGTCTACAAGAATTACCTGAAGACCTTCCACCTGGTCAATTACCTCATTATCTGGATGTTACCGTAAAACAAGATTTGGTAGATAATGCTCGACCTGGTGACCGAGTGGTCCTTACAGGAATAGTAAGAATTGAACAAGAGAAAATGAGCGGTGTATCAAAAAACAGTAGTCCATTGTATCGATTAAGATTGGATGGAAATAATGTGGAATTTTTAGGTGGTGGTAAAAAAGATAAAAAATCAAGAAAAATACAAAGAGAAGAAATTTCATCTGAAGATGAAAAAATGATTAAATCTTTATCGAAAAGTCCTGATCTGTACCAACAACTTATTGATTCGTATGCACCTCATATCACCGGTCATGAAATGATCAAAGAATCAATTTTGTTGCTAATGGCTGGCTCTACACAACGAGAACTGGAAGATGGAAGCAAGATTAGAGGTGATATCAACATATTCTTAGTTGGTGATCCTGGTACTGCAAAAAGTGAAATGCTGAAATTTTGTGTTAGAGTTGCTCCTCGTGGTTTGTATACTTCTGGAAGAGGTTCTACTGCTGCTGGTTTAACTGCTGCAGTTGTTAGAGACACAAATGGAATTTTCATGTTAGAAGCAGGTGCAACAGTACTCGGTGATCAAGGATTGGTATGTATTGATGAATTTGATAAAATGAAAACCGAAGATCGTTCTGCATTACACGAGGTAATGGAACAACAAACTGCAAGTATCTCTAAAGGTGGTATTGTTGCAACATTAAACGCACGAACATCAATCCTTGCAGCTGCAAACCCAATGTATGGTAAATATGATCCCTTCAAAAATATTACAGAAAATGTTAACCTCCCAGTTCCATTACTAACTCGTTTTGATTTAATTTTTGTAGTACGTGATAAACCATCAAAAGAAAAAGATACAAAAATTGCTAAACATATTATTAATTTACACACACCAAGTGGGATTGATAAAAAGTCTCTAATTGATTCTGAAACATTAACGAAATATCTTGCATATGTAAAAAGAATTAATCCAACGCTTACAAAAGAGGCTGAAGAGATAATTCTTGATTATTATATGAAAATGAGAACAGTTGAGGCTGAAGAGATGATTACTGTTACTCCTAGACAATTAGAGGGTTTGATTAGATTGGCAACTGCACGTGCACGTTTACTATTAAAAACTCAAGTTGAGGCTGAAGATGCTCAGCGTGCAATTGATCTACTACAAGGTATGTTTGAGGTAGCAGGAATTGATGTCAATACTGGAAAAGTGGATCTTGGTGTACTACAAGGACGACCTAGAAGTGAAGTATCAAAAATGCAATTATTTATGGATATAATGAAATCACTGGAAGGTGAACACAAAGCTCCAGTTGATGAAAAACAACTTGTGGAAGAACTAACAAAGACTGAAAAGTTTACTGAAGAAGAATCTAAAAACTTCATTCGAAAGATGGCTAGAGACTCATCTATTTATGAGTCAAAACCGGGTCATTATAACATAGTATGAAAGTAAGTAAACTTGATTTAGAGCCTAAAGTAATTGATTTTCTAACCTCTGAGGGATACAAAGAACTTTTTGAACCACAAGAGCAATCTGTAAAGGCAGGACTATTTGATGACAAAAAAAATTTTTTAATCACAATACCTACTGCAAGCGGAAAAACACTCATCGCCATGTTAGCAATTTTATCACATCTTTCAAAATATAAAACCAAAGTTATCTATCTAACTCCGTTACGTGCATTAACCAGTGAAAAATTTGAAGAGTTTAAAAAACTTGAAAAATTAAATCTTGGTAGAAAAATAAAAGTTGCATTATCTACTGGAGATTCAAAAGAAAAAAAAGAAAAATTAGAAGATGCAGATGTAATATTTCTTACAAATGAAAGTATGGATGCAAATATGGCATTCCAACAAGATTGGATTTATGACATAGGTTTGGTAGTTTCTGATGAAATTCATCTAATTGGTGATGATACACGAGGCCCGACACTGGAAATTGTTCTAACTCGACTTAGATCTGGCTTTATTGGAAAAAATCCCCCTAGAATTATTGGGCTTAGTGCAACAATATCAAACAGTGATGAACTTGCAGACTGGTTAAATTGTGAATTAGTTGAGAGTACATTTAGACGTGTTCCATTATCTGAAGCCGTCTACAGTCGGCATATCATAACAAATCAAAATAGAGAAGAAACTGAAGGTAATCTCACAAATGACCGTCAAGAATCTAGGCATCAAAAAGATTGGATTGGTTTAGGATTAGATACTGTTGACAATGGTGATCAATGCTTGATATTTGCAATGACAAGAAAAAATGCCGTAGCGTGGGCAAAAGAGGCTGGACGAGAC
>JAOMEP010000032.1 GCA_028345965.1 Candidatus Nitrosopelagicus sp.
TGCTGAAAACACTGAAACTTTTCTTGAAATTGGACTCGCCTCTGTAAATGACATAATTGATGATATTCCAACAATAACTAACGATGCACCAGAGGTATTCCCACTTGGTGAAACAATAGTAACCTGGACTGCAACTGATAAATTTGGAAATATGTCTTCATCACTACAAATAATCTCTGTTCAAACATGTGGTAATGATCCTTTATCATACAACTTGATTGTCGGTTCTGAAGATGATGATATACTAATCGGTACCACATTATCTGATTTAATTTTTGGAAATGGCGGTGATGATATTATTTCTGGTGATAAAGGAAACGACTGTATTCTTGCAGGTGATGGTGATGATATAATATTTGGAAATCAAGGTAATGACAATATTTCTGGTCAAGATGGAAATGATATTATCAAAGGCCAATCTGGTGAAGACTTCGTCTTTGGCGGATTAGGGTTAGATATGATTGACGGTGGTGATGACATTGATACCTGTAAAGTAATTGATGAACAAAATTATGATATTGTAATAAAATGTGAGTCAAATGAATAAGATTCCCGTAATTCTCATAACACTTTCAATTGTGTGCATATTTGCTTCATCTACAATTCCTGACTCTGAAGCAAAATTATGGGATTTTGTTGTTGATGTAGAATTTCTAAAAAGCCCAATCAATGAAGGGAAAAATCCAATTTTAATTGGTACTGTTGTTGATCATGCATATCGTCCATTATCCAACATTGATGTCAGACTAACCGTCGCAGGTGAATCTCACATGCTAAAAACAGATGGAAATGGTGAGTTTGGAAAACAAATTGATGTAAGTGAACTCAAACCACGTACCTATTCAATACATGTACTTGCCACAGACGAAGATGGAAAGAAAGGTATGACACGTACAACTTTGGAAATTACAGGTCACACAGAAAAATCTGCAAAATATGAACGTCAACTTGAATCTATGGAACTTGCAAATAACTTATCTAAACTCCGTCAAAATTCAAATGATCCAATATCTGTAATTTTATATCAACATTATCTAAAATTACAAGAAAATGTTGCTCAAGCAAAATATGAAGAAATGTTATTGGATATACCTCAACAAAAAATTAGAGATGCACGACAAATAACTTATCAGTCACTAATGAAATCATTGGAAGACCGTCCACTCGTGACTCGTAGCTTTGATGATTCAACAAAATTAGGTAAATTCTTACAAAATCTTGATGATGATAAAAGAATACTCTTTGAATTACAACTCAATTCAACAAAATTACGATTTATTGAAGCTCAATCTATAATGCAAGAAATTTTGAAAAATGGGGGAAATGCAATTGATGCTAGAACTGCATATCTTGATCATCTTTCTATAACTCAAGAAGAAATGAATTCATTCACATTAAACATAGAAAAAACAGAAATTCCTTCCAAGCCTTTAACAAATTCAACTGAAAATTAACCTAATTTCTGTTAGATTAATAATTCCCTAATCTACAGAAAACTGTATTGAATAATTCTAAAAAATTATTCTCAGATGCAAAAAAAGTGATTCCTTCTGGGGTAAATAGTCCTGTACGATTTTTTGAACCTTATCCTTTCTTTGTAAAACGTTCACAGGGTTCGTCTCTTTGGGATGAGGATGGAAATCAGTTCGTTGATTTCTGTAATGGATATGGTGCATTATTGTTAGGACACACAAGAAAAGAAATTATCACAGCAGCATCACATCAAATGAAAAAAGGTACATTATACACCGCCCCTACATCATTAGAAATTGAATTATCCAAATTAATTATTAAAAATTTTCCATCTATGCAAAAAGTGAGAACTATGAATACTGGTGCTGAAGCAACAATGACTGCAATTCGACTTGCAAGAGGTTTTACAAAAAAGAAAAAAATTATCAAGTTTGAAGGTTGTTACCATGGTGCATATGATACTGTTCTTGTAAAAGCAGGTTCTGGTTCTGCACATAATGGAATATCTATCTCTGATGGCGGTTTAGATGAAGTTTCTCGGAATACTCTTGTAGTTCCTTACAATGATATTAATGAACTTGAGAAAACATTATCTAAAAATAAAGATGTGGCTGGATTAATTGTTGAACCTGTATTAGCAAACATGGGGTTGGTTTTACCTGAAAAAAATTTCTTAAAAGATTTAAGAAAAATCACAAATCAGTTTGATATTCCTTTGATATTTGATGAAGTTGTAAATGGATTTAGAATTTCTGAAGGTGGTGCACAACAAAAATTTGGCATTAAACCCGATATTACAACTCTTGGTAAAGCTTTAGGAAATGGTTTTACTATATCTGCTGTAGGAGGCAAAAAAGAAATCATGAATCTATTGTCCCCTGATGGTAAAGTATACCAAGCAAGTACATATGCTGGAAATCCTGTATCTGTTGCTGCTGCAATAAGTTCAATTAAAACAATCAATAAAATAAAAAATAAATTATATCCAAAATTAGAAAGATATTGTAAAGTTATGGTTAATGAAATAGATGATCTTGCAACTGATTATAAAATACCACATACGATAAATTCCATAGCATCAATGTTCCAAATTTTCTTTACCACTCAGAAAGTTATTGATTATAAAACATCCAAGAAATCAAGTACAAAAAAATTCCATAAATTATTTACAAACTTGCTAAAAAATGGTATATTCACTGCTCCTTCTCAATATGAAACTGTATTCTTATCCGATGCACATACAGATCAAAACATTACTAAGGCATTAGGTGCTTATGGATTGTCATTAAAAGCGGTGAAAAATTGAGTTACAAGTTAGGAACACGTGGTAGCCCTCTATCTTTGGCACAAACTAATTGGGTTTTGGATGAATTAAAGAAAACTAATCAATCTCTAACATTTGATATTGAAAAAATTACCACCAAAGGTGATACTGATACAAGACCGTTGTTTGAAATGGAACAAAAAGGAATATTTGAAAAAGAGATTGATCGTGCAGTATCTGAAAAACGAGTAGATTTTGCTGTTCATAGTATGAAAGACGTTCCATCTACATTAGATTCTTCATTAACTATTGCATGTGTTCCAAAACGTGAATCTGCAAATGATGTTTTAATCACAAATGAAGGCTTTTCATTAGATTCGATTCCTTCAGGTTCTACCGTTGGGAGTAGTAGTTTAAGACGTGCAGTTCAAATTTCAAGAAAACGTCCTGATCTTAATGTTAAACCAATTCGTGGAAATATTGAAACACGAATTAACAAAGTCACTGAAAAGAAAATTGATGGTATTGTTCTTGCAAAAGCTGGAATTTCTAGATTAGGTGTAGATACAAAACACTCTGTTTTATCAAAAGATGAATTTCTTCCATCGCCGGGTCAAGGTGCTTTAGCTATAATTTGTAGAAGTGATGATTCAAAAACAATTCAAATGTTAAAAAAAATTGAAGATGCAAATTCTAGAATTGAAATAGAGGCTGAACGTTCATTATCCGAACATATTGATTCTGGTTGTAGATTCCCTGTAGGGGCATATGCATCTGTAAAGTCAGATTCATTAATTCTAAAGGTAGGAGTTTATTCTATGGATGGAAAAAAATCAATTCTTATCGAAGAAAATGGTACTGTTGATAATCCCTTTGAATTAGGTAAAAAAATTGGAAATGAATTAAAATCTCAAGGTGTATCAGAGATTGCTTCTAATTGGAGAGAAAAACTTGAAGAGTGGAATAAACAATGACTGGAAAAGTGTATTTAGTTGGCGCAGGACCTGGAGATCCAAAATTAATTACATTACGTGCAGTTGAATTATTGAAAGCCGCAGATGTTGTTCTATACGATAGATTAGTTAGTAAAAAAATAATTTCTATGATTCCAAAACGTACTAAATCAATCTACGTTGGTCGTGCAGTTGGTGATGATACTAGA
>JAOMEP010000033.1 GCA_028345965.1 Candidatus Nitrosopelagicus sp.
GATGAAACCGTCATCATCAGTACCTGCATACGCCAAAGCATACGTATCAGAATCTACGTGCACTAGAGAGTTGTACTGTCCGTGATCATCATCATGCTCCAAAGTATCCACTTCAACAATACTAGTACCATCAGATGAAATTGTAAACGTGGAGATGTAACCGTCTTTATCTCTACCTTCATACGCCAAAGCATACGTATCAGAATCTACCTGCACTAGAGAGTTGTACTGCCCTTGGCGGGCATCATGCTCTAAACTAGCCTTTTCAAGAATAATGCTTCCATCATTGGCAAATACATCATTTACACCAATTGGAACAGTTATCGACAACGCAAGAAGAACAAAAAGAAGTACACGCAAGAGATCTGAATGCTCGTAAAGCTGTATTTATTTTAGTTCATTTTATTCATTAATCATGCCTGAAATTTGGTTGAACTATGGAAAAAATGAAGTTGTTCTAGATATTATGGCTGAAAACTTAGATGAGCAAATCAAGTTTGAACAACCGGTAATAGATGATTCAGAGATAAATGAAAATTTAGAAGCATTAGACCTGTCAAAACCAACTGAAATTGTAATTCAAAATTATAGTATAACAATACAAAAAATTCTTGGAAAACTTTATGAAAAATGTGAAATCAAATCATTTTCAAAACCAAAACTGTTAGTTGACAAAAGAAACCTTCCTTTAATCAAAGCAAATAATCCTGATACTATTAGTATTAACGAGTTTGAAGAACAGGAATTATCAAATTCAAATCTAGTATTTCTTGGTGAAATACAGTTTGATGGTCTGTTTGGATATGAAACTGTTGCAACCAGATTACTACGTAAGTTTGGTGCAGACAAAATGCTAGAAGCATTTTCACATCGTTCAGGAAATTTACCAACACCTGGTACAGACTCTCCTTCACTTGGTGATGCAAAAAAGTTTACAGATGGATTTGAGGTTTCATGTATAGAGATTACAGGAAACAAAAAGGGAATTTCAGGTCTACAGGTTGGACATCCATCAAAAACATCATCCATATCACAAACACTTCTAAAATCTACTGCAATCTTTGAAGAAAAGTTCCGTACAATGATAATTAGTACAGGAAGGGATGCAAGTAATCAAACATTATCTTCTTCATTAAATTCTGTATGGAACTTTCATACGTCGATAAAAAATCAAGGATTAATCATACTGGTAGCTGAATGTATGGCTGGATTGGGTTCAGAAACGTTTCAAAAACTAATTGATGGCCGTATCACACCTGAAAAGATCAAAAATGCATCAAAGTATGAGGATGGAATGGAAAATCTACTATTCTTATCAGAAATTCAGAAAAATGCTCAGATTGCTATAACATCTATTTTGCCTGAACTATACATCAAAAAACTTGGAATGATTCCTGTTGATGGAATTAAAAAATCGATGGACTATATTTTGAAAAATCAAGGTCCAAGACAAAAAGTGCAGGTAATTGAAGATGGTGCACGTACTTTACTACGGGAAAATTGATTGCGGCAGTGGTGCACACAAAACCGCTAAAACAATAACTCCAATGTAAACAATTTTTCTGTTCTTTGATAGTGGTGAAATGTCATCTAACGGTTGTGCATCTTTACTTCTTGAACTTAGAATTAAGATGAAAATTGCCATCATCCAATAATTCAGTAATGCTAAAACTCCTAAACTTGCATATGTTGCATACTTGTGCCATTTTCGTCCCAAAATTACTCTTGACATGTGACCTCCATCTAACTGCCACGCTGGTAGCAAATTCAAAAACGTAATTAAAAATCCAAGCCATGCTGCAAACATTATTGGAGACATTATGACTTCAACATCATCTCCATCCTTGTCAAACAGTGCAAGTGCACCTTTCATAATCAAATTCTCATTCATAGGGAATAATGTTGAACCCATCATCAGGTCTTCTGCTATCTGACTATCAATTACCGGTGATGTCCATGCACCAAAAATTACAACGACTACTGCAACCACTAATCCTGCAATTGGACCAGCTACTGCAATATCAAATAAAATATCTCTATTTACTGTAAGACTTCTTGATTGAATGAACGCACCAAATGTTGGTATTCCTACAATTGGTATTCCTGGAATAAAGTATGGCCATGTTGTCTTTATTTTATGCCACTTTGCAGCAATCAAATGTCCTGCTTCATGAACTCCTAAGATACCTAACAACGCCCAAGCATATACTACTGCAACTCCAAGTGGGTCGCCAATTGGTTTGATAAGTGGAAATGTGTTAAGCATTGCAGTTCTGTAAAATCCATCAATTAACACCATTGCAACCGTTGCAGCAAACATGATTCTTGGTGTCCAAGATTTTGATAACCACTTTCTCTTTTTTGTTTTAGGTAATTTTGATACAACTACCATGTGTCTGTATCCCTCTTTTTCAAGCGTACATAGTAAATTGTTAGTCTCTAACTCTTGTGTCAAGCGAACAAATTTTTCTTTGAAATCTTGGTCCTCAAAATAAAATTGCATTTTCACTAGACCAATTTCTATATCAGAAATATCGAAATGATTTTCTACAACTTTTTTAATAAATTCCTGCGTAGGCTCTATCATAAAGATCGTGTATTATCTGAACATAATTGTTTTTCCAGTATCGAATTAAATATGATAAATTTTGTGTATTACTATGCAGGTAATCCTACGTGAGCATAATGGAGCCATATTCAGACGTTGTGAGCCTAGTGATCTTATCGGTGTAATGGAAATTAATATGAAAACATTACCTGAACATTATTCTGATTATTTCTATGAAAGCCTCTTAGCAGAAGCGCCAGAAGCGTTTCTGATTGCTGAAAAAAGCGGTCAACATGTTGGATATATTATGTGTAAGACTGAATTTGGATTTTCTAACTTTAAAAAACTTGGATTTGTAAAAAAAGGTCACGTTGTATCTGTTGCAGTATTAGAAGAACAACGTGGAAATGGATACGGAAAAGTTCTCGTCAATGAAGCATTCAAGGGAGTCAAAGAAAAACAATGTGATGAAATGTATCTTGAAGTTCGTTGTAGTAATACAGAGGCTGTAAAATTATACCAGGATTTGGGTATGGATATCAAACAAAGACTCAAAACGTATTATCGTGATGGTGAAGATGCCTATATGATGGCTATTGAGTTCAATTAAATTACAGTTTTTGATCGAATCGACATGTCACGACGAAAATCAATGGGTGTTTTCATCTTTGTATCTTGTATAGCTGCATTTTTTGTATATGCATATCTTTTGATGCTCTCTGAATGGAGCCCAATTGTTTTACAATTGACAATATTGATGGTTGTAGGTGGTGTTTTAGGAATAGTTTCCTGGATTGGTTATCAAATGGCTACAACATCTGCAAAACCTTCTTCATTAATTGAAGATGATTAATTTTTAGAAATTTTCACATCTACTACGGTTTGATAAAATCTTGGTCCTACTGGTCTGACATTTCGTGAAGTTATTATCTCTGCATTTGTTTTGTTTACGCTCATGAAATGTTCTTCCGATAATTTTCCTGCATCTTGTTTTCTATCCGCATGCATGTGAGAGTAATAATGAATTATTCCTTTGTCTTTTAGTCCATTTAATGCAGAATCTAAAAATTCATCAGAACGTTCAGGCAACAACATCAAAACTCTATCTGCTTTTCCAACCAATTGTTCATTAATCACTTGTGTTGCATCTCCGTTTAATGAAATGACTTCTCCTCTGAGCTTGTTAATCTGAGCATTTTCTTTACACAACTGCGCTGC
>JAOMEP010000034.1 GCA_028345965.1 Candidatus Nitrosopelagicus sp.
CACGTTCCTGCATTAGTATTTTTATTTTATTTTTGAATGATGGTTCTAATTTACTTAGAACTCCATGCTTCTTTTTGACAGGGAATACTTCATCCGATATTATGACTTCTTGAACATCTTTATCAACAGATAAAGTATGTTCGGCATCACGAATAAAATCAACAGAGTATTTACCAGATAATAGAAGAATTGATTCAAAATGCAAAGTAAGTGAATGTAGGTGTATCTCACTTTTTTTAGGTTTATGAAGTAATGTTTGAAATGATTTCACTTTTCTTGAATCAATCATTTCTTCAGCAGAATCAGAATCAAGTAATGGTTTTAATGAAATTATTTTTACTTTTGTATCGTTTTTTGCCATTTGAACTACATACCGTATGTCTATGTATTTTTAAATCATGTTAAACTATGACTCATATACAACATCTTGAGCGTGTAAATTATGAAAAAAGAGAATCTTTTTACAAAATCAGGTATACCAAGTAAGAAAGCTAAAGTGAATTATTTTACAGGAAAAATAGCTGCAAAGGATATTTCAGCAAAAATTAAGCCAAGTACTGAAAAAATTTATCATGTAACATTCAAAAATGGAGCAAGAACTAAACTACATTTTCACGATGCAGGTCAAACATTGATAGTTACTAAAGGAAAAGGTAGTCTAGTTATGTATAAAAAAATTGGGACCGGAATAAAAAATTTTAAAATAAAAAAGTTAGAAAGTATAAATCTCAATAAAGGAGATTGTGTACATATTCCCGCAAAGAAATTACACACACATGGTTCTATAAAGAAAAATGAAGAATTTTCACATGTTGCAATCAACTCATTTGCAAAAAAGAACTCTGAACCAAAAACCATATGGTTTGAATCAGATTTTAAAACAATTGTAACTGAAAAATTGTCATAAAATGAATACTAAAAAAATAGAAGAAACAGAATCGTTTTCAGCACAAGAAGGAACAGAAATTAGACAAATTTTTTCACCTGCAGATACAAACAATGCAATTCGATATAGTTTAGCACATTGTACAATAAATCCAGGAAATAGTTCAAAACCACACACCATGAAAACAAGTGAAATATTCTATATTTTGCAAGGAAGTGGAATCATGCATATGGGAACAGAGCAAAAAGAAATAACAAAAAATGAAACAATCTTTGTTCCACCAATGTCCAAACAGTTCATAGAAAATAATGGGGACATAGATCTAATTGCACTTTGCATAGTGGATCCGGCGTGGAGACAAGAAGATGAAGTCATGGAATAGAGCAAGTTTTTAACATATTGGAGATAATGAAAGACGTTGAATTCAAGTCAGGCCTACAAGACATTAAAAATTGGTAACAACACAAATTTTGAAGAAGTCAAATATGCATATAGAAAATTAGCACTTCAATATCATCCAGATAAAAATAAAGATTCAGAAAGTGAAAAAAGATTCAAAGTTATAACAGAAGCTTATCATTTTTTGAAAAATCAAAATAAACATTCTACAAGACAAAAGCCAGAAAAACCTCGAGAGGAATCCGATTACACTCAAACGAGTCAAAAATTCTACAAGAGAACAAAATGGGGAAATGATGGAAAAGGAAAAACACCTGAAGCTGATTGGGGAAAGTACACAAAAGATTTCGAAGCAAATGAAGAGTGGTGGAAAAGATATGAAAATGAATTTTGGGAAAAATATGAAAAAACTGTTAACGAGCAAACAAAAAAAGAGCCAGATAGAGGATTTACAAAAAAACGTAAAGAATTTGAACTGAAAGTTGACGTTGATCAGAGTCTATGTATCGGATGCTGTAGTTGTGAAATAATTGCTCCAGAGGTATTTACTATTGATAAAAATACAAAATCAAATCCAAAATCAAGAGTTTACAATAAGAAAGGTGCAAAGAATCAAAGAATCATAAATGCCGCAGAAACATGCCCTACCAAAGCAATCATCGTAGATAATCTAGATGATAATGAAAGAATTTACCCATATTAGATAATCTTCAATTTATTGTAAATAGAATCAATCTCAGATTCAGATAATTCAACTTTATCTTTAAACATTGAATGTACAGGACCTGCAGAATCATCATTACTTCGAGGTATCAAATGAACATGTACATGAGGAATTTCTTGTCCACTTTCTTTTCCATTATGGATTGCAATTAGAGTAGAGCCTTCAAGAGAATCAACCTTTGATGTCATTTTATGTATGGTATCAAATAATTTTTGATTCACATCAAATGGTAAATCTTGAATTTTTGCATGATGTGTTTTCGGAATTACCAATGTGTGTCCTTTTGCAACAGGAAACGCATCAAGAAATGAGACGGTATCATCATCTTCATAAAGAATTTTTGTAGGAATCTCTTTTGTAACTATTTTGCAAAAAATACAATCCATATTATTCACCAGGAGTTACAATTTTTGCCCAAGGAAGTCCATGACCATACATTATAGTAACTTCAGTTCCAGGTTTAAGATTACAGTTTTCGATGGTTTTTGGGATACCGTCAATAGTATCAACATAGCAATTGCCGTCTGCAGACTGGAAAATTTCAACTTCTTCGGTAATATCTTCACGAATAAAGTTCCAAAATGGAAATACAAGCGTACCGAGAATGACACCAGCAACTGCCAAGGATCCCAAGAAAACTATCGCATATTTTTGACCGTCAGATAATTCCAATATTTTATCACAAAAAGTTTACATTAATAATTATTCGTGATGTTTAATCCATTACGTTACTTGGATTAATCCCACTTTCACCAGATATTCGATTCCTTTTACAAATGAATTATCATCTATCTGACCTTCTGCCCACCATCCAGCGTTATTTTTCACCCATGTCGGAACAGCAGAAGATGCAGGTTCGACATTTCCTGTCTTTAGATTATCAATAATTCGCTCTTTTACCAAAAATTCAATTCCTTTTACAAACTCATCTTCAGAAATTTTATCTTCTGCCCACCACCCTGCCGTATTTTTTACCCATTGAGGAACTGATATGGTAATTCCATTATCGCCAAAAGTTCCTTGCTGTGAAGAAGTATACCCAGTGGTTTGTGAATATCGTTTAGTTGTTTTACACTCGTTTATGACAAACGTATCTTCAAACGAATTTCTCTTGTTTTCCATTTTTACAGTAAATTTCTTAATATCATCACGCAAGATTCCGGTGTAAACTGTAATTTCATCATCTATGAATGGCTGGTCTAATGAGAGTCCTGCAGTAGATCTTCCGTATTCGGTTGTTAATTGAGCACTAATTGAGCCACATGTAGAGTATGCCAAAATGTCAACAGAATTAGTATCTCCACAAAAATTGTAGGACACCTCGTATACTGCTAGTGACTTGCCGACTCCAAATCCTCTAGAGTTACAACTTTGACTGCCTCCGCCACCACCCCCTGTTGATGTGGAATCTGTTGATGTAGATGTAGATGGAGGTAATGTTCCTTCCACAAACATAATGTGTACTGCACCACGGTCAGTACCTCCACTAGCATTACCACTTTCATCCATATCATCCCTATTTGCACCAACTCCCAAGTCATTGATACCATCACCATCCAAGTCGCCAATGTTTGCAACAGACATGCC
>JAOMEP010000035.1 GCA_028345965.1 Candidatus Nitrosopelagicus sp.
CATTGCTCATCCAAACCATATTGAAAAATTCATTGGACCTGAAACAGAAGTTGTTGGAACCTATGAAATGGATCCTCTTGGAATGGGTCCTGTAACAATGACCTTTACTTTTGGACGTAAACAAACATCATACGATGAATTTTACAATGCAGAATTACATCATAGAATTAATGCGGCAAAGAAAAAAAATGGTAGTCATGCTAAAGTAATTGCTGGTGCATCTGGCACATGGCAATATAACTACGCTCCAGAAAAAATTGAAGAATATGGGCTCTATGCAATTTTAGAAGGGGAATTGGGAGGTATTGCTCCTGAAATAGATGGACACGCTGGACGATTTTTTGATTATCTAATTGATGGACAATTTGAAAATATGGATCCTTTCAGAAAAAGAAAAGATTTCAAAGTTGATATTAAAGAATACAAACGTGGTGATAACACGTATCATGGACGATTTGTTAATTTCTGGGATAGACCTGAATTAGACGATATTCCAAACATTGTAGAACCAAGTATGCATGGAATGGTTGAGGTAATGCGTGGTTGTGGTCGTGGATGTAAATTCTGTGATGTAACACTTCGTTCTTTGAGATACTATTCTCCTGAAAAAGTGAAAAAAGAGATTGAGGTAAATATTAAGAAAGGTGGAATGGATAGAGCTTGGATTCATAGTGATGATATTTTTGTTTATGGAATGGATATACGAACTGCCAAAAACATGGAGCCAAATAGAGATGCATTAGAAGATTTGTTTAAAGCAATAATGTCTACTGGTGTAAAACATACTAACCCAACTCACGGAACACTTTCTGGTGCAATTGCAGATGAACATCTTCTACCAAGTCTCTCAAAAATTACAAACGCCGGTCCTGATAACCTAACAGGCATTCAATGTGGATTTGAAACTGGTAGTACAAGATTAATTGAAAAATATGCAGATAGAAAACTTGCACCATACAGTCCAGATGAATGGCATTGGGTTGTAAAAGAAGGTGTAAAAACTCTTAATGAAAATTATTGGATTCCTGCATTTACTTTGATTATGGGTCTAGACAATGATGAACAACCAGAAGATGGATGGGAGACAATTCGATTAATCAGTGAATTAGAGAGAGAACAACCAGAAGCAATGTTTACTGCCACTCCTTTGACATTTGTTCCTATAGGATTACTTGAGAAATCTGAATTTTATGATATGGGTCAAGATGGCGACCCAACTCAATTAGGTGTCATGTACAAAACTTGGCAACATAACTTCAAGTATGGAATTCAAAAATTCATGACCAAAACTGGAAAACATGGCGCAGCAGGAAAACTCAAGGCTACTGCATTTAATGGACTTGCACGTTCACTAGGCGGTGTTCCATTAGGCGCTATGGAAAGATATGCTCGCAGAAAAGGTCCAGAACATGAGCGTGTTATAGAGAAAATTAAAGCCGAATATTGGTAATTCCCAAATACATAAATTCCTAAATTTTAGCGTAATTATATGGCAACACACGGTTCGCTTACAAAAGCAGGCAAAGTCAGAGGTCAAACTCCCAAGGTAGAAGGAAGAAAGATCGTTGGAACAAACTCAAAACTACGTAACAAAAGCAATTACAATAAACGATTTGTTCTAGTAGAAAAAGGTCTAGTCGGAAAGATGCCAGGTCAAAACAAAGCAAGTGCACAAAGAAGAAGACGTCGTTAGGCTTCAATTTATTGATTTTAAATTTAAATTTTCTAAAACAAAATGGTTATAAAGTACTGGTACCGTACCATACAGTATGACTGAAGAAATAACTTTGGAAAGTCTGGCCGGTGTTGGTCCAGTAACAACTAGAAAACTCAATGATGCTGGAATTCATAATATTATGGATCTAGTAGTTCGAGGTCCTGTAGAGATAGCCGAACTCACAAGTATGGATATTGAAACTGCAGGCAAACTTGTTGAAAAAGCAAGAGAAGGTCTAGTTGAAGGTGGACTGATTCAAAAAGATTTTGTTAGTGCAAACGAGTTATACAAAAAGAGACAGTCCATTGGTAAAATTACCACTGCAACTGAAGCTTTAGATACACTATTTGCTGGTGGAGTAGAAACTCAAGCATTAACTGAAGTCTATGGAGAATTTGGATGTGGTAAAACACAATTTTGTCACACAATGTGTGTACAAGTCCAAAAACAAAAACAAGAAGGTGGTCTTGAAGGTGGTGTATTGTACATCGATAGTGAAAATACTTTCAGACCTGAAAGAATAGTTTCAATTGCACAAGCAAATGGAATGGATCCTGAAAAAGTACTTGACAACATTATTGTTGCAAGAGCCTATAACAGCTCTCATCAAATTCTTATTCTTGAAGAAGCCAGTACTTTGATAAAAGAACATAATATCAAATTAGTTGTAGCAGATTCTGCAGTTGGTCTATTTAGATCTGAATACCTTGGAAGAGGTACTCTAGCAACACGTCAACAAAAACTAAACAAATTTGTCCATTTGTTAGTTAGATTGGCCGAAACATACAATGTTGCTGCTATTGCAACAAACCAGGTAATGCATTCTCCTGACCAATTCTTTGGTGATCCAACAAGACCTGTTGGAGGTAATGTGGTTGCACATACAAGCACATACCGAATTTACTTTAAGAAATCCGGTAAAAAGAGAATTGCAAGAATGGTTGATAGTCCACATCACCCAGAAATGGATGTAGTCTTTGCATTAGGTGAAGCAGGTGTAATTGATCCAGAAGATGCAACAACAAAGAAAAAGAAGACCACAAAAAAGTCTGAGCCTAAAGAAGAAGTTACCGAAACTCCTGATATTAGCGCAGAACCAATAGATTCTGAATCAACTGATTTGAAATAGTCTTAATTCCCTCCTCTTTTCATTTTATCTCTCAAACTTCCTGCCAAATCCTATACTAGTATTAAAATAAGGGAAAGCGAGTATTTTTTTAATATGGCAACTAAAAAGACATCTGGTCGTTCTCATGGATTTAAACACAAATCTAGATCTGTAATGACAAAGAAAGGTCCTCGTGGCGTATCTTTCATGTTAAGAGAGTATAATGTTGGTGATAGGGCTCTAGTACAAATTGATCCTGCACAACACAAAGGATTACCTCATAGACGTTATCATGGAAAGGTTGGACTTGTTACCGAAGTGGGTAGACGACATGTAGTTTTAGATGTAAAATTAGGTGAAAAATCAAAAACTTTAATCACTAGATTAGACCATATCAAACCATTCGGTGTATAATATGGAAGAAGTAAAAAAGAAAGTAGCAGTTTCAATATCTGAAGTAAAAGAACTATTGAAGAATCAAGATCCTGAAAATATGGACCAAATACAGAGATGGACCTTTGATTATGTTTCAAAAGTTTCAACTTTAGAGGCTGCATC
>JAOMEP010000036.1 GCA_028345965.1 Candidatus Nitrosopelagicus sp.
CTTTGATAATCCACCCAAAGTAGCTCTAAGAATTAAAGCAAGATCATTAATTTCTTTTTGAGATATTTTAGAAAAACTGGTAGCATGTTTTTTTGGGCATATCCAAAATTCATATGGGTGTGATGGGGCCCATGGAGATAATGCAATGAATCCTTCAGTTTGAAGTATTTGACGTGGACCTCCAGATTCAGAGGTTACAAGTTGACTCATTGGATAAACACCCTTTTCATTTAAAATTCTATGTGAAGAGTTTGCTTCTTCTTCTATTTTTGGAGGTATAGTTGAAAAGGACATCATGTGAAGATGCGGATGCTGAATTTTAGTACCAGAGTTTTTACCACTATCCCCGTAAATTGCAACATATGCAACACCTTTTTGAGTATAGAGCCACCGAAGTCTATCTTGAACCACAGATAAAACATAACCCCATTGTTCCACATCAATTGTTGCTAAACTTTTTGTTTCATCAGGTGAAGCAATTATGTTATAATGATAACCGTACGAGGGTTCACTGTATAATGGATGATCAGAATATGTGTTCTCAGTTTCAATATCTACGGCAGGATTGATTGCAGGTACAACTCGAACTGCCCAGTTTTTAACAGAATCGGTATCATCCTCATCTTGTAATCTTTGAAGCATTCCATCTTTTAAAACTAATGATAATACGGAGGGATTTGTCATTTTTTCATTTCCAGGTTTAAATGGATTTTTCTTTGATGTAGAAGGTTTAGTTTTTAATTCATTTACAATAACAAATCTTTCAGCTACATGATCTTTTCTTAAATTGCCCACTCAATAATTACAAAAAAATTCATTAAAAAGTGTTGAAACGATCTATGTAAAAAATACTAGATCTTGAAGATTTAAAATGAACACTACATTTTGAAAAATGTTGACTGACAATTCTCAGATCAAAATAGTCTACGTGTTACTAGACGGAGTTGGAGATCTTCCACATCCAGATATAGAAAATATGACTCCATTACAAGCAGCAAAAACACCAAACATGGACAAACTAGCAAAAAATGGTAAAATGGGAGAGGTAATATCAGTAGGAAAAGGAATCGCTCCAGAATCAGATATTGCAGTTTTCAACATGCTAGGATACAAATTTCATCATGCAGATTATGCAGGTAGAGGTGTCATCGAGGCAATAGGAACAGGAATAGATTTCAGAGACGGGGATTTAGCACTACGCGGAAATTTTTCAACATTAGATGAAAAAGATGTAATTATTGATAGAAGAGCAGGACGCCATATAGAAAAAGAAGATGCAAAGGCTGTATCTGAAGAAATTGAACAGAAATTAAAATTTTCAAGTCCACTTGCAACAGTAGTTGTTTCACCAACTATCGGTCATAGAGTTATTGTTAGAATAAGAGATGAGCATCCGTTATCTCCAAATGTTACAAACACAGATCCAGCTTATTCCAGAGTGGATGGAATGGGAGTAGCAAAGGCTGTAGGAGATTTCCTAAAAATTGAAAGATGTTTACCGTTAGATGAAACAGATGCTTCAAAATTATCTGCAGAATTAGTCAATGAATTTACAGAAGAATCATTGAAAATTCTAAAAGAAAGTGAAATAAATAAAAAAAGAAATTCAGAAGGAAAAAAATTACTGAACAGTATTTTGTTACGAGATGCAGGAAACAAATATCCAAAAGTAGAGACCATTAATGAAAAATATTCTATGAATTTTTCATGTATTGTGGATATGCCAGTAGAAATTGGGATATCAAATGTTCTTGAAATGAAAGCATATAGTGCAGGAGGATTGACAGATTATGAAGAAAAAGCAACGGTTGCTGCAAAATCTATGGAAACAGAAAATGCAATTTATGTTCATTTGAAAGGACCCGATGAATTTGGTCATGACGGAGATGCAATAGGAAAAATGAAAAATATTGAAGAAATTGACGAAAGATTTTTTGGTACACTTTTAAAAAATATTGATACCAGTAAGGTAGCAGTTATGATTTCAGCAGATCATTCAACCCCATGTATTAACAAAGGACATAGTGATGATCCAGTACCAGTTTTAATTTCAGGAGATAGAATTGAAAATGATGGTTCAGAAAGATTTACAGAAGAATTTGCTAAAAAAGGTGAAATCGGATTATTAGAAGGTGCCCAAGTAGTAGGTAAAGCAATAGAGATTATTAAATCAGGAAACTAGATACATCTTTTGAATTTATCATTTCAGTAATAGTTTTTTTGATTTGATCAATATCAATATTATAATATTCTCCATTTGAATTTTCTAACTTTTCTAATGCACGATTAAATATGCTTATACAAATTGAATCTTCATCTTTTTGATAATGAACCAATCCAGCTGCAACTAAAATTAATCCTTGAACTAAAAATTTTTCATTGCCATCACAGTTTTTCCAAACACCTTCAAGAATTTCATGACATTCCCAAAACCGTTCATTATTGAAATAATCTACACCTTCGGAGATTGCTTTTTCTTTTTCAACAATTTCTTCAATTACATGTTTTGCATGATCTAATGGACCAATAGAGGATAATTTTTCAATTAATTCATCTAAATCGGATTTAGATATAGTAGTATCAAATTCAACATATTTTTTTGACACTCTACAATCACGTAAAGTTAAATTCATTCCAGATGCGATAATCCTGGATTTTCGTAAAATGTCTTTTGCCATTTTACGATTTAGATCAGTTGAGTTTTTGAGATGAAGCATGTAACGTTCCATGACTATTAGGGATTAGAATTTCTTAAATTTCTTGTTAATTCATTGAAGATTTATAAGAACTATTCAGAGGTTTTGCTATATGTCAATGATTGAGACAGTAAGTGATGTTGAAAATTCATTCCTATCAAGAAGAGAAATTACGTGTAATTTTCAAGGTCTCGGAGGAAAACTGAAAAGAAAAGAGGCTATCGAAATGATTACAAAAGAATTCAACTTATCAAATAAAACAGTCATTGCAATCAATATGAAAAATCAAACAGGCAGACCAAATGTTACAGGAATGTTTTATGTTTATGATAGTGAAGAATTAGCAAAAAAACAGGTTAACCCAAC
>JAOMEP010000039.1 GCA_028345965.1 Candidatus Nitrosopelagicus sp.
TATTACAGACCAGATAAAATAACAGGTGTGAATCTTTTCAGTAAATTATGTATTTGATTAATTTATTTTTCGTGGTTCGTATGAAGACCACATTCTTTGTTTGTGTCATTCTCCCACCACCATCGACCTGCTCTGATATCTTCACCGATCTTAATTGGTCTAGTACATGGTTCACAACCAATACTAGGATAACCCTGATCAAGTAATTTGTTATATGGGCAATTATTTGATTTTACATAATCCCATGTTTGTTCATATGTCCAGTTAACAAGTGGATTAACTTTTACAATATTTCCATGCATTTCATCAATTTCAAGCATGCTAGCCCCAGAACGATTCTGGTTTTGATCATTTCTAAGACCAGTAATCCAGCCATCAAGTGTTGCTAACATTTTATTCATTGGATGAACTTTTCTAATAGCACAACAAAGTTTTCTATTTTCAATACTTTCATAGAAACAATCCAAACCTTTGTCTTGAATCATTTTTTCAACTTCAGTTGGATCAGGATACAACTTTTCAATTTTTGTATTATAACGTTGTTCAACTTGCTCCATTGCATCAAAAGTTTCTTTAGGTAATCTTCCTGTTTCAAGTGTGAACAATCTGGAACCAGAATTAATTTTGAACATCATATCAATAATTGCTGCATCTTCTGCACCAAAACTTGATGCCTTTGCTAATTTAGGATGAAGATTATCAAATGCCCATTTCAAACAATCTTCTGGAGTAGAGAGAGTTTTGTTCACTTGATCTAGCTCTTGCTGACTAAATTTTTCCATAAATCTCAATATCTATTCAAGTATTATAATTATATCAAAATTAGCTCGAGTTAAGGAATATTGTAAAATATAAACTCCTTAAAAATAACAAATTAGATGAAAGAAGATACGCTGGTAGTTGTTTATCCATCATTATTTGCTGAAAATAAAATTAATCAACTAATAGATAATATTAAAAAAATTTTAAAGATAAAAAATCTGAAATTTGGAAAAATCATTAAAGATGATTTTTTGGTTTGTATAGAAGCAGATGATCCAGTCTTTGTTTCTAGTGCAATTGGATTATTATTTGGAATAAAACAAATTGTAATTGCAAAGAAAATTAAAAATGATTTTAAAACAATTGTAACACAAATTGGTGAAATAGGTTCTAATCTTCTTTTAAAAGGTGAGAAGTTTTTTGTGAAAGCAGATGGGCATACAAAAGGATTTGTAATAAAGGATTTAGAATTAGCTGCAACATCAGAATTAATACAAAAAAATCAGAAAATTTCTGCAAAACCAGGAACAGAATCTAAACATGATAAATTATTACAGATTTATGTAACAAAATCAAATGCATATGTCTGTATTTTTGTAGATGATGGGTTAGGAGGTACTGTAAATAATTCACAATTACAAAAATCAATTTGTTACATTACTGATGAATTTTCAGCCATTAATTGTTTTGAGACCATTAAACAAGGCTTTGATGTTAAACCGATAATATGTCATGAGACACGAGAAGATCTAATACATTTAGTAAAGATTTTGGATAAATTACTTCCTAGAATGTTACGATTAGATGTAAACTTGGAATTTCATAAGATTCCAAAGTTTGAAAAAAATTCTGAAGGAATTTTATCAAAAATTTCACTTGTTACTGAGATTTCAATCAAAGTGGCAAAACAAGAAAAAATTTCACATGTTTCACTTGCAATCTCACCATTGATTTTCACTTCAAAATATGTTGAAAATTTACAAAAAAAAGTATTCAACGCCAATTTAATTCCGCATATTGCACTATCAGGAATTGATTCAGAAATTATTAGAAATGCAAAAGAAATAGGAATGGACAAGTATATTTCAAAAATTGAAAAATTTGCAAAAACTAATTTTACACAAACAAAAGTAAAACAAAACAAAGGAAAGATTTCAAAAAAGATTATCAAGATTAGATTGGGGCCAAATAATGTTCATACCATACTGGACTCCTTAGAAATTGAACACTGAGAATTTAAGCAGGAATTTTGGATTAAAAGTATGGCAAAGATAGGACAATTCATCTATCCATGGGGAAATGGTCATTATTCCAGAATGATGAGATTAAATGAAAAACTAAAAGAATTAGGTGGAAATGAATTTCATTATTTTAGTAAAGGCGATATTTATGAAAAATTATTAAAAAAATTTCCTAATGAAAAACAGAATATTCATGAAGTTTTGATGCCCACACCAATTGACGGAAAGTTTGGACCAAGTTTAACAAAATCTTTGTGGAATTTTCTATTGCCTGTAGAAGGAAATGAACCATTAGTAACACAGATTTCAAGTTACCTCAAAGATGAGGGTAAATTATATAACAAAATCGGGTTTGATTTAGTGATTAATGATGGTGATATGGGTTCGAATGTATTAGCACAAAGACGAAATGTCACAAGTTTGTTTGTTACCAATCAGTTCAAACCAAAATTATGGAAATCACGAATGTATTTCAAACCTGCATTAGAATTTGTTGCAAAACAAATCTCAAAGGCATCTAGAATTCTAGTTGCAGATTC
>JAOMEP010000037.1 GCA_028345965.1 Candidatus Nitrosopelagicus sp.
ACTAGTCTCTGGGTCATCCCAGTCTAATGTTTTATCTTTCGAAATCATTCCTAATGGGTCGTATTTGTCAAAGCGTGTTTCACCAGCAATTGCACTTAACAAAACAACATTTGTATTGCCTGAAGTTGACATATCTACTTGAGAATTTTCTTCATCAAAAATACCTCCTAGTATGTTTGAAATTGAGTTGATTACTCCTACTGGAATCTTATCTGCACCGTACACATACAACATTGAACGTTTGATGCTGTTTGGTGGTGCATCTTCGTATAACATTTTGATTGAATCTTTTACTGAATCTTCAATATTTTCTGTACTACGTGATGTTGACATGATGTTTGTATCATCTGTTAATGATGATGATTTGATTGATGTTGCAAGACATTTGATTGCATTATTTGTTACATCATAACATTTCTCTGTAGTAAAGTCTGGATTACTGTCCAATATTGCATCATTATCGATAATTATTGTTGAATCTGAATTCATTTTCAATCTCTTCAATGAGATTCCGGATTGGAAAATTCTGTTTTTCTCAAATTTGAATGGCATTATTGCAAATGATAGAACGTTTTTGTTTTGTTCCTTACAAATTGAGGATACTACTGGGGCTAATGCTGCTCCTGATTTTCCTGCAAGGTTTGCCATAATAATGACTGTTTCATATGTGCTCATATGTTCGGCAATCTTTTCACTTTGTTCCATAGCACAACCTCTAATCAATTGAACTGATGGATTGATGATTGATTTTGTGGAAATATGGATTGAATTATGTTCTGAAACGTCTTTTTTATCT
This sequence comes from Candidatus Nitrosopelagicus sp., assembly GCA_028345965.1. Lineage (GTDB taxonomy): Archaea > Thermoproteota > Nitrososphaeria > Nitrososphaerales > Nitrosopumilaceae > Nitrosopelagicus. Next base: position 797 of record JAOMEP010000037.1, read on the forward strand.
TGACTAATTTTTAATGAATCTGCGCCTAGAACTTCTCTCATTTCTGAGGCTAATTTTATGCCTGCTCCTCCTAGTCCTATTACTAGTACTGGCTCTTTAACTTCAAAAGTCATGTACAGTATCGCAATTTCTGATAAAAAACTCTTTACTTAGTTTTGATTATAATTCCGATCTAAAATTCTTGAGTCCTTTACCTGATTATCTTCCCAATCAGGCTGTGAACTGTGGCATCAGTAATTTCTACTGTTCTGATGTCCCCGATTTTAGGCTCTTCATTTACAAATATTGGTTTGTACGCAAAGTTCCTACCTCTTTTTTGGTCCTTAAATTCTTCATCAAAAACTGCTTCTCCTTTCCATCCAACCCATTTTTCATTATTTTCTTTTGAAATTTTACAGATTAATTCATAGGCGAGTTTACTTCTTCTCTTCATTTCTGTCATGTCAATCTGTTTCATTTCAGCTGCATCTGTTCCTGGTCTTGGACTGTATCTTGATAAATTACCTATATCGGGTCTTGTATCTTCTAATAACTTCATTGTCATCTGAAAATCTTCTTCAGTTTCAGTTGGAAATCCAACTATGATGTCTGTTGAAATTGTAAATTTGCCAAATTTTTCTCTGAATTGTTGTGCAACATCTCTGAAAGTTTTTGCGGTATGTCCTCTTTTCATATCATTTAGAACTTTATCACTTCCACTCTGAACTGGAACATGTAAAAATTTGAACACTTTACTACTTTCAAATGACTTTAGTAATCCCTCTCGGATTCTTGGCATGTACATCGGATTCATCATTCCTACTCTCATAAAGAATTTCTTAGGAATCTCTGAGACTGTATTTACTAATTCTGGTAAATCTGAATTAATATCAAAACCATAACATCCATTATCTGTTGACGTAAGCCATACTTCGCAACATCCCTCTGATAATTCTGTCTTAACTTGTCTTACGATATCTCCTACTCTATAACTTTGCAAATCTCCTTTTGATATCTTTGTCTGGCAAAATGTACATTCACTCATACACCCACTTGCAATCTCAACTATTCCTACAGCTGGATTTAGACGAATTTTTGGTAATCCTACCTTTGAAATATCTGAATCTTCTAAGGCGATAGTTTTCTTTCCATCAAGCGTAGATTGGATAACTTGTAGTGTTTTACCAATTGAATTTGGGCCTAGCAAACTAGCATTTTCTGCAAATTTCTCCACTTTGGTTTTTTCTGCTTTTGGTAAACATCCTGCAACAACAAGAGGTTTTGAACTAGAATCCATAATTTTACGAATCATCTTATCTGCAGTTGCATCTTTCACTGAACAAGTAACAATAACATTGAGATCTGAATCCTTTGAATTTTCTGCTAAAGTATGTCCTCCATTAACGATTAAACCTGAAATCATTTCAGAGTCTGAATAACTTGCAGAGCAGCCATAAGCCTCTACCCAAATTTTTGCCATCTTAACTTAACAACGAACTGACTTCTTTATTTGTCATCAACTTCTTTGAGACAACTAATTCTCTAATTGTTTTACCTGTCTTGAGTGATTCTTTAAACAAGTCTGCAGATTTTAGATATCCAATTTTTGGTGTAAGTAGTGTTACGATTACTGGACTATTTTCAATATTTTCTCTAAGTTTACTTTCATTTGCGGTCAAACCATCAATTAGATTTGCAGAAAATATTGGTAAGAAGTTTGTTAGCATATCCGTAGAATCTAATGTTGCCTTTAACATTCCTGGTAACATTACATTAAGCTCAAACTGTCCTGCTTGTGCTGCAAATGAAACTGTAGTGTCATTTCCTATCACACTAAAACAAATCATATTCATGCATT
>JAOMEP010000038.1 GCA_028345965.1 Candidatus Nitrosopelagicus sp.
AAGGCTACGATAATGCCAAATTGCATTTTGAAATGCTTCCACTTACATTACCAAATCAAGAATATCAGTTTGAAGAATGTGAGGTATCATATGAGATTGATATTACAAAACCAGTACTTACACCATAACATTAGTAACGTACAGGAATATTATTTTCTTGTATTAATTCTTTAACACGATTTACAGAATGTGTTTCATAATGAAAAATTGATGCAGCTAATGCAGCATTAACCTCAGTGTTTTTAAAAACATCAATCATATCTTCTGGCTTTCCACAACCACCTGATGCAATAACAGGAATTCCTACTGCATGAACAATTTCATTCGTTAATAGAATGTCATAACCATCTTTTGTACCATCACGATCAATACTCGTAAGTAAAATTTCACCTGCACCTAATTCTTCAATTTTTTTAGACCAATCAATAACATCTAATCCCGTACCTTTTTTTCCACCATAAATGAATACTTCAAACCAAAATTGTTTTCCATTTTCTGAAAAAATATTTTTTCCTTTTTCAATATTATAATTTCTTCTTGAATCAATTGCAACTACTACACATTGTTTACCAAATAATTCCATTAATTCGGTAATGACTTCAGGGTTTTTTACAGCACCAGTATTAATTGCAACCTTATCAGCACCGTTAAGTAAGATATCTCTTGCATGTTGTAATGATTTAACACCACCACCGACCGTAAATGGAATATCAATTACTTCTGCAATTTTTTTAACAAGTGATTTTATAGTTTCACGTTGTTCAGATGAAGCAGTAATATCTAAAAAAACTAATTCGTCTGCACCTTCATTTGAATATTTTTCAGCTAATTGTACAGGATCGCCTGCATCTTTTATTGATTCAAAATTTAATCCTTTAACAACACGTCCGTTTGCGACATCCAAACATGGAATAATTCTTTTAGTTAGAACCAATTTTCTTTGCCTCCTCTATTGAAACTAGCCCTTCATAAAGTGCCTTTCCTAAAATTACTCCAAATGGATTTATTTCATTTACATCTCGTATATCTTGCATTTTAGATATTCCACCACTAGCAATTGCATTGCAATTTTCTATTTGACATATTTTTTTTAGTGATTCAAGATCAGGGCCTTCTAATGTTCCATCCTTTGAAACATTAGTAGTTAAAAATTCGGTGAAACCATACTTCACAAATTCATTGGTTGCATCGTACAGATCAATATCAGTACTTTTTTGCCACCCATGAGTAACAATTTTTCCATCAATATGATCAATAGAGATTACAATTCGTTCAGATCCAAATGTTTGAATAAAATCACCCAAAATGTTATCTTGTTCACTTTCTTTAAGTTGCATTGCAATAGTTCCAATTACTGCACGAGATGCAAAATCTAAAACTTCAGAGATTTTTTCTTCAGTCCTAAGTCCACCAGCAACTTGTAAAGGAATTGATGTATTTTCAGATATTTCTTTAATTGTTTTAAAATTTTCGCCGCTACCAAGAGTTGCATCTAAATCAACAATATGTAAAATATCACCTCCAAGCGATTCCCATTTTTTTGCAATCTCTACAGGATTATCACTGTAAATTGTTTTATTGTTAGGATCACCTTTGTACAAACGTACAACTTTACCATCCATCAGATCAATTGAAGGAATTATTTTCATTTACTACACACTCTAAGGAAATTTTTGATCATTAATGATCCAACTTTACCTGATTTTTCAGGATGAAACTGAGTTCCAAAGAATAATTTATCTTCAACAACAGCAGGAACTTTAATTCCATAATCTGCACTAGCCACAATAATATCTTCATTATCAGGTTTAGCTCTATACGAATGAACAAAATATACCCATGAATCATTTTCTATACCTTCCAAAATTTTACTATCCTTTGTAATCTCTAAACTATTCCATCCCATATGTGGAATTTTCATATCATTTGGAAGTAATATGACTTCGCCATTCATTACATCAAGACCTTTTTCTTTACCCTCTTGACTTTGTTGAAAAAACATTTCCATACCTAAACATATTCCAAGAACAGGAATTTTTTCTTTTACAAAATCATGAAATCCTAATGCAGAATAATCTCTAATACTTCTAATTGCTGGATCAAAATTTCCTACACCAGGTAATAATAAACCATCATACTTCTTTGATTGATCAAAACTAGTAATGATATCAACATTAGCATCATTTTTTTCAAGTGCAGTCTTTAGACTAAAGATATTTCCTGCTCCGTAATCAAATATTGCTACATCTACCATTACATTGCGCCTTTAGTACTTGGTATGCCTTTTTGTTTAGGATCATTAGATACTGCATTACGTATTGCTACAGCCATTGATTTTATAGCAGCTTCAACCTTGTGGTGATCATTATCACCATACTTTACAGTAACGTGAATACAACAATTCAGATTTTGCGCTAGTGAGAAGAAAAAGTGTTCTAAATCTTCTTTCGAGATACCCTCAATCTTTGTTCTTTTTGTTAAGAGAGTTATTTTATGATACTGTCTTTTGACTAGATCAAGTGATGTTTCAGCTAGAGCTTCATCCATAGGTACAGATGAAAAACTGAATCTTGTAATCCCACTTCTATTTCCTA
>JAOMEP010000004.1 GCA_028345965.1 Candidatus Nitrosopelagicus sp.
AAATCTGATTTTTCTTCTGGTTCTGATAATATCTTGTTAAAAATTGATTCAGGTGTTAATTTGATACTGTCTTCTTCTTCAACTTTAACAACATATGATGGTCTGTTGATAATTCTATCTCCAATCAAAATATGTCCATGTGATATTGCCTGTCTTGCTTGATATGGTGTTTTGAAGAAAAACTTTTTGAAAACAATTGTCTGTAATCTTCTAGCCAACAAATTTTCAATTTCTAAGTTTAGAACATCATCCAATGTTGCAGTTTTCTCTACTAATCCTATACGTGATAATGAATGCATTAAGATTGGTTCTTCTTTTTCTCTAACTTCCTGTCTTACGGCAAGTAATGAACGTGCTTGATGTCTTAATCTTGATAATTCTGTTCTTGATTTCCAAAGTTCTCTTTTTGTTTTTAATCCAAAAGTACCAACTGTTTTTAACTCTTCCATTTTCAATTCAAAATTAAATGGTCTCTTTGGCTTCTTCCAAACTCTTCTGAAATTTTTAGTATCTCCCATTTTTTATCTACTCCTTTTTCTCTGCAGCTGCTGGTTTTGCATCGGCTGCTGGTTTTGCATCGGCTGCTGGTGCTGCTGCATCGGCTGCTGGTGCTGCTGCACCTTCTTCTACTGCAGCTCCGCCACCTGCTGGTGCTCCTGCTCCTCCTTTAGGTAGAACTTTGCCACCTTTTGCAACTCCAACTGCGCCACCTTTACGGCCTGTACATCTAGTACGTTGACCTCTAACTTTTAATCCATACATGTGCCTGTAACCTCTCCAACTGAAAAGATTCTTTTCTCTTTCTATATCATTTCTAATGTTAAATGCAATATCTGATGTAACAAAATGCAAATCATCACCTGTTAGAATATCTTGTCTTCTATTCAAAAACCAAGTTGGGAAATCTGCTGCTTTAGGATTTTCTATAATTTTTTCAATTGAAGATATTTGTTCAGTAGTAAGATTACCGATTTTTTGGTGAGGAGAAATTTTTAAAACTTGAAGCATTGAATTTGCGAACATATACCCAATTCCTTTAATCTGACTAAGACCAATTAGCATATTCAATTCACCATGAATATCATTTCCCAATATTCTTACCAGATTTTCGTATTGTTCGCTCAAGTAGCAAGATTTTCTATAGCCCCATTAAAAACCATGCTCTATTTTGTGCCTATTTTTGAATAATTCTAATCGAATGGTATTATAACTCAAAATGATGAATTTGGATATGAATGAGTCAGATGATCATACTCAGAAAATTTTAGATGCTGTTTTTGATGAAAATATCTCTGAGATCTTAGCTGAAATGGAATCTTCTCCAAAAAAATGTGAATTCTTGACTGAAAAGTTTGAGATCACTTCTAATGACTTGGATGAAAAATTATCTTTTCTTATACAACATGAATTTGTTGGAAAGGTTGGATCTGATTCTGAAGCTGAATATTCTGTAGATTCTGATAAACTTGCAAAATTAATGGAAACTGCACATAATTTTGAAAATGTTGATGCAGGTCTGGCAAAAATGGATGGGTATCTTAACTAAATTTATTTTTTCTCTGTCTAATTATCATAAATCCTATTACCGCAACTCCGATCATTCCTAACACAATAACAATAAACCCTGCAATTGAAATTGTAACTCCTGTTGAATCTGGTAAATGTCCAATTCCTCCAACTAATGGTATCTCTTCTGATTCTTCAGTGCTAATGATTAATGTATAAGTTCCTGCTTCATCAATTTCAAAATTATCTTCAAATGAATTTCTGTTAATTGATACATCTCTAATCTCATCTTGAGATGGATCTATGACACTAGCTGAAATATCATATTCTTTTCCTTCTATGGTCTGAACTGCATAAACACCTTGTGTATTGATTTCTGGATCTAGATCCGCTTTAATTTCTAATTGGGTTAGTGAATTTATTTTTCCTTCTTCTATAACTAAATCCCCTGTAATCGTTTGTGAACCATAAATCAGTAACATTGCTCCAATTGCTATCATAATTCCAACAATTACCAAATATTTTGTCAAATTTGACATGAATGATTTTCATTTTTCATGGATAAATCTGTATTTGTTATGAGTGTAAAATTTAGTTATGGCTAAAAAAGTTAGCCTAGGCTAAATTTTATATATATACTAAATTACAATGAAAATATGCAAAGTACGATCCAATCTGCTAAAATGTTCTATATTCTTATAGCCATAGTAGCTGTTTCAAGTTTGTATTTTGTAGTACCTGGTGTAATCATTGCCGAAGAAGCTCCTAGAACTTTTCTCACTCATACTGGATTAGTTATACAAACAACTGGTGATGTAATTGATCCTATTGGATATGATGGTGAAGCCTTAGATTTCAACCCTGATAAATTTATGAAAGAATTTGATTATGGGGATGTAACTGTTTTAGATGATGGAACCATTCTTCGTGAATATTACATCACCGCAAGAGATGATCAAATCATGGAAGTATCTCCAGGTGTGTTTTACAATGTGTGGACATTCAATGATTCGGTACCTGGACCAACTATTCGTGCAACAGAAGGAGACTTGGTAAGAATTCATTTCACAAATGAAGGTTCAAAACCTCACAGTTTACATTTCCACGGAATTCACAAAGCCGAGATGGATGGTGTATTTGAAAGCATAGGAACTGGCGGTAAATTTACTTATGAATTCTATGCAGAACCTGTAGGTTTACACCTCTATCATTGTCATGTTCATCCGGTTGAGGAACATATCAATCATGGTCTTTATGGTGCCTATATCGTAGATCCAAAAGAACCTCGTGAACCTGCTGATGAATTTGTATTTGTTTTGAACGGTTTTGATACTGATTTCGATGGCGAAAATAATTTCTATGCTGCAAACACAATTCCATTTTATTATCAACATCACCCAATTGAAATTAATACAAATCAAAACATACGTGCATACGTTGTAAATATTTTAGAGTTTGATGCAGTAAATAATTTCCATTTACATGGAACTTTATTCCACCATTATCCTGCTGGCACTGACACTGTACCATCTGGTTATAATGATATGCTAACAATGTCTCAAGGTGATAGACAAATTTTGGAGTTCAATTACAAATATCCTGGATTGTATATGTTCCATGCACATAACACAGAATTTTCAGAAAAAGGTTGGGTCAGTTCATTTATTGTAAAAGAAAATACTGGTAATTTTGATACACAAGTAGAGTATGATGACATCATCTAAACCTGTACTTGCAATTAGTGCTATTGCACCAATTGTATTGTTAGTTATTATGGTTGCATTTCTTTTAGGTCCTGCATCATCCTTTTTACAATTTGGTGTTGTACTTCCTGAAGTATCAATTGAAAAAATTGAATTTATTGAAAATGAAATACAAGCCACTGTAAGAAATACTGGTCCAATTGATGTGGATGTTGTATTAGCAGATGTAAATGATCGAATTCAACCTGCAGCAATAGAACCTGACACTTCATTAAAACGGTTTGAAACTGCACTTGTAAGAATTCCTTTTGATTGGAATGAAGGTCAACCTTATGAAATTGGTGTCACAATTAGTGATGGAACAAGGTTTGCTAAGGGAATTGACGCCGCATTTCCTGCACTTGAGCCAAACGTAGATTTGTTTGTATTTTTAGGAATGATTGGATTTTTGATAGGCGTAGTCCCAATAATGATTGGTCTTTTGTGGTATCCATTTATCAAGAAATTAGGGAAAAACACGTTTAATTTCTTTTTGGCATTCACTATGGGGCTGTTAGTATTTCTCGGAATTGATGCAGTAATTGAAGCTACTGAAATATCTGAAAATCATCTTTCATCAATTTTTAATGGCGAACTTCTAATTGCAACAGTAGTAATCTTATCATTTCTGGCTTTGTATGGAATAGGTAAACAATTAACCAAAAAAACAGAGTTCTCAAAACTATCTCAAGGATTAGCAATATCTCTCATGATTGCTATTGGTATTGGATTTCATAATTTAGGTGAGGGATTGGCTGTAGGTGCGGCTATCGCTCTTGGAGAGGTGGCTTTGAGTACTTTTTTGATTGTTGGATTTGCTACTCATAATACAACTGAAGGATTGGCAATTGCAGCCCCATTAACTAAATCAAAAGCCAAAATATTCAAAATGATTGGTCTTGGACTGATTGCTGGTGTTCCAGCAATTTTTGGTTGTTGGGTTGGTGGTTTCTCATTTTCACCGTTATTCACTTTGATTTTTCTTGCAATCGGTGCTGGTGCAATTTTCCAAGTTGTATTATCGATTTTCCAATATATGAAAGAAAAATCTGACATATTATCAAATTCTTCACTATTTGCAGGAGTATCTGCAGGACTGATTGTTATGTACTTGACTAGTGTAATAATATAATCGATAAATTGTACTTAATTCATTGAAAATCTAATACCTATTATATAAAATCTATTTTTATGAATAAAAATTATCTAGTTTTTGTCAAATTTTTTATCAATAATTAATAAATACCACTTTGCAACAGAAATTTCAAATGAAGATAGTCATATCGAGTGCTGTTTTGTTACTGATGTTCTCAATTCTATCCTTTGGCATGCCAACCTTTGCAAACGCGCAATCTACTGAAGCTCCATTAACAGTATCTACTGATTATCCTGGTTATGCCGAAAATGGTGAAATAATAATTTCGGGTAAAGTTAAAGAATCATCCTTATCTGAATATCCTACTCCTATTACTCTGATGGTTGTATCTCCTGACGGTAATATAGTGAAAATTGATCAATTAGTTCTTAATTCAAATAATGAATTTTCAACAACATTAGTCGCAGGCGGTCCACTTTGGAAAGCTGGTGGTGACTATACTGTCAAAGCAAATTATGGTGCACAGAAGGGCGAAACCACTTTCAATTATGCTGGTGGTAGTGGCTCAATTGCTGCACCACCTCCACCACCTGAACCAACACCTGTACCAGAACCAGTTATTGAAGAACCAGTAGCAGTTATTGAAGAACCAGTAGCAATTATCGAACCAGAACCAGAACCAGAACCAGAACCACAAGCACTATGTGGTGAAGGAACTGTAATGCAAGATGGTAAATGTGTTGCAGAACAAAAGGAAGGTGGCGGATGTCTAATCGCAACTGCAGCATTTGGTTCTGAAATGGCACCACAAGTTCAATTCTTAAGAGAAATTAGAGATAACACCGTAATGACAACACAATCCGGTACAGCATTCATGACCGGTTTCAACCAATTCTACTACTCTTTCTCACCAGCAGTTGCTGATTACGAAAGAGAAAACCCAGCATTCAAAGAAGTAGTCAAAGTAACACTAACTCCAATGTTAACATCACTAACACTACTCAACTATGTTGAAGTTGACACTGAAGAAGAAATGTTAGGATACGGAATCAGTATAATCCTACTTAATATCGGAATGTACTTTGTAGCACCGGCAGCAGCAATCATTGCAATAAAGAACAGACTAAATCGCAATTAAGTTATATATTCAAAGGATTGAGTATCGTTATGAACATTGAATATGAAGAGTTTAACAATACAGAAGATTTGTTGTTATATCTCTCATCTGTTGCACCCCCAATGAAAAACTTCATGCCAATTAATTCTTACAAAGGATTCATTTGCTCTTTTATTCCATTAAGTCAATCTGGTGGTGATCTATTTCTAATGTTATATGCAAAAGGTGAACTTGAAACTGGAATTCATGAATTTGATATTAAAACTCGTTCAGTTACTAAAGTTGAAGCAATTGAACGTGCAGACAAGACATACTTTATTGTAATGACACCAAAAAGAAATACAATTGCTGATAAAGCAATTGAAAACATGTAATCTAATTTCTTTTTTTAAATTTTCCCAACTTTATCAATCCAATTAAAATACACAGAATACTAATTAGCATTCCAACTATTCCAAACAAATAATGTCCCATAATGAATCCTGCAATTATTGTAATTACAAATAATGCCGATCCAAAAATAAATGAAATAATTATTACGAGTAAATTTGCTTTATCTAATTCCATGAGAAAACTTCTAGAGTTTCTTTGTAATCATTTTTTGTGAAGAAACTGATCTACTTCTAGAATATTTCTCAATTATTTCCTCTGGTGTTCTTCCATTGAATAGATCTTTACACAATCCTCTCAAATACCTCATAATTGCCCATGTTCCTGCTTTGAGTATTCCGTACATGAAAATCTTCATTGGTGGACCATATGTTTTATTTCTCAATATGATGGGAATAATATCATTAATTACGCGTAAGTTATTTTCCCAACATCTCCAGAACAATGTAAATTGTGCTTCATTCAAGTTTCCGAAATGCATTGAATTTTTCTCACTAAAGTCTTGGTAAAGAAGTGGTGCAACCAATCCTCTAAAGTTCATTGTTCTAAAGTCATTCATCATATCAATTGTAAATTGACTGTCATCAGGTGTCTCATCAGGCCATCCGATAATTATTGTTGCAGCTGGGAACCAATGATTATCATTTAGAATTTTTGCTCCTTCTCTAACAACACTTCCCCATTCTTCTGTAGCGAATGGTCTTGTTTTAACACCTAGGTGTTTCTTAACCATTGATGGTGATACTGTTTCAATACCTAAATTGGTTGCAAGCCATCTGCCTGTTTCATGTTGCCTATTAACATCTGCAATGTTTCTCATTAATTGAGGATCTGCAGCAACTGCTGAAAATGTCATATGTGTTGTACCGATAAAGTTTGCACCCATGCCTTTGAGACCTTTCCATAAATCTGTGATTGCATCTCTATTTGGAATGAAATCTTTGTTATCACATCCATAAAGTAACATTTCATCAGAATGAAGCCAAACTGAGTCAAATCCATAGTCTAAGTTAATTTTTGCTTCTCTTTGTAATCGCTCTATCGATAGGTCTTTTTTAGAACGTTTGTTGACATCACAAAAATCACAGCCTCTTCCACAACCTCTCATTGCTTCAATGAGAGAATTAACAGTTGGTTTTGTAATTTCTGGAATATTTTGTATATTCTTAACAAAACAATGCATTAATTCTGGTGCATCACCTTTTTCTAAATCGTGAAATAAATCTAGTGCAAGTTCATCAGCTTCGCCAACTACCACTGTATCAATTCCGTGCACTTTCATTCTATCTGATTTTGCTAATTCCCATGCACCATTTCCTCCAACTACAACTTTAAAATCATATTTCTTTTTTAATTGAATAATCTCTGCACACATTTTTTTAAACTTCATTGCAACATATGATAATTTTTCTGGAGCCATTGTTGTTGTAACTGGAGCCATTCCTAAAGGATCCATCACATTAATTCCCACAATTTTGGTATCTGGTCCTATTGATTTTGATAAATGCTCTGGATTTGCAACAAGAATATCTTTTTTATCATATCCTTGATGTAATGCACTCTCGACTCTTCTTAGTCCAACTTGCGCAACTTTTGCTTCACCTGTGATTGGGTCGGTTTCAACCGCTGGACAGAATACTTTATCAAAAACCCATTCTGGAAGAACTTCGTATGGACCACATGCTATGAATCCGTATAGGAAATTACCTCTATAATTTGTCATTAAACTTCTATCTGCTGTTAATACGATTCTTTTGCCAGACAACTCTAACCTTTCCCTCTACCTATGATATATATCGTTTACGAGATTTTCTAAGACCAAATCAGATAATTCTTTATTTTTTATTGATTTGATTTACAATTTTTGCAGCGGCTGCACCTGCTCCAATTCCATTATCAATATTCACCACTGTTAATCCTAATGAACAACTTTGTAACATTGCTGCAAGAGCTGCAATTCCCTTTTCACCATAACCATACCCAATTGATGTTGGAACTCCTATTATTGGAACATTTACTGTAGATGAAACTACTGATGCTAATGCACCTTCCATTCCTGCAACAACAATTATTGCATCTACTCCTGCTTTAACAAATTCCTTCAAAACAGGGAATATCCTGTGTAGTCCTGCGATTCCTACATCATAACTAGTTATACAACTACACCCCATTGACTCACACATCAATCTTGATTCTTCTGCAATCCCAATATCTGATGTACCTGCAGTGATAATTCCAATTTTTCCTTTTGTTTTTTTTAATGGTTTTTTATAAACTAAAATTGTTGTACAATTTTGTCCTACACTTACTTTCAAATCATTTTTTTTACAATAATTACATATATCTTGAAAATTTTTCTTTGGAATTCTTGAAACAACTATTGAGTTTGTTTTTTTTAGTACATTTTTTATAATTTTTTTTACTTCGGAATTTTCTTTTCTTTCTGCAAATACTACTTCTGGAACTCCTTTCCTAGCTTCCCTTCCAAGATCAATTTTAGCAAAATTTTCAATTTCTTCTATTGAATATAGTGATAATTGTTTTTTTGCTTCATTTACAGATATTTTCCCATTTTTTACTGAATCTAAAATATCTGAAACATTCATGGTATTCTAAAATCTACTTACTTTAAAAAATTATTTAAAATTCAACACCTGATAATGCATTTTTGACACTATCGATGCCTTTGTTAAACCACTGTTTTTCTTCATCGTTTAATTCTAATTCAACTATTTTTTCAACACCGTTCTTTCCAATCACTGCTGGAACCCCTATTGAGACATCTTTTTGTCCATATTCTCCGTCCAGATTAGTTGAGACTGGAATCACTTGTTTCTTATCTTGCACTACTGATTCTATCATTGCTGAAATTGCATTTCCAGGCGCATGAACTGTTGCTCCCTTTAATTTGATTACTTCTGCGGCAACATTTTTTGTTGCAGTAAAAATTTCATCAAGTTTATTTTTTTCAAGTATTGTTGGTAATGGAATTCCTGAAACTGTTGCAAATCTTGTTAGTGGTAGCATGTTTTCACCATGTTCTCCAATCACTAATGCTTTTGTTGATTCACGAGAATATCCTGTTGCTTCATGTATGAATTGTTTGAATCTTGACAAGTCTAACATTCCTCCCATTCCGAAAACTCTACTTCTATCAAATCCTGAAGTTTTGTATGCAATTTGTGCCATTGGGTCTAGTGGATTTGTTACTGGAATAATCATTGCATCGTCTGCAAATTTCTTAATATTTCCAACAACATCTTTCACAACTCCTGCATTAATTTTTAATAAATCCATTCTTGTCATACCTGGTTTTCTTCCCGCACCTGCAACTACGACGACAATTTTTGAACCTCTCATATCTTCATAATTGTTTGAACCCTTTACGTTAACGTCAATTCCTTGTTCAGATAACATATGGTTTAGATCCATTGCTTCGCCCTGTGGCAATCCTTCTGCAATATCTAAGAGTAAAATCTCATCATCTAGTTTTCTTAATGCTGAAAATAGTGCTGCATCTCCGCCTACTTTGCCTGCACCAATTATGGTAATCATGAATGAATTTCAAAATATTGAATAATTAAATCTATGTTGAACGTATATTTGCAAACAGATTTTTATGCATTTTTATCATTTTATCGACATGGTGCTTTTCATAGATTGTCAAGTTGCTGGGATTTCAGGTGATATGATATTATCGTCATTAGTGGATCTTGGTGCAAATAAATCAAAAATTATCGAGGGAGTTAAAAAATCTGCAGATCTCTTAGATGGGACAACAATTAAGAAATTAGATTTTATTAAAGTTCAAAAAAATGGTAAATCTGCTACACAATTAATTTTAGAAATCGATGAAAATACACATGAAAGAAAGGGCACTGATATGAAAAAATGTATTGAATCAGCTTCTGAGAAATTGGAATTATCAAATTTTGCAAAAGAATTTGCGACAAAATCAATTGACACATTGATAATTGCAGAATCAAATGTTCATGGTGAATCTGAATCCTCAGTTCATTTTCATGAAGCAGCAAGTGTTGATACTATCGTTGATATCATTGGAACTTCTATTGCATTAGATGATCTAAATTTGTTTAATGAAGAAATATCGTGTTCACCTGTTGCAATAGGTGGTGGAACTATTTCATTTTCTCATGGAACAACATCAAATCCTGCATATGCGATAACTGAAATTTTTAAAAATTCAGGAATAATTGTTAAAGGTGGTCCTGTGAATGAAGAATTAACAACTCCAACAGGTGCTAGTATTTTGGTTAATCTAGTTTCTTCATGTAATGAATTTTTTGTAGATATGAGTATAGATTCTGTTGGTTATGGATCTGGCACAAAAGATTTTGATACATTTTCAAATGTTCTGAAATTAATTCAAGGTAAATCTAATGAAACTCTTACAAAAGATACTGTACAAATTTTAGAAACAAATCTTGATGATGTTTCTGGTGAAGTTATTGCAAATACAATAGAAAAATTAATGGAAAATGGAGCAAAAGATGTAACCGTTAGTCATGCAATTACAAAAAAAGGTAGACCCTCACAATTAGTATCTGTAATTTGTCATTCAAATAATACAAATTCATTATTAAAAATACTCATTAATGAAACTAGAACCTTAGGTGTACGAATTAGAAATTCACAAAGATATGTGGTACCAAGAAAAATTCTTGAATCTGAAGTTACACTTGAAAGTCAAAATTTCACTATACATTATAAAATATCTGATTCTGAGCACTTCAAATTAGAATATGATGATGTAAAATCCATATCAAATCAATTGAGCCTATCTTTTAATAAAACAGAAGAATTGTTAAGAGAACAGATTAAGAAAAAAAATGACTGATTTGAATCAACTATTGAACTGGTTTGCTGATAAAGATAGGGTGCTAGTTTCATTATCTGGTGGTGTGGATAGTGCTCTTGTAGCATATGCTGCAAATAAAAAATTAGGTAAAAATGCAATAGCTGTCACTGCTGATTACAAAACTTTATCTTCTGAAGAACTAGATTCTGCAAAATTAGTAGCTAGTGAAATTGGAATCACTCATCATTTAATTGAATATAGTGAATTGGAAAATGAAAATTTTGTTCAAAATGATAACAAAAGATGTTTCTATTGTCGTGAAGAATTATCTAAGGAATTGATAAAATTATCTAATTCTCTTGGAATCAAAATAATTGTTGATGGAACACAAAGTGATGATATGGGGGATTATAGACCTGGAATTGATGCGTTACATGGAAATGGAATACGTAGTCCTTTGTTAGAAATGAATTTTACAAAAGAACTTGTAAGAAAAACTGCTAAACATGTTGGTATTTCAATATATGATAAGCCATCAAATTCTTGTCTTGCTTCAAGAATTCCTTGGGGTCAAAGAGTTACTGCTGAAAAATTGATACGAATTGAATTAGCTGAAAAAATAGTTAAACAAAAAACTGGAATTCAACAAGTTCGAGTAAGAGATATTGATGGATTGGCAAGAATTGAAGTTCAACCTGATAAACTTGTTCTGTTAGATGATGTTCAGATGAAAAATGAAATCTTTTCAAAACTAAAAATAATTGGTTTTTCCGATGTTGAAATAAATCCTAACGGATATGTTTCTGGAAATTTGAATGTTATTCTTGAAACTTAAATTTTTGGCATAATGCTTAGTCTTGACTTTGCAGAGACTGCAATTATTGAAACAATTGCTACTGCTAAGACAATCATGGCAATACTGCCAAATTCTGGAATAACATGTGTGCCTATAATCTCTATTTTTGTATCGCCATTTTTGACTGGTATGTCTATTGAACGAAATTTGTTTTCTGTACTCACATTTTTAAAATCTGTTTGTACTGGAATCTCTGAGTTTCCTTCATACATCAAAACTATGAAGTCTATATCTTGTCCTTTATTATTTATTGAATCAATACTATCTCTTGGTAAATTGATATTCAGATTTCCATCTGAACTAGTTGAAATATTAATTTCTAATGAAAGATTTTTTTGATTCAAATCCATAGATGAAATAATTCCTCCTTTCATTGTATATTGGACATCAAACGTACCTCCTTCTCCAATTTTCACCTCATAATTTGATGTAAATTCTCCTGATGTGTTTTTAAAAAATTCTATATTTAATTCTGTAGATGAACCTCCATAATCTGCATTGATCATAACGGTTCCTTCGTTTTGCCATTGTGGTCCTGCTGCTGTAAATGTATCTGTAAACTTTCCATCTTGTGAAACTTTAACTTGTGATACTTGTAACAAATTTTTATCAAAAAATATCTGTAAAGTTACTGGCATTCCTGGAATAACTTTCTCAATCGTACCTGTGATTGTAATCACATCTCCTTCTTGGTATGCTGTATTGTCTGATGTTAAACTAATTTTTTGTGCTCCAAGCATCTCTTCTCCAAACGCAATAGGCATAGTTAGCATAACTGATAAAATGAAAAATAAACTAATTTTTTGCACTACTCAAGTTTAATTGCATTCTATATTTCTCTTACTAAAAAATAAAAAAAGGAAAAAAGATGAGAATTTAGATTCTTGGCATAATGCTTAGTCTTGACTTTGCAGAGACTGCAATTATTGAAACAATTGCTACTGCTAAGACAATCATGGCAATAGTACCAAATTCTGGAACAACATGTGTGCCTACAATTTCGATATCGGTTGTTGTTGAATCAAATGGAATCATTAGTTGATTTCCCATTTGATATGCGTCATCACTTTCTTCACCGTTAACTAGAACGAAGAATGAACCATCGTTAAATGGTGTAATGATATCTTCTGAAAGTGTAATGGTTAATTCACCATTATCATCTGCCATGTGGATTGAGACTAGTAAAGAATCATCACCTGTTGCAGTAATACTTTCAACCATTCCTCCACTGATGTTATAGTCGAGTTGTTTGGTTAAGTCAGCTGCTTCATGATGTCCTTCTTCATGACCACTGTGGCTTGGAGCTTGTTTTACAAGTCCACCTTCTAAGGTTACAACAATTACATCGTTGATGCCTGCATCACCGTATGTTGCTTTAATTTTGTATTCGCCGTCATATTTCATCAAAGGACTTGCAGTGTTGACACTAAGTGAGAAACTTCCATCTGAAGAAGGAGTAAGTTGTTCTATTGTTACTACTCCTGTAGATCCTGTTACAATTACTGTTACAGGTGTTCCATCTCTAATGTTTCCAACTTGACCATTTATCTCGATTGTAGAGTTATGATCAAAGTTTACACCATTGGACTCTATTGATAGAGGTATTGGTGAGTCTCCGTATTGAGCTCCCATTGCATCTCCACCGTGATGGTCTGCAAATGCCTGTGATGCGGCTCCCATACTTCCTACTGCCATAACGGCCATCAAAAGTACGATAGATTGAACGTTCATCTTGAAAATTGTTTTTTTTGCTGATTATTTATGTATATTCGAACTTTTATCTCTGAACTACATTTTTCCAATGAAAATTTGCTTATTCTTTGCTGAAATTAAGATAATTGAAGAAATTGCTACTACAAGAACCAATGCTGCTATGGTACCAAATTCTGGAATAACAAATGTTCCTATAATCTCAATTTCTTCAGAACCATATGAGAATGGAATTGTTAAAGTCCAAAATTCACCTATTGATGATGCAACGTGATTAGTTTCATCTCCGTCAACTAGAACAAAGAATCCATTTTCATCCGTATCAATCACTTCTTTTGGTAATGTTATAGTTAGTTCTCCATCACAATCTGTTTTAATTTCTATGATCATTGATTTCATTTCGGTATCTGGTGTCATTCCAAGAATTTCTGCACAAGTTAATTCATAGTTTAACACGTTATCTTCTATTGTAATTGTCTGTGACATGTTTTCATTTTCTTCCATTGCAAATTCAGGAGTAGTTTGTACTCCTGCAGACATCATTCCTCCATATTCAAATTCAACTTGTATAGAGTTTTCACCATAATTTACCATTATTGTATACGTTCCGGTTTCTTTCCAAAGTCCACCTATTGATGTTGAAATAGTTTTAGAAAAACTTCCATCAGCATCAACAGCAATTTGATCTACATCAACCATATTTCCAACTGGACTGACAACTCGAATCAATGCCTCAACTCCTTCTAATTTAATATCTACAAGTCCAAAAACCTCAACTGGCTCTCCAGCTGCATAAGATTCCTTTTCTGTCATAACTGTCAATACTTGATTTGATTGAGCAAATGATTCTACACCCAAAAATGGTAATAATATCAAACTAGCAACTACAAGAATGGAAACCTCTTTTGATTTCAACAATTCTAGAACCTTTAGATCATATTTAACCGGTTTGTGTAAAAAAAACCAATTAGAATAGAAAATTTTTGAAATTTTTGAAAAATTTCTAATTAAATATATATTGCGCTCATAGAGAATTTGTTCAGTTTGTATCAATCTTTCTTTTCTATAACTAATGTTATGCGTGGAGGATTGAATTAGATGGCAACCAAGAAAGTCCCTGTTTTAGTCCCAGATCATGTTTATGTCCCAAAACATGAAATTATGAATAAAAAAGATGCTCAAAAAGTTTTAGATGAATTCAATTGTAAACCCACAGAATTACCGTTAATTTTTGTAACAGATCCTGCAATTCTTGGACTTGGAGTAAAACCAGGTGACATGATTAGAATTACAAGAAAAAGTGGAACTGCTGGTGAAAGTACCTATTACAGATATGTGGTGGAAACTTAATGGCAGAAAATTATAACCAACGTTGGCCTGTCATCCAAGACATACTTCGAAGAGAAGGTATTGCGCGACAACATCTTACTTCTTTCGATGAATTTTTAGATAATGGATTACAAAGTATCATTCAAGAAGTAGGACAAATCGAAATTGAAAACGCAGAATATCCTTACAAAATACAACTTGGAAAAATTAAACTTCAACAACCACGAATGATGGAACTGGACGGTTCTATCACTCATGTAACTCCTGCAGAAGCAAGATTAAGAAATATTTCATATGTTGCACCAATTATGATGGAAGCAAGTGTAATTGAAGATGGTAAAACTCTTGAAACACGTTTTGTTCATATTGGTGATATGCCAGTTATGGTAAAATCACATGCATGTATTCTAAATACATTCACTGATCAAAAATTAATTGATCATCAAGAAGATCCGCGTGATCCTGGTGGATACTTTATCATTAATGGTTCTGAAAGAGTTGTAGTTGGACTAGAAGATCTTTCTTACAATAAAATTATTGTTGATGCAGAAAAAGTTGGAGGAAAAATAGTTCACAAGGCTAAAGTTTATTCTTCTATCATTGGATATCGTGCAAAATTAGAACTAATCATGAAAGATGATGGAATGATTGTTGCAAAAATTCCTGGTTCTCCTGTAGATATTCCAGTTGTAACCTTGATGCGTGCACTTGGTTTAGAATCTGATAAAGATATTGCAGGTGCAGTATCACTTGTTGATGAAATACAAGATCACTTAGAAGGTTCATTTGAAAAAGCTGGTGATGTTCCAACTTCAAAAGATGCAATTGTTTACATCAGTAAAAGAATCGCACCAGGAATGTTGGAAGAATTTCAAATTAAAAGAGCTGAAACACTTCTTGATTGGGGTTTGTTACCTCATTTAGGTAAACATCCTGAAAACAGAAAAGAAAAGGCTCACTTTATGGGTGAAGCAGCATGTAAATTATTAGAACTGAAGTTAGGATGGATTGAACCTGATGACAAAGATCATTATGGAAACAAAGTCATTAAATTTGCTGGTCAAATGCTTGCTGACTTGTTTAGGACTGCATTCCGTAATTTAGTTCGAGATATGAAATATCAATTGGAGCGCTCTGGTCAAAAACGTGGAATTAATGCAGTTGCTGCTGCCATAAGACCAGGAATTGTTTCTGATAAATTAAACAATGCAATTGCTACTGGAAACTGGGGTAGAGGACGTGTAGGTGTTACACAATTACTTGACCGAACAAATTATCTTTCAACTATTAGTCATTTGAGAAGAGTACAATCTCCTCTAAGTAGGACTCAGCCAAACTTTGAAGCAAGGGATTTACATTCTACACACTTTGGTAGAATCTGTCCAAGTGAAACACCTGAAGGATCAAACTGTGGATTAGTAAAGAACTTAGCATTATCTGCAATTATCTCTCAAAATGTCCCATCTGAAGAAATTGTTGAAAAATTATTTGACATTGGCGTATCCGATTTAGTATCCACATCAAATGATGTCAAGAAAGATGGTACTAGAATATTTGTTGATGGAAAATTAATTGGATTCCATAAAGATGGACAAGGCTTAGTAGAGCAAATGCGTGACTTTAGAAGAAGTTCAAAGATTCATCCACATGTTGGAATCTCTATACATAAACCTGAAGAACAAGGTGCAACTCAAAGACTATACGTTAACTGTAATGCTGGTCGTGTACTAAGACCACTTGTAATCATTAAAGATGGTAAAACTCTACTTTCACAAGATATTCTTGAGAAAATATCTAAGAAATTAATTTCCTGGAATGATCTTGTAAGAATGGGTGTTATTGAATTACTAGATGCAAATGAAGAAGAAAATTGCTATGTAACATTTGATGATAAAAATACAAAAAAATTCACACATATGGAAATTTTCCCATCTGCAATTCTTGGTGCAGGTGCATCAATAATTCCTTATCCTGAACATAATCAATCACCAAGAAATACTTACGAATCTGCAATGGCAAAACAAAGTCTTGGATTTTCAACCCCTATGATGAATACCAGTACATATGTGCGTCAACATTTCATGTTATACCCTCAAACTCCAATTGTTTCAACACGTGCAATGAACTTACTTGGAATGGAAGAAAGACCTGCAGGGGTGAATTGTACTGTTGCAGTATTACCATTTGATGGATACAACATTGAAGACGCAATTGTGTTAAATCGTTCATCTGTAGACAGAGGATTATTCAGAACTTTCTTTTACAGAATTTATGATACTGAAGCCAAACAATATCCTGGTGGAATGAGAGATAACTTTGAAGTTCCAAATGCAGATGATAATGTTAGAGGTTACAAGGGTGAAAAAGCATACAGAATGCTAGAAGATGATGGAATCGTAGCAACCGAATCTGGTGTTGATGGTGGTGATATTTTAATTGGAAAAACTAGTCCTCCAAGATTTATGGAAGAGTATAAAGAATTTGAAACAAGTGGCCCATACAGACGTGATACATCAGTTGGTGTAAGACCTTCTGAACACGGTGTTGTTGATACTGTTGTAATGACTCAATCTAATGAAGGTGGAAAAATGTACAAAATACGTGTCCGTGATATGAGAATTCCAGAAATTGGTGATAAATTTGCATCAAGACATGGACAAAAAGGTGTACTTGGAATTTTGGCAAAACAAGAAGATCTTCCATACACTGAACAAGGAATTCAACCTGATGTTTTGATTAATCCACATGCATTCCCATCTAGAATGACTGTAGGAATGATGATGGAGTCTGTATGTGGAAAAGCCGCAGCACTTAGAGGTAAACAATTTGACGGTTCTGCATTTGTTGGAGAAAAAATGGATGTAGTGAAAGAAATTCTTGATAGGGAAGGTTTCAAGTATTCTGGTAAAGAAAAAATGTATGATGGTAGAACTGGCAAGTCATTTGAAGTAGAGACATTTATCGGAGTTGTATATTATCAAAAGCTTCATCACATGGTTTCTGATAAGATACATGCTAGAGCAAGAGGTCAAGTTCAAATGCTTACAAAACAACCAACTGAAGGTCGTGCTCGCGGTGGTGGTTTAAGATTTGGTGAAATGGAACGTGATTGTTTAATTGCATATGGTGCATCAATGCTTCTAAAAGATAGGTTGTTGGATGAATCTGATAAAACTGATATTTTATTATGTGAAAAATGTGGATTAACTGGTTATCATGATGCACGAAAAAGAAAATTTGTATGTGCTCAATGTGGTGAAAATGCACCTATATCATCTGTTTCAGTTGCATATGCTTTCAAACTACTCTTACAGGAAATTCTCAGTCTCAATATTGCACCACGACTGAAATTAAAGGAGAGAGTATAATGTCTGTCACATCTACAAAATCAATTGAAGGAATCACATTTGCAGTCTGGTCTCCTCAAGAAATTAGAAAATATTCTGTTGTTGAAATTACACAACCTGAAACATATGATGAAGATGGTATGGCTGTACAAGGTGGTTTAATGGATGGTAGACTTGGTGTCTTAGAACCGGGGCAAAAATGTCTCACTGATGGTAATACTGCTGCTAGAAGTCCTGGACATTTTGGTCATATTGAATTGGCAGAACCTGTTTTGCATATTGCATTTGTTGATAATATCTACAAATTATTACAATCTACATGCCGTACTTGTGGAAGAATCAAGATGTCGCCTGATGATATCAAAGAATTTTCTAAGATCAAGGAACGTCAAGCATCTTATACTGTTCTATCCCAAAAAAGAATCCCAGATCAAATTCAAGAAAAGGCTAAAAAACAAAAGGACTGTCCTCACTGTGGAAAGTCACAATATGAATTAATTTTTACAAAACCAACAACCTTTGTAGAAAAAACAGAAATTGGTGAAAACAGATTACTTCCTATCACAATCAGAGAGAGACTATCAACAATTCCTGATGCAGATCTTTCATTATTAGGATATGATCCTAAAACTGCACGTCCAGAATGGTTTGTTTTACAAGCATTACCAGTTCCACCTGTGACTGTTAGACCTTCAATTATTCTAGAAACTGGAATTCGTTCTGAAGACGATCTTACGCATAAATTAGTTGATATCATTCGTGTAAATCAAAGACTTAAAGAAAGTAAAGAAGCTGGAACTCCTCCACTTATTGTACAAGATCTAGTTGATTTATTACAATATCATGTTACAACTTATTTTGATAATGAGGTTAGTGGAATACCACAAGCACACCATCGTTCTGGACGTCCACTCAAAACATTAACTCAGAGATTAAAAGGAAAAGAAGGACGATTTAGAGGTTCATTATCTGGAAAACGTGTTGACTTTTCAAGTAGAACCGTTATCTCCCCAGATCCAAATCTGGATCTATCGGAAGTTGGTGTACCTGAAACTGTAGCAAAAAAATTAACGATTCCTGAAATTGTAACTGATTGGAACATCGAAAAATTAAAAAAATTAGTAATCAATGGACCATCAACTTTCCCTGGTGTAAACTACATTACTCGTCCTGATGGCGTAAAAATTAGACTAGATTTTGTTGAAGATCGTTCATTAATTGCTGACTCATTAGAAATTGGATTCTTAGTTGAAAGACACCTGATGGATGGAGACATTGTTCTATTCAATAGACAACCATCACTTCATCAGATGTCAATTATGGCACATTATGTCCGTGTATTACCTGGAAAAACTTTCAGATTACATCCATCTGTCTGTCCTCCATACAACGCTGATTTTGATGGTGATGAGATGAATCTTCATGTACCTCAAAGTGAAGAGGCACGCTCTGAAGCAATTTTACTAATGAGAGTCCAAGATCAATTAATTTCTCCAAGATTTGGAGGTCCAATCATTGGTGGTCTTCGTGACTTTATCACTGGTGCATACCTTCTAACAAAAGATGGAACAACCCTATCCAGTCAAGAGTTTGCAAATCTTGCAATGCTTGGAGGATTTACAGGACAACTGCCAGAACCTGAAAATAAAAAAGAAAATATTTACACTGGAAAACAACTATTCTCCATATTTCTTCCTGAAGATTTCAATTATGTAATGACATCAAAATGGTCTAAAGGTACTAAAGGAAAAGAAAAAGATGTTGTAATCAAAAATGGTCAATTAATCAGTGGTGTAATTGATAAATCATCAATTGGTGCTGAAGAGCCAGAAAGTGTGTTGCATAGAATTGCTAAAGATTACGGCAATGAAAAAGCAAAAATTTTCTTAAACTCTGAATTAATTGTTATCAAACAATTCATCACTCATTATGGATTTAGTTATGGATATGGTGACTTGGAAGTTCCTGAAAAAGATCGTGAAGGAATCAGTTCTGATATCAATCAAACATATGATGAAGTTCTTGATTTGATTAGTCAAGAAAAGAAAGGAACCTTAAAGGCAACTAGAGGAATGACCACACAAGAAACTCTTGAGGCATATATTGTAAATAATTTAGGCAAGCTAAGAGATAGAGCTGCCACTGCTGCAAATCTTTCATTAGATGATAATAATGCAGGTAAAATTATGGCAACAACTGGTGCAAGAGGTTCATCATTGAATGTGGGCCAAATGGCAGGTGCTTTGGGTCAACAGGCACGAAGAGGAAATCGTCTCAATAAAGGATACAATAATAGAGTTTTAACTCATTTTGAAGAACATGAAAATGATCCTGATGCACACGGATTTGTAAAATCAAATTATCGTGACGGTCTATCCACTCTAGAATTTTTCTTCCATGCTATGGGTGGTAGGGAAGGTCTCGTAGATACTGCTGTAAGAACACAACAAAGTGGATACATGCAGAGAAGACTGATCAACGCATTGGAACACATTAAACTTGAATATGATGGAACAGTTAGAGATCCACACGGCCATATCATTCAATTTTTGTATGGTGAAGATGGAATTGATGTAGCAAAAAGTGATCATGGTGAAGCATTTAACGTTGATAGATTAATTGAATCTGAAAGTATTGTAGACTCTGGTAAGGCTGCAACCAAAGATGAAATTGCACCAATTGTCAAAAAATACACCAGTGCATTTAATCCCCGTTTATCAAGCGCTGTAAGTAAATCATTGGAAACTTCCAAATTAAGTAAAGCTGGTGTTGAGAAAGTAGCTAAGAAAGGATTATCATTATATAATAACGCGCAAGCAGAACCGGGTCAAGCTGTAGGAATTGTAACTGCACAATCAATCGGTGAACCTGGAACTCAGATGACTTTAAGAACATTCCACTTTGCAGGAATTGCAGAAAGAAACGTTACCTTAGGTCTTCCAAGATTAATTGAATTGGTAGATGCAAGAAAGAAACCAGTCACTCCAACAATGGATATTTACTTATCTGGTGATGCGAAAACAGATCAAGCAAAAACTGTTGAGGTTGCACGGAATATTTTACAAACTACTGTTAATGATCTCATTCTTGACGCTGATACCGATTACAAAACAAAAATCACATTAAATATGAATGAAAGAAAATTATCTGACCGTGGATGTACACTAGATGATGTTAAAGCAGCATTGGAATCTAACAAAAAATTCAAAATGGAAGATAATGGAATCAATTCGGTTGTTCTTAATTTAGTTGATGAGGAGGCTGATGCTCCTGCTGTTATTGTAGTAAGAAATAAAGTTCTAAAAACAACCGTAAAGGGTGTTCCTGATATTGCACGTGTTACAATTGTTAAAAAGAATGATGAATATGTTATACAAACCACCGGTTCTAATCTCTCTAAAGTTTTGGAAGTTGAAGGAATTGATAAAAATAATGTTCGAACAAACAATGTTTCTGAAATTGCAGAAACACTTGGAATAGAGGCTGCAAGAAATGCTCTAATTAATGAATTAAGTAATACACTAGAGGATCAAGGTCTAGAAGTTGACCAGAGATATCTGATGTTGGTATCTGATCTAATGTGTCACCGTGGTTACATGCAACAAATTGGACGTCATGGAATTGCAGGTACAAAAGACAGTGTATTAGCTCGTGCTGCCTTCGAAATTACTGTGCCAACAATTGCAGGAGCTGCAAGAACAGGTGAAACAGAACAACTTAGAGGAATTACAGAAAATGTTATCGTAGGAAGCCAAATTCCAATTGGAAGTGGAACTGTAGATTTGTACATGCAAGTTGCAAAGAAACGTGGTTCTGATAAATCCTAAAAAATATTAAGCCAGAATTTTCTATAAAATCATGTTAGAAACATGGGTTGATAAAATTAGAACAAACGATCCTAAACAAGTAGTATCATTATATCATGATGATGGATTATTACTTGGAACATTTTCTGATATCGAAAGAAAAGGATATGATCTTATTTTAGATTACTTTGAAAATTTATTGAAAGCCAAAGTTGATGTTGAAATTGTTTCACAACATAAGCATGAAACTGAAACAATGGTGGTAAATTCGGGTTTCTATAATTTCATTGTAGATGGAAAAACCGTAAATGCAAGATTCTCTTTTGTTTTCACAAAAACTGATGATGGTTGGAAAATTTTATCACATCACTCCTCAGTTCTACCTGAGAGTCACTAAGACTTTTAATCATAACAAACTTTTGAAAAACATTGGGTAAAAAAGATCCTAGTTACAAAAAACCACAAGATCCCAAAAGTTTTGGAGCATTTCTTAAAAAGAGAGCTCCAATCTATCTTGGATTAATTGGATTGTTTCTCTTATTTGTATATCCTGCAATTATTGAAAAAGATCTTAATTCAATACTTGATGATTCGTTTGAAGGTAATGATAGAATTGCTGTAGATATGGTAAAGTTTTATTCTGGACCAAATAATTCCGGAATCAAGGTTATAGAAATAATCGAAGAAAAAATTAATGAAAAACATGAAGGCCAGAAAATTTTTGATGATGAAAACACACGTGCAAAATTTTTCGTAGATCCCATTCCATTATTCCTAGAGGCAAACAATGAATTCACTCATCAGGTAGTTTTCACATTTGATGCTGAAAATAACCAACAATTAGTTTATAGCTGGTTTGTTAATATAGAAAATGGAATAATTTCTCCAATTGATGATGATACAAAAAATATACAGCAAATCGTAGATTATTCTGATTAATTTCTTTAGGTATTAATTATCAATAATCTTTGTAGATATATGAAAACACGTTTAGGCGTATCATTTGAGATTGATTTTGCTCATACTCTTAGAGGTCATCCAAAATGTGGTAAACCTCATGGCCATACATCTAGAATTATAGTCGAAGTTCAAGGTGATGTGCAAAAAGGTGCTTCATATGAAGAAAACATGGTAATCGAGTTTGATAAAATGAAAAAACTTTGTTGGGAAACAATTGAGCAACTTGATCATAGAAATCTTAATGAATTGTTTGATTTTCCAACATCTGAAAATATCGCTGAATGGATATTTGAAAATTTGAAAGATAAAATTCCACTTCACTCTGTAAAGTTCTTTGAAGGAACAAACAAGTACTGTGAAATTACTTCCGATTGAAAACTACTGAATTAAAATCTCTTTAGAAATTGTTTCCGTTAGTGGAATTGCTCCTTGAATAGAATTCCACACAAATCTTTCAATTGAATATTTGCCTGGTTCGTGTGGCATCCATGAAACCGACATACCAAGCTCCTGCGATGGCATTGTTTCACCGGTTACCCATGATAATGATATTACATTATTATCTTCATTTTTGATTTGTACAATGTAGATAAATTCTTGAGAAAAATCAATTGTATTCTTAACTTTGGTAAATAACATTCCAGTTTGTCCTATCTCTAATCTTTCAATTAATTCTCCATTTTGTGATAATATTTCTAATTCATTCATACTTAATCTCTCAGATGTAGGTATGTTTGAAATTATAATTTCTTGTGCTAAAATGTCTAAATCATCATTAGTATTGTATGGTTTTGGTAATGTCCTATCTGTATATTTTGCGGTAATTTTTGAATCTGGTAGTGCATAAAGTCGATTACCACTTGATTGATCATCTTTTGTAATTGATATTATCCCTTCAAAAATTCCTGAATCTTCTGTAGTTTCTGCAATTTCTAATTTTATTCCTGCGCTATCATTTTCAGAAAATACCTCAATGCTTATTGTATCGATACTTTCTGGGTTTAGGTTCATATCTCTTTCAAATAACTTTATTTTTGCGGACTCTTCTGTTACCTCAACTATTCGTAAATCTCCTACATTCCATTCAATTTTTGCAGATTCTGATAAAACTACCCCATCTGCAAATTCAAATGAAACTGTAATTCCTGAATCCTCTTCATTTTGTAAATATCCTCCATTTGGACCTCCACCCAATGTTCTTGGATTTGTATCGTTTTTTCCATCTCCATTAACATCATGAGGAAATCCTGTCAGAATAATCTCTCCTGTAAAAATTCCACTTGAAGGATCTGTTTCGTATAATTTGTACTGTTTTAATTGATGATTATTTGTGTAAACATTTACTGAATAATTTGGATCTCCTCCTATACTATCAATTAGATTCATTCCAGTGTTCCAACTTGGAGCGATTATTGTAATTTCTACCTTTTCAGTCCAGCTGTAAATTGGTTTGTTAAAAAAGATTGGGGCATATGGTTTGTTATAATCTGGAATTTCTTCTGCAAATCCAAATTGTGTTATTGGAGTTAAAAGTAATACTAGAAAAATTTGTTTTAACATATTGTTGATATGCTTTAATATTATTTATACAAGAATAATCGTCTAAATTGAAAAATTCTGAATTACGGAGATTAATTTCTGATTACACTTTACTAAAAATTAAATCAAAAAAGCATGATGTAAATAAAAAATTAAAAGAAATAGAGCATAGATATTTTCATGAAACTGGCAGAAATATTTTTGATGATATTGATTAGGTTAAATCGCCATCTTTGAGTTTTTTAAGCTCCAAAATCCTAAAACATTCTTCAATTTCTTCAGGTAGATGATCATTAATTGGACGTTCGCAATTTTTACAAATTGTTCCTTCCATGTCTGAATTTGGTTTTGCCATCATAATTATCGCCAGTCCTTAGTGTTTGTTGTACATTTAGGGCATTTAACTCCGTTTGTAACAGTACCACATTTGTTACACTTTGCTGAATATCCGATCATGTCATCTTTCCCAGTTTTTGTATATTTGAAAATTAGTATAAATGCAGCTAAAATTCCAATTGCTGCTCCTGCTACCCATAACAACATAATATTGTGTGGACCTTATTCAATTAAAAACTAACTATAGTCTAGAATTTTCTTGAGTCGCCCTCGAGTAAACCTGGACCTATATGCAGCTTGTCTATGTGACTAGATAGTTCTTCTTTGTCCTGAAATTTTGATTCACAATAGGGACATGAATGTTCTTCCATACTATACAATATGTTTCACCGAATAAAAGGTTGATGTAATTGATATTTGTTTAAATTTATTCTATCTTTTTGGTATGTCGTCTTCAGAACTAAATCTTGATTCTACCGCTTCGGCTTTTACCGATAATTCATTTGTATCTCCAAGTTTTTGATAGGTTAATTTTTCCAATGTTTCTATAATTGTCCTTGCTGCTCTATATTGAGGAATTCTAGGTTCTAATAATTCTCCATAGAGTCCAATTCCATTAATTCCATTCAATTTTGCATAACCTAAAATCAATCCATTAAAACCTGTAATTACTGATTCAGTTGGAGTAGTTTCTATTCCTAATTTTCTAACTAATTTCAATATGTCTTGTGATGTGGTTGTAACGTATGTTGTAGGACTTTTTCCAAAAGATCGTGATGTGTGATAACCTCCTACGGTATAGATGAATTTTGCATCATATCTTTTTGCAACGTTAATGACATCTTGACATAACTCATTTAGTTCTTCATTTTCTTGAGGTTGACCTCTGCCTCCCCCAAATACAATTATATCTTTACTGAATCGGTACTCCCATTTCTCTTCAGGAATCTCGATGTATCCTCCTTTATCGTATACATATGGTGGTCTAGATGATGTTGCATGTCGAAATGATGCTGTGCCTAAACTTTTGTTGATGTGATTTACAACTATACTTCCAACATTTCCCATATCTTGCATTGCTGCTATGATTAGTGGCTTGTTAACATCCGGTATTCTGGAATCTTCAAAATGCATACCTCTTGATAAAATTTCTTGTTTAAAACATGTTTGGTATCAAAAATCTAAATTGTTAGCACTATTTCAAAAATATGGCACTAGTTAAATATCATTATCGATTACGTCGTGTATAGTTAAGATTGTCCGAAGGTTCATCACCTATGAACTGTCACCGGAGTACTAACGTTTCCGGTCTCAAGTTCATACTACACATCCAATATCTTTTTTCGGTATTTGATTAATAGGCAAGTTTTACAAAGACAGTCTCTATCATCAATTTCATTTTTAGATAATTTTGGAAAATCTGCACACCAACATGTAATGTCATTGTCACATGAAAAACTATCTCCACATTCAGCACATTTTTTATTCATTAGTTATCTGACAGTATACTTAAGACCCTATTAGGAATATCTGGTAACCTACTTACTGCTAAGACCTTATCATAACCTAAATATTTCAAATTATTTGCTATTGATGTTGCACTAAATGTGTCTCTACCTACTCCAATCGCTGTCATTTTAATTCCTAATGTTTTGTATGACTTTAGTATTAGTTTTACTGCATTTGGATCTGCTGGTTCTCCATCAGATAATGTCAAAAAAATGTCTGGTTTTTTTGATGTCAAAACTGGAAGCATTCTATCGTACACTTCTGCTAGAGGTGTTCCTCCGTTGGCAGAAATTTGTGCTAATCTTTTGGCTGCTGAATTATTCCACTTCATTTCTGATGGTTTAATCAACCAACAAACTACCTGTCTATCTACTGTATTGAATGCATACACTGAAAAATTTACCTTTAAGAAGGCTAATACCTCACAAAGCCCAATTGTTGCTTTTTTGTACTCTATTTGTTGATCAGACATACTTGAAGAATGATCAAGTAAAATTACAATTCTTGATTTTATTGATTTTTTTACATCTGTGATGAATGGTTTATGAAATCCTTCAAGATACGTTTCTTCATCAAACTCTTCACCTGAATCCACATGCTCTTCTTTCCATCCTGTTTTCCATTCACGAAATCTATTTTTTAAATTACTTATCAAATCTTGATCATAAATTTTTGTTTCATCTATATTTGTTGGATTTGGAATCTGAATTCCAATAGTTTCAGGCATTAATCCTTTATTTTCATTTTTCTTAGTTTCATCTTTGATTAAATCAAATTCTTTTGCAATTTCCAGTCCTGCCATTGCTCTGTTTGGATCTATTTTTCCTAATTCTGATTCAAGATTTTTAGTAATTTTTTGTACGGCTTTTTCAAAATCTTGTGGTGTAACCATCATTCCCGGTCCCTTCATTGGTACTGATAGTGGAATTGTAATTAATGGATCAATATCTAATATGGTTAAAATTTTTGGAATATGTTTTTCTATCCACTCTGTTCCATAATTATTTTTTAATGACTCTTCTAGAATCTCCTTTGCAAATTCTGTGGCTTTTACTATGCGGTCAAAGTGACTTGGTTGCATCTCTCCTTTTATATCGCCAAACAAAAAATATTGGTAAAATCCTTCAACAATTTTTGATTTTCCTAAAAGATCACCTAAAGATGGTCTGTAAACCCACTGCCAAGCATAATTAAAAATTAACTCTTCATCCATTCCTTGCCAAACTTTTCTTCCAACTAATTCGATTCTACGTCTTTCAATTGAATTTAATAAAAATCCAAACGCATGATCATTAGATAAAATTTTTTCACAATTTTTTATCTTCATACTTTCATACCATGCAGCAGTTCTAAATTGTCTATATTTTGAAAACTCATCTCCATTGTAATCTATTACTGGGGTAAGAATCACTTTGTTTTCTTTCATTCTAGTTTCATTAACTTTCTTTGGTGACATAGTCACAATGATTTTGTCATTTTCAGACCATCGTCTTATTAAAAATGTAGAAATTTCAATTAATGTATCATTTCTTAATGCAACTGATGACATTAGCTCTCATACATGGATGTAATAATGTCATTAACTTTTTGTAATTCAATATTTCCCCATTGTGCATAGACATTTCCAAAAACTATTTCTGCTGCTTTCTTTGGTGACATGTCTCCATCAATCAACTTTGCATATGCTATAGTTTCCCTAAGTGATGGTGAATAGTATAATTCCTCAACTGATGCTGCTTGCCTCAATGTGTTTGCAAGTTTAATTCCTCTTTGTAATGCTCCATCATCTGCTTCTGGAACATGTTTTTTCACAATTTCAAGTTCTTTTTCTTCAGGTGGATAGTCCATTCTTAATCTGATAGGAAATCTACTCAATAGTTGTGGTGGTAATTCTTTTGTTCCAACATGGTTTAATGGATTAATTGTTGCTATCACAAACCATGATTTGTCTGCTGTTACAACTTCTCCACTGGATTCTTTCAGAACTACTTGTCTTCTGTCATCTAATGCTTCATCTAATCTTAACAGAACATCAGCCTCAGCTGCGTTAATCTCATCTAGATATAGCATGTCTCCTTCTTTCATTGATTTTATCAATATTCCTTCATTAAATTCGATATTTCCTTCTGAAAGGCTCTTTGAACCGACAAGATGACTTTCTCTAGTTCTCAAACTAAAATTAATTGATTCTAATTGCATTGATTGTTTCTTTGCAAATTCTCTAACTAGTGTTGTTTTACCGGTGCCTTTTGGACCTATTACGAGGACAAAAATTCCTTGTTCATGAGCTTTCTCTAAAATTTCAAACGCATTACTCCAATCTAGATATTCTGGAGTACTATCTTCCATCAAAGTATAATTGTTTGATCTTGTACTTTATTTAAGACTAGATCTATGGAGCGAATGATGCTATCTTGCCAAATGATTCATCTAATGTTTTGTGCAACTTTTTATTCCAATCATCAAATCCTGATGGATCTTTTGGATAGTTATTGTAGTGTTCAACAAGCCATTGATTTTGACCTGATGTATACTTGAGACCACTTGCAACTGTTTTGTTCATTGCACCTCTGATTATCATTCCTAGTTTTCCAAGACCTGAAAAGTCCGGATGTTCTCCTTTACTTATTGATTCAACGTCCAAATTACCTAGGAAATGTTTCATTCCATAACTAATCTGTTCATTTGTCATTGTTTGTACTAATCTTCTGAATAATTCTAAACCAGCTGTTTTGTAACCATACTCTTTAATGAAATCAATATTGTATTGCCACAAACTTGCTTCTGAAACATCATTAGCCTCGATAGACTGTGTAACATTATTTCCAATAATTGTTCCTGCAATAAGTGCTGGTCCAATTCCTCCTGCATCTATTGGTTTAGGCATCCATGCTGAATCTCCAACTAACATGTATCCTCCTGAAACCATGCAATCATTTTGCCTTCGAACTGAAACTGAAGAAATCCCTGAATTGTTATGTTGATCCATTTCATCTTCTGAAAGTTTTGGATTTCCAAGAACTGGATTTCTTTCTAGATACTCTTTCATCAATGAACCAACATTATCTTTTTTTCCTAATCTATTGTTTCGTTTATCTAAGTGTGTTTTTTCAACACCTAATCCGATGTTTACTTTATTGTCAGCTTTTGGAAAAACCCATCCGTATCCACCCGGTGCAATATCTTGATCTAAATGAATTATACAATAATCTGGATCAAATTCTGATAAGTCTTCTTTACCTGGTTCAAAATACATGATGTGCCTTCCAGTGGTTTCTACATCTGTTCTGTCTATTTCTCTTTCAACTTTTGTAGAATTTTGCAATCCATTTCTTAATTTTGATGTTATTCCCATTGCATCAACTACCAATTTTGCAGTTTTTTTGTATGGTTGTTTTGTTTTATTATCTGTTCCTTGTATACCGACAACTTGTTGTCCGTCATAGATTAATCCTGAAAGAGAAACTTCGAACTCAAATTCAACTCCCATTTTTCTTGTCCTTGCATTTTGAATTTCTGGAAGTTTTTGTCTATTTAGCATATATCCTGCCCCATCAAATGGGATAGCTGTTTCTTTATCTGGTGAAAATGCCATGACTCCTTTTACATCATGTTCAATTTCTGGTCGTGTCCACGGAATCTTGATTCTTTCAGTCATGAAGTCTACTGCTTCTTTTGAACAGGCATCTCCGCATGTCCAACCTGCACCACCTTTTCTACCTGGTAAGGTTTCTGGATTTCGATCTACTGAAAGAATTCTTAAATTTTGTTTTGAATAATATGAAATTGCTTGTGCTGCAATTGTACCTGTTAATCCTCCACCTGCAACAATTACGTCATAATCTGTTTCCAACAAAACATTGTCTATATCATGAATATTTAAAACATCATAATTGGGTCGGTTCGTCGCGGCGTCATCAGCGCTTGGCGCTCAGACTGGAGCGGCTTTTATTTCCTCATTCCCTTCTTGAATTGCTTGTAAATATTATTAAATGATCTATGGATCACATTTTCATTAATTCTTGATAAATTTTCTTTGTCTCATTTTTAATATAAACTGGAGTACTGATGTTAATTTTGATTGTATCTTCTTTTGATATTGTTAAAATTCCTGAAATTAGATTTTGTTTACTTATGCGTAAACTAAGACCTGAAGATGTCACAAAATTTTCAACATCGTCAAAAATCTCTTGAAATTCATCTCTTTTCATTTTTGAAAAAAACAAACTTACAAAATTATGAGCAGGCTTTCTTTTCAATTTTGATGAGATTAACAATATGGGGTTGTTAAAATGACCTGGAATTTGTTCAATTACAAAATCTTTTTGTTCTATACTAAAATTTTTTTCTAATTCTTCTATGACTTTATTCTCATCCTCTGTGGCATGAAGAATTAAATTAATTTTTACTTCTAATTGCATCTCTAAAACATCAGTTTAGTCTGCTTTTGGTTTTTTGGTTTTTGCTTCAAGCAAGACTGTTTGTGCTGATGCTGTCTTGATTAGTTTAACTTTCTCTAATCCAACATGTCTTAATTTTATCACTTTTTTTGCAGCAGCCATGATGTCAGAATTTATTTTACCATAACATGTTGCTTGAACAAATCCATCAATATCCATAGTTGGTACTGTTTTCTCTATCACATCTTTTGCAATTAGGCGTAATTGACGCTGTCTTGATGTGTTTAATTGTCTGTGTGTTAAAGCAATCATTTTGATTCTAAAAACATAGTTATCTTTTGTTTCAATATCGATATTGAAGTTGACTTTAGAAGAACCTTTTCGAACTAAACTTCTTAGAAATTCTTTTGAATATTCATATCTCTTGAAAACTGTCTTGGCTTTGGTATCTTTGACCTCATCAATTTGGAAAATTATTTTGTATTGATGTTGTGAAGGATCGCCTTTGAGTATGTCCCATAATGTAACTTCTAAAATTCTACCTTTGGCATTTTCGTCATCTGTAATCGGAACATATCCGATATTGACATTGTTAAATGAATCTGGAGCTACAACGTTAACCCATTTCTTTTCTTTCCACTTATCCTTGATCTTACGAGCTTTTCTTGCCAATTATCTTGGACGACTATTTTCTGAATATAAACTGTTCTAGATTATATCATCTTATCGCCAAAATATTTTTGTAAAACTTTTGGAATTTCCACATGTCCATCTTTGGTTTGATTATTTTCTAAAATTGCAACCATTGTTCTTTCTATTGCTATCAAAGTACTATTCAAAGTATGTATGTACTTTGTATCTTCGTTACTTTTATCTCTAAATCTTATCTTTAATCTTCTTGATTGATAATCGGCACAATTAGAACACGATACGATTTCTCTAAATGCATTTTGACCTGCCATCCACGCTTCGATATCGTATGTCTTTGCTGAAACCTTGCCCATGTCTCCACTTGATAATAACATCAGTCTATACGGGATCTCTAATTGTTGATAAAATTCTTCGGTATTTTTTATCATTTTTTCATGTTCTTCCCATGATTCTTCTGGTCTGCAGAAAATGAATTGCTCAATTTTTTCAAATTGGTGAACTCGGAAAATTCCTTTCTGATCTTTTCCATGTGCACCTGCCTCTTTTCTAAAACATGGACTAATTGATGCATACCTTAATGGAATTTTAGAACCTTCTAAAATCTCATCATAATACATGGAAGCAATTGCATGTTCTGATGTTCCAATTAAAAATAAATCCTCATCTTGTACTTTATAGATTACCTCTTCAAAATCCTCTGCTATCACTGCTCCTTCCATAGATTGTCTGTTTATCATGTATGGGGGCTGAATTAAATTATAATTTTTACTTGAAACAAAATCCAACGCAAACGCAGTTAGTGATTGTCCTAATTTCACTAATCCGTCTTTTAAATAATAAAATCTGGCTCCAGCTGTTTTTGATGCTCTTTCTAAATCTACAATATCTAATTCTAATCCTAAATCTATGTGATCTTTTACTTCAAAATCAAATTTTGGTATTTTGCCCCATGTTCTAATTTGTTTGTTAAAAGTTTCGTCTGCTCCTTTTGGAACTGAATCATGTATCAAATTTGGTATTGAAAAAGACAAATTATGATAATCTCCATCCACTGTTTTCCGTGAATTCTCTAATTCATCTAATTTCTTTGATATTTCTCCCATCTCTTTCAATAACTCTGATGCATCATTTCCTACTTTTTTTTCACTTCCGATTTTAACTGACATTTGATTTCTTTTTTGCTTTAATTCATCTGATTGCATCATCATTTCTTTTCGTGTTTTATTCAATTCTAGCATTTTTTCAAAATCAAATTCAACTGCTCTATCTTTTAACATCTGCTTAATTCGATCAGGTTCATCTCTGATTATTTTTGGATCTAACATTATTTTATTACCTCCATGGAAAGATTTACGTGTTCTAATACTTCGTCAACGGTGGAAATCAATTTTCGTAAATCCCCTTCATTTGAAAAATAAAACACAAGTTGATTTTTCTTTTCATTAATTGTTAAACTTAATCCTTGAGGAAAATCAACATTATCTGGCTCTAATGCCTTTTCAATAACTTTGGCCTTCTCTTTAGAAATATCATTGATTACTATTTCTATTTGGCATTTTGGTAACATTGCTTTCAAGATAATCTAAAAATTCATCTAATTTGTCTTTAGTTATTTTTGCTCCTGCAGCAGCTTCGTGGCCTCCTCCAATTCCGTCAAATTGTTCCGCACCTCCTCTCATTAGTTGACTGAGATTTATGGAATTTTTACAACTTGCAGATTTACGTGATGAAAACTTGATTGTTCCTTCTGATCCATCTGTTCTTAAAATTACTATTTTTCCTGAATTTTTTGGTGATCCTGCAATTAATGATGAAATAGTACCTGTCATTGTTTCTGGAACTAATCCTTCTGCATTCACCATGACACAATCTTCCATATTATTTGTCCTCCATCTCTCATTTGATAAAACGTTCATGTAATCTCTAATCATACTTCTATATTCTGACAAAATCTTCTCGCCTTCTTGTAACATTGTATTTCTATCTCCCATACAGATTGCAATTCCAACTCCTGATTTGTTGATGCGCCCACATGAATTCAACATTGTGGAGAACTCTCTTCCATCTCTTAGAAAACTCCTTTTTTCCTCACTTGGAAATGTGTATGTGTATCCAATCAGTTCTTCCATCACTTGAGTGGCATTTTCTCCTTGGACAAATTTACTTATTGATTCAATAATTGCCTGTTTTTCATCTTGTGTTAAATCTGCCGGAACTCTCCATCTTGCTCCGTCCTTAAGCGGAATCTTTGCATTTGTTAACATCGCAATGCATGCATCTCGATTCCATGTTAATCCTTCAATAAATGGCTGAGACGTAAAAGCAATTGCATCTGGGAGTGATCTTGTTTCTCTACCTACTAATAACAAATCTAAATCTACATTCACTAATCCTAATTTTTTTGCGGTTTCCACAATCTCTAAATTTTTTCCAGTGAATGCTTTTCTCTCACCTTGATCTTGTCTGTCTCCTAACGCTGATACTACTGCAACTCTTGACAAATCTTCATTTTCTCTATTTAATGCATTTGATGCTAGATATGCCATTCCTCCCGCACAAATTTCAACTCCCCCATCCATTCCAAACTTCCATGCGTTTATCACACGTTCGTTATCTTTCTCATCTTCTGAAATTTCATGATGATCTAACATGAGCCAGTTATCTGATAATTTTTCATCTAGTAATTTTCCGAATCCTCCTCCCAGATCGGTAATCACGTGTAAATCTCTAGTCTCTTTTTGCATTTTATTCACTAGATTTTCACTAAATTCGTTAGTTGTTCTTACAGTACATTTTGCTCCATGTCTGATTAATGCTTTTGAAATTATCGAGCCTGATGTTATTCCATCACAATCTATGTGAGTTGTAACTAGAATGTTCTTTCTTGTTTTAATTGCATCTGAAATACGATCTGAAAAATTAGATAATGATTCTTCTAAAACTTTCCCCATTACTCTAGCTGTGCTACTACAGACTTATATTTCCATTTTTGATCTATGTCGCCATTTTTTTTATAATGAGTTGATAGTCTGTGAACTTTTGCCTCAACTAATTCTAAGGCTCTAACGTTTCTACTATCTGATTTATTCTCTTTGAGATGTTTTTGTAGGTTGACTGCCTTCATCACAATATTGTTCAAATCTTCTGGAATGTCGGGCATCAATTTGTTTTCTTTCAATACATCTGTGATGCTTTTGTTAATGATTGGTTTAACCAAGGGAATTGCATGTTGGTCTCTTAATTTTAATCCAATTTGACTAGAAGTCATTCCTTCTTTTGCATATTTGATAATTAGTGCTTCAATTTCCGCATTAGTTTGTTTGACCCATTCTGGTTTCTTTGGATCGATAGGTCTGATTGAATGTGACTTTCCATGATTATGTGTGTGTAGTCTTCCCATTTTTTTGCCTAAATTACGTACGAAATTAAATGTATCTGGCTGAATTATTGAAAAAAGTTAAATAATAACGATAGTCAGCAATTGCAGATACAAATGAACAAATCAATAGTATTAGGCACACTTCTCGTAGGTGTTTTCTCATTGCCATTAATGTTGGCTGGTCCAGCATTTGCTCAATACATGGGCAGTGGTGGTGACGGTGGTCAAGACGGTGGACATCCATCAATGTCTTTAGAGGCTACCTTAGAACTCGCAAAGAGAAAAGTTGACTATGCAGCAGATAATCCCGGTGCAGGATCTGGCACTCCATACATGGATGCTAACGGTGTATTAGGTGCATCTGCAATTGCAGCCGCAATCTTTGGTGGTATCGCAGGTGCTTTCTTCATAAGAGGAAGATCCGGAAAATACGCCAAACCAGGAACAGGATAATCTCCTTCCTTACTTCTTATTTTATTCCTAAATCATAGCATTGGCTGATCTCGGCTTATCATAATCAAAAAAAATCTTTATATCGACCTCTGAATTCAAAATATTGATGATTCCTGTATTCGGAACAATCTTGAGTATATTGTCTAGTCTGACCGGACAACTCGGTCCTAACTATGACCCACTATTCTTCGATGTTATGGTATACATCTTTGGAACAATCATGTTCACAATATTCCTACTCGCACTGATTGCGTACTGGGTACGTATTCACGGATGGGGATACAAAGATAATCGTGAAAGATGGGTCGATGAACTTGACAAACACTTTGAGAATGAGGGCATCGGTTTAATTCCTGATAACGGAAAATACTGGTAAATTCAATCTCTTTCTTTTCTATTTTATACATCTCTAGTGTTAACTTAGTTGAAAATTTTTGAAGATTCTCTTGGATTGAATTTTTTATATTTTTCTGACTAGAAATTTTTCTAAAGATCTGGAGGCATGAAATCTGCATCCTTTGATGTATCGTAGTCTTTTGAAGTAAATTCTGCTCTGTATGTATATCCATCTTGTAATAACTCATTGATAAAACGAGGTGATTCTTTACCGTTAACTATTATCTTTGATTTACTCTGTTCCATGTCTCTCATAGGGAATTCCCATGACCATAGGAAATGACCTATCTCGAATGGATATTCTTCTGTCCATTCTGCATATATTGTTCCATCATCGGTAAGGGTGTAAAGCGATCTTTGACAACCATCTTCAAATCCGATATTTGCAGGAATCTCTGCTCTTTGTTTATCGATATACAATTCTAATTTTGCTGAAATCACATATTGTGTATCTCTATCATTTATGCAAACTTTTAGAGGATTATCCAGATTCATCTGACCTTGAATTAAACTACTTCCTACTCCTACCGAGATTGCAATGATTGCCGTCATTCCTAAAAATTTTAATGTCTTTCTTCGCTTTGTAGGATCTCCCATTCCTGGCCAATTCATAGGAGAACTGAACTAGTTTGGAATAAAGTCTTTTCTAAGCCTCTGCTAAATCATCGATTATTTCTAAAGTATCGAATTGATCTTGATGGTCTGCTATGAAAAATGTAATTGGTGTCGAGTCCACTTCAACCCATTCTGATTCACCTTCAAATGGTAGCAAATCTTCTACTGCTAGATTATTGGGGCCTGTAAATCTGACTAAGACTTTTTGTTTCTTTTTTAATTTTAATGGAAGTTTGAGAACTTTACCTCTTCTCTCATCTTGTATGTTGATTGTATAGTTGTCTCCGCGAAATTCAACTTTACCTTTGAAGTAACTTTCATGAATATTCAGATGATCAATTTTGAATATGTGGACCATAATCGGTATAATCTTTTCGAAGATAAAAGTAAATTGTAATTTTTACTCATGAGTAAAAATTAATCTATACTTAATTTTTTTATAAATAGTTAAGTGAATAGAATTTTGTGTATGAACTTGCATTTGTAATTCAATAAAAGGAAAAAAGAGTGAGTTTAGATTACTTGCCAAGGACGTGTTGCAAATGTGATTACATAACCAACTGCAATGATAATTGATTGATATGCGATGTTGGTGTATGGAATTGGTTTCATAATAGGTTCCCCTTCTACAACGACTGTCTGTCCTGGTCCAAGTCCAGGTCCGACGTGCTCAATGTTCAATTGAGTGTGGACGTGATAAACTCCTGGTTCAAGAGCACGAGCTGAGATTTCATAATCTACAACATCATTACCTGGAATGTCAAAGACATTACCTGGTGGATCTCTTGCTAGAATCTCCCATCTGTTACCTGCGTTAGTTGACTCTGAAAATATTGATGACCATGCACGCATGTCTGAATCAATCAAACTTACGAATGCACCGCTCAAAGTCAAAACTTCACCGGTTTGGAGGGATTGTCTGTTGAATGTCTCATCCTCAATTCGAATGAAACGACTTTGCAATTGTGCTTGTACACCGTGTCCTTCAGCAGTTTGAATCATTGTTGCTACATTAGGT
Source organism: Candidatus Nitrosopelagicus sp. (assembly GCA_028345965.1). Classification (GTDB taxonomy): domain Archaea; phylum Thermoproteota; class Nitrososphaeria; order Nitrososphaerales; family Nitrosopumilaceae; genus Nitrosopelagicus. Next base: position 36,975 of record JAOMEP010000004.1, read on the forward strand.
CCAAAGACTCCTACTACGAAAACGGCTGCAAGTGCAAATGCCATAACTTTTCTATCTACCATTGTTATCCCTTAATTGTAAACGACAGAAATGAGGAATTTAAGTTTTAGTACAATAATCGATCCACGCCATTTTCCTCATGAATTAGGTCAATGTTAATCATTAATGTTAATCATTAAATCTATGAAAAAAAACAATGAAAAAATTGCATTTTATCAAGTAATTAATGAAGAATTCATAAAATTTGAATAAGAAAAATCAATTTTTATTGCAAAATCTGACAGATCATGAACCTCGTGGCTTATATTCCAAAAAGCACGTATAGTATCTATGGCACAAATGCCGGCATTACTCCCAAAAGAAGTCGAAATCCAGAGATTGAAAAAAATCTGGTTAGTAGTCATCGCTATGGGATCAACAGCCGCATCCGTAGAAGTCGACAACTTTGTCGATGGTTCACTCCATCAGACTTCTATTAGAGATTCAGCATTCACTCCAGCACACTGGTGGTTATACTCTCACTTTGTAGCACTACCACTAGGTTGGGGATTTGCAGCTATCTATGATAGAAAAGTCCCAGTATTGAGAGGACCAAACAACTCTATGAACACAGGTCTAAAGATGACAATCTTAGGTTATCTGGCAACCATGTTTACTATTGGTGTTAACGAGATGTGGCACTTTTGGTTCGTCGAAGAAATCTTCGCAGTTCCAAACCATTGGATGTTTAACATGGGTGTCGTCGTAGCCTTCATGGGTGCTCTAGCTTACGTAGTTAGGGTCTATGCAAGACTCGTCGAATTAGGTGCAGAAACACCTGGTGAAAACCCATATGTTGCAGAAATGTACAAAATGGCCCTTGAGGGTAAATTGTACAGCAGATCCATACCATAATCAAGTACAAATTCGTACTTTGTTTTTTTAATTCTCTTACCTAGTGGTAGATCGGTTTATGTTCAGAATCTAGGAAAGACTTTAATAGATTCTGTCGACTGGTAATTCTATATGACACTTCCAAAAGGATTTGGTTCAGGTGGCGGCGGCGGAGCAGGCTCTGCTGACGTCGAGAAAATGATTGGCCGTCGTGTAGAAAACATGACTGGAATGATCACTGCATCATTTATTGCAGCATGGCTATCAACATTTGGTGGTACTGCAGCAGGATATTTCGTATATCCTTGGGCATATCCAACACCAAGCGGACATTATGCATTTATCGTCCTGACCATTATAGAAGCAATTGGTTACCTCTTCTGTGTCAAAGTTATGGAAGAAGGAACAACTAAGAAAAGTAACGGTATAGTTGGCGGAGTATTAGCAGGAGTTACTGTCGGTACAATCGCAATCGTTATGTTCGTAGGTAAATAATCAACCAGTCCTATAGGACTTTTTCCTTTTTATCTCTCTAGTCACGGTTACGTGTGCACGATCTCGTGAATTTACCAAATTTTTATATACTAACCACCAGAAATATTTTCATGGTCTGGCTTAGACGATGTACTCACTACTTATTCATAGTAGTAGTCGCAGTCAACTCAACTTTGCTAACAATCAACGCAGGGGACTACATCTTCTATACTGATTGGGCCTGGACATCGTTTGTAGTATTCTCAATATCACAAACTCTTATGCTCACTGTAGGTGCGTGTTACTATCTCACCTTTACTGGAGTACCAGGAACCGCAACGTATTATGCACTAATTATGACAGTCTACACTTGGATTGCAAAAGGTGCATGGTTCGCATTAGGTTACCCATATGACTTCATCGTTACACCAGTTTGGCTACCATCAGCAATGCTGTTGGACTTAGCGTACTGGGCAACAAAGAAGAATAAGCACTCTCTGATACTGTTCGGCGGAGTCTTAGTTGGAATGTCATTGCCACTATTCAACATGGTCAATTTGATCACTGTGGCTGACCCACTAGAGACTGCATTCAAGTATCCAAGACCAACGTTACCACCATACATGACCCCAATAGAACCGCAGGTAGGTAAATTCTACAACAGCCCAGTTGCACTTGGTGCCGGTGCTGGAGCAGTATTAGCCTGTACATTTGCGGCTTTAGGTTGTAAACTTACAACATGGACATACAGATGGATGGCCGCTTGGTCAAAGTGGGATTAGAAAAACCCATTCCTTTTTCATTTTATTGAATATCATTTAGGCTGTGCCTTATTCTACGAATTTGCTCAAAAACGAAATTTGTATTTAACCTATTTCCAGTAAATCAACTAATTCTTCACACTTGGTGATCATAGATTCACTCGGCTAGAGAAAACCTGATTATGAAAGTAATTAGTCTTGGCTCAACAATACCATCAAATTACTATAACCGAACCAAAACCATTTGTAAAATGGGTTGGAGGAAAAAGACAACTTATGAAAGTATTGGAAGATAATTTTCCAAAACAATTTGGTACTTACCATGAACCATTTTTGGGTGGTGGAGCTGTCATGTTTAACCTATTATCAAAAGAACCAAAACTATCCTGTAATGTATCTGATTTCAACTCTGATTTAATATTGGCATATGTTACGATTCGTGATAAACTTGGCAAATTAATCGAATCTTTAGAAAATCACTCAAAGAACTATCATAAAGATTCTGTAGAATATTATTATGAAATACGAAAGCAAGAACCAAAACAACAAATTGAAAAAGTATCAAGATTAATTTTTCTCAATAGAACTTGTTTTAATGGATTATATCGTGTTAACAAAAAAGGTCAATTCAATGTGCCTCTTGGTCGATACACAAATCCAAATATTATCAATAAAGAAAATTTGACAGCTGTAAGTAAAGTTCTACATTCTGAAAAAATCGAAATTTCTTGTAGGGGTTTTGAGGCGGTTTTGGGTGATATTAAGAAAGGTGATCTGGTTTATTTTGATCCTCCATATCAGCCAATTAGCAGTACTGCAAATTTCACTAGTTACACTCATCGAGATTTCACAGAAAAAGACCTTGAGAAATTAGTTGATTTAGCAAATCATCTTAACTCTAAAGGTTGCCATGTGTTGCTGTCAAATTCAAATTCAAAAATTGTTAAAGATTTGTTCTCAGAAAATCACTGGTCCATATCTGAAATTGCTGCAAATAGGGCAATCAATTCAGATTCAAAAAAGCGTACAGGACATAAGGAAATTATTATAAAAAATTATTAAGCTTCGAGCGGGATCTGAACCCACGACCTTTACATTACCAATGTAACGCTCTACCAGACTGAGCTATCGAAGCATGAATTTTTCAATATCTAGAATCCTTATAATTCTTGATTACTTTTATCTCAACATCAACTGTTAAATTTCTCGCAAATTGTTGTTTTTCTAGTGGAGGGGTAGTCAAGCCTGGCCAAAGAAAGCATTATGCTTTTGGACACGCGGGACTTAAGATCATAATAATGGGTGATCCCGTCTCTCAGGAGTTCGAGGGTTCGAATCCCTCCTCCTCCACTTTATCTATTATTTCTGAGACCTTTGGAATTTAATTTCTCATAAATCTCTGGTATTGACCATGCATAGCCAATACAGTGACAATCTTTTGCCTCACATAATTCACAATACAATTCTCCTCTTTGAAGAACAATTTCTGCAATTCTATTTTGAATATTATTTTTTAGAATTACTCTATCATCCTCAATTGACATTAATTCTAATTTTGGTGCATATTTTGCAAATGTCTTATCTTTTAGCATTGAACCTTCTAACATGTATGTAATATAGCCGGCGAAACTATTCACGCCTTTCATAGTTAGTTTATCTTTATTTTTTTCGTAAACATCAAAGAACTTTTCATAAACTGTTTCTGAAATTGTTATTGATTTGAATCCTGGTTTTGGCATTTTACTTTCTCTTACCGTACTTTCAAGTACCGATATATAATGTTTTATCCATCAAATAGTTACCTTATGCGTAAATCATTTTTTATTATAATTAGACTTTATACGATAGGTATCTAGTATTTTCATATGGCTCGTGGTTACGATGAGACTGAAGTAAAATTCCGTTTGATAAAACTTCTTCATTCATCAAAATCTGGAATATCTGGAGTTGAAATTTCTGAGAAGCTAAAGATTAATCGTGTAACAATGTCCAAATATTTGAATAAATTTGCAGCAGAAGGTACTATTACACAGCAAAGTGTTGGAAATCTGAACCTATGGTTTGTCGATGACGATATTGAACAATTAAATTTTCCAGACGATTATTTTTTAGCACAAGAAAAATTTGCTTCATATGTAATTGATTGTACTGAAAAATCTGCTTACAATTTGATAAAAAATTGTATTAATTCTAAAGCAAAAATGGATAAAATTGTCACTGAGATAATTCTTCCAACAATTCCTCAAATACAAAAATTGTTTGATGATGGAAAAATTGGAAAATCTGAAGAACAATTAATGACTGGAATAATCTCAAATTCTGTTCAAATAATCACTCACCATTCAAGTCATTTTGAATCTGGAAAAAATATAATAATATTATCCGCTGATTCTGAGTCTTCGTTAATTTCTGAATCTGCAGGGGCTGCATTTCGTTCTCAAAATTGGAACGTATTTTCTATTGGTGATATGTCGTCATCAATTGATGTTTTATTTGATCTTGAACTTAGAAAATTGCTTTCAAAAACTTGGAAATCAAAAGAGGGTGTGATGATAATTCTCGTATTTTCTCAAACTGAAGAAGGTTTGAAATTCATCTCTGATTCATTTTATTCTGTAAAGGAAAAATCTGAGAATAATTTGTTTATTGTGTTATCTGGAAAAACCGGGAAAAAAGTCAAAATTAAAGGAGATTTGTCATCTCCAAAACTTGAAGATATTCTTCAATGGTCTAATACAAAATATGAAAATCTATAGTAAATTAATGGGCCCGATGAGATTCGAACTCATGGCCTTTCGATTATCAGTCGAACGCTCTAGCCAAGCTGAGCTACGAGCCCTCGAAAATTTTCGAGGATTTGGTCATTTAAGTTTGCTGTTCTTTCCACTTGATTGAGCATCCAATTGAAGGGTCAAAATCTTTTTCAATTTTTTGCCCCTCTAAGAATTTCTGAATATTGTTTATCATCACTTTTTCACTTACTTCTGCTTCTGGGCTCATGGCATCATCAATTCGTCCATGAAAAATTAATTTTTTATCTGAGTCAAACAAGAATGGATCTGGTGTACATACTGCTCCATATTTTTTTGCAATTTCTTGGGTCTCATCGACTAGATAGTCGATCTCTAGTCCTTTCTCTTTAGCAACAGCTTTCATACTATCGAAATCGTCATCTGGATATTTTACGGAATCATTACTGTTAATCCCCACAATTGAAATATTATCTTTGAATTTATCCTGTAGTTCTTTAATTGCATCGATTTTTGCTTTTACGAATGGACAATGATTACACATGAAAATTACCAATAATCCTTTTTTCGAATAATCATTTAGAGAATGCATGTTATCATCAATTCCTTTAAGATTGAATTCTGGTGCACTGTCGCCAGTTTTTAATGAAATAACTGATTCTAACTTAACCATAAAAAAATCAATTTCTACAACAAATAAAAAGATTCCAGCTATTCTAAAAGACAACAATTAAACTCTCATAATTATTCAAGCAGTTAATGGGCTTGTAGTTTAGACTGGTAGAATACTCGCCTTGCACGCGAGGGGTCAGGGGTTCAAATCCCCTCGAGTCCACCATTTTTTATTAATCGATCATTTTCGAATATCGAACATGAAGGTGGATTTAAATATCATTGATATGAGAAATTTACTATGGCAGGTTATGAAGCCTCAATAGCAGTTTGGATTCCACTAATTGTTGGTCTAGCACCGGGACTAGTTTACTGGTTCGCAATTACTGGAATGAAGAAAAGAAGATAATCTTCTATCAAATCTTTTTACTTATTTTATTTTTCTTTAATTCAATATTTTTAGATAAATCTTGATCTTTTACAAAATCCGAGAGTTTATGTTAAACAAAACCATCCCTATACGTGATGTTTAACATAACTGCATTAGGTGGTACTTTTGATATCATTCATGTCGGTCATATCGAATTAATCCAAAAAGCAGTATCTATTTCTGACAAAATAATAATTGGTATAACATCTGATGCCTTTATTTCAAAGAATGGTAAAAAGATCATAAATAATTTTGAACAGAGATCTGAAAATCTAGAAAAAATAATTCATGAAAAATTCCCTGATTGTTCTTTTGAGATTGCAAAATTAGATGATGATTTTGGTCCTGCAGTAATTCAAGGAGATGTTGATGCTCTCGTAGTAAGTGAAGAAACCTGCAAAAAAGGTGATATTTTGAATGCTTTACGCAAAGAACAAAAACTTGGTCCTGTTGAAATCATCATTGTTCCTATGAAAATGGCATCTGATGGAAATAGAATCTCATCTACGCGTATACGAAATTCTGAAATTGATAGTTCTGGAAATACCTTAGTTGACTAATCACTGTTCATAAATTGAGTAATCGTGATAAAACAAAAATTTTCGATATTTGATAATGTCAATAATTCACCCATTATTACAAAAATTACAGAATGATGTCCAGCAATTACAAAAAGGACTACAACCAGATCATCTATCTTTTTGGTATCAGAAAATTATCACTGATACAAAAGAAATGGCTCCTCCATGGCTACAAGATAAAATCAATGTAAAACAAGATCCAATTTTACCAATGAAATTCAATCTTGATATTTCCAAAAGAGCAGTTCGATACTTTGTTATTGCAGTTGAAAATAATTTGCCACAAATGCCTTATTCCACTCAGCTTTATTTCTTGAAGGTTCAGGAAATATTAGGTTTTGAAATGGATAAATCATTAGTTTAGATTTTCTTTAACAATTTCTACAAATTCCTCATTTGTTGAGGTATCAATAATTTTGGCTTTTTTTTCAATAACTGATTGCATGAAATCTGTAAATCTAGAAACTTGTTCTTTATCTTTTAACACTAAACTGTGTACGGATTTGTCTTTTATAGAAATTACAACCTCTGTTTCAAAAACATCAATTATTTCTGTAATGAAGGTTTCATTTCCTTCTTTCACAAAAATTAAGCTAGCTAACTTTAATGCTTCATACTTGTCTTGTGTGACAATCTCTACTTTATTCATCTGATAGTAGGAATTTTGATAAATTCTTTTTTGCCTCTTCTCGTTTTTGTTGATGTATTTTCAAAAATGAATTAATTTTTTCAATTAAAATTGATTTCAATTCTCCAGTTAGCATTTTACCTGATTTATAATCTTCATAAATTTTCTTTAATTTTTCATCATTTGGTTCAAAGAATATTCTTAGATATTGAAAAGAGACATCGATATCTGGATTTCCACCCAGTTCTCTATGTTTTTCAATATCCACTTGTCCACCTGAAAATCCATATTTGTTAATCTTCTTTTTTACTACTTCTGGAGAATCTGTTGTATAGATAGTACTTTTTTCATCTGATGCTGACATTTTTCCACCAGGTCCTGTTAGAGATGGAATCATAATGTTATGTATTAAAGCTGGTTTTGGTTTGTTTATTTTTGGTGCAACATCTCTGGTAATTCTGAAATGAGGATCTTGATCTACTCCAAGTGGAATTAACACTGGTAAATCTTCAATGAAACATGGTGCTGATTGTAATGATGTATAGAAAATCATTCCAACATTAGTATCATTTGTAAAACCAAATACGGCTTTTGTATTTGAAAAATTAATTTTCTTTGCAACTTGAGCTGCAATAGGATATAATTTTTTGATATTTCTAGTATTGATTATTATTTTTGTTTTCTCTGGATTAAATCCAAGTGCAATAAAGTCTAAGGCATTTTCTAATGCAAATTTACCAGTATCTTCCAACGTCAAGTCCGATTTTGTATAAAATTTCTCATCATCTGTTAATTGAAAGTAGATATTCACATCAAATTTTTCCTGTAACCATTTTGCAAAAACCCATGGAACCAAGTGACCAATGTGGGTATTACCTGATGGACCACGTCCTGTATACAAGAAGAACTTTTTTCCTTTTTCAAAATTTTCTAAAATAACATTTAGATCTCTATGAGAAAAGAAAATCCCTCGTCTTAACATGAAATGATCTTCTCCTGCAATCTGCTTTATTTTTGATAGAATTTCCGGTGAAATTTTTTGAGTTCCAAATTGTTTAGTTAATTTATCATAATCTATGTCTCCTTCCACGTTCCATGGAGTTACGACAAATTCATCTGATGACATTCAAGTTTGACTTAGGTTAAGCTTTAAAAAGTCTTTTTGGGACGTTGTACTGTGTCACAAGTTTTTCATGATATAGAAAAAAAAATTTTAGAAACACTACAACAAGTTCCAAATCAAACTCCTGAGCAATTATCAACAAATACTGAACTTTCAATTGATCAAGTTCGTAGAGGAATTGAATGGTTACGATTGAAGGACTTGGCAATAGTGGATGAATCTCAAAAGATAACTTTCTCCTTAGGTCCAAATGGACTTGATTCTCTAAAAAATGGATTACCTGAACGAAAGCTCATCAATATGCTCAAAGATGAACCTAAAACATTTGATCAAATTCGTTCTGCATTATCTGGTGCAGGATTTAATGTGGCAATTGCAAATGCTAAAAAAAACGGTTGGATAAAAATCGAAAAAAATAATTCTGAGTCTTTAGTATCAATCAAAGAAAAACCAATAGAGACGCCTGAAGAAAAACTTCTTTCATTCATAGGAGAAAAAACTATCTCACAAGAACAAGTTTCTAATCCTTTAGCTATGAAAATTTTACTTTCTAGACCAAATTACATTATAGAAACTTCGGAAAAAACGAAAACCATATCATTAACCGACGCTGCACTTTCTCTTGATACTAGTGCATCTTCTAGTGGAGCAATTGATGTTGAAGCCGATGTACCTTCTATCTTTGCAGCCAGAACTCATCCATTACAAGACACTATTGATGAAATACGTGAAATCTTTGTCAATCTTGGTTTCTCTGAAATATTAGGAAACATGACACAATCGAGTTTCTGGAATTTTGATGCTTTGTTTACTCCTCAAGATCATCCTGCGAGAGAACTTCAAGATACTTTCTATCTAGAAAATCTAGAATCAAAAAATCCCGCTACTTCATCTCAAATAAAAAATGTATCTTCATCTCATAATAAAAACTGGAAATATGACTGGAAATTATCTGAATCACAAAAAATGGTTTTACGAACACATACTACATGTGTCACTATAAAGCATCTTGCAGAACAAAAACCTGAAAATGCAAGAATATTTTCATTAGGCCGAGTATTTAGAAATGAAAAAGTTAGTTACAAACATCTTGTTGAATTTAATCAAATTGAAGGAATTGTTATTGGAAACAATACTACTTTACGAGATTTAATGGGAATACAAAAAGAATTTTATAAAAAATTAGGGTTAACAAAAGTAAAATTTTGGCCAACATTTTTTCCATACACTGAACCATCTTTACAAACAATGGTGTACAATGAAAAATTAGGAAAATGGATTGAACTTTTTGGTATGGGAATTTTTAGACCCGAAGTAACAAAGCCACTTGGTATTGACAAACCTGTTTTAGCTTGGGGAGGAGGAATTGAAAGAATTGCAATGCTAAAGTACGAACTAGATGATGTCAGAGAATTTTACAACAATAATCTAAGTTGGTTGAGGGGTGCATAATTGCCTGTTGTTGAATTAAACATAAATCGAATTAGAAAATTAGTTTCTGGAAATGTTACGCGTAAACAAATTCTTGATGTGTTACCATTTCTTGGTTTAGATATTGAATCTGAAGAAGGAGATGAAATTAGAATCGAATATAGCCCAAATAGACCTGATTACTCTACAGATTATGGAATTGCGACTGGTTTACAAGGTCTATTAGGAATAAAAAAAGGAATTCAAAAAACTCCCATCAAGAAAAAAGGAAATTATTCAATTAAGGTTGATTCAACTGTAACAAAAATTCGACCATATGTAACCGGAATTATCGCAAGTAATGGAAAATTAGATGACGTTGCAATCAAACAATTGATGAACATGCAAGAAGATCTGCATGATGGAATAGGAAGGAAAAGAAAAAAATCATCTATTGGATTACATGATGCTGATAAGATCTCTTTTCCTCTAACATACACAACCGTCTCACGAGATCATAAATTCATTCCATTAAACGGTAGTACTGAACAAACAATTGATGAAATTTTAGCCAATACTGAGGTAGGACAAAATTATGGTTCAGTAATTGAAAATGCCAAAAATGTACCTATAATTTTTGATTCAGACCAAAACACCATCTCTTTTCCTCCGATAATTAATTCTGGATTAACAACTGTCACATCAAACACCAAAAATATTCTAATTGAAGTAACCGGAATTGATAAGGAGGCAGCCGAAGACATGCTTTCTGTAGTGATATCAATTTTACAAACTGCTGGATTTGAATTTAATGAATTAAAAATAACTGGAAACAAAAATTCTACTCCTCAACTAAAGGAGAAAACCATGATCTATGACCCAAAATTCACTTCTGAAATAATTGGAATAGAAATGAGCCCATCAAATATGGTGACATGTCTAAAAAAATGTAGATTAGATGCTTCAGTAAAAGGTAAAAAAATTACTTGCATTATTCCTAGATACAGATTTGATATATTCAGTCCCATGGATTTGACAGAAGAAATTGCACTTGGATATGGAATTGCAAACATTGAACCAAAATTATCGCCATCTACAACAATTGGTCAAAAAAATGATGTAACAATTAAAACAAAATTAATTAGTCAAACTGCGGTTGGTCTTGGATTCCTTGAAGCAATGAACTCTAGTCTTACAAGTAAAAAAGTTCTATACGAAATGACAAAAAGAGATTCATCTCAAATTATTTCTGTACTAGATTCAAAAAGTCAAGAGCACACAATTCTTCGTGATTCGCTCTTACCTAGCTTGTTAGACAATCTTTCAAAAAATATCCATGAGTCATATCCTCAAAAATTATTTGAAACTGGTGTAGTATTTTCTAAAGGAAAACCTATTGACGAATCAATCAATTTAGCAGTAATAATTGCATACAAGGATACAAGTTATTCTGAAATTAAAGCAATAATGCAGTCTCTTCTTAGAACTAATTTTAAAATCAATTCAGAAACAAAAACTTCCAAAAATAACGAATTATTTTCAAAAGGTAGACATGCTGATATTTTTGTAAATGAGAGGAAAGTTGGAGAGATTGGAGAAATTGATTCTAACATATTGGAAAATTTCAGAATCAGAACTTCTGTAGTAGGTTTTGAGATAAAATTATCTGGATTAATATTTGACTAGCTGAAATTAGTAATGCCCAAAGAGCACGCATTCAGACGGATTAGGATGACGAGATCGTAATGATTGCAATGATTTCTAATTCACCCAGGTTTGCGACATATCGGGCAACCCCGGTTTCAGATCTGAAATGAGGATTTGGCTAAAACCAATGATTTTTTGCGAGTCAGGACCGGGGAACATTTTTTAAAATTTTAAATGTGGATTTCTAAAAATAATTTTGATTGAAATGGTAAATTATTGGCTTGCAAAACAAGAACCAAGTGGACCTAGAGGTTATCACATTCTTGATCTAAAAAAAGACAAAACAACTGTTTGGGATGGCATCCATAACAATCAAGCACTAAAGTTTATGCGTGATGCAAAAAAAGGTGACGAAATTATCTATTATCATACGGGTGTCGAAAGACAGGCAGTTGGAATAATGACAATTACTTCTGATCCATATCCTAACCCAAAAGAGGATAACAAACGATTTATTGTTGTAGATGTAAAATTTAAAAAATTATTCAAAACTCCTATCACACTTGACGAAATGAAACTTCAAAAAAGTTTCAAAAACTGGGAACTATTACGAATAATGAGATTATCTTTTATGCCTGTTCCTCCAAATATCTGGAAAACTATTTTAAAATTATCTGATAAATAATTTTCCCAATAGGATAATTGATATACATGAACCTTGTAGTTTTACTATGGCAACAGCATATGTACTCATTAACTGTGAGCTTGGTTCTGAGGAAGCAATTATCGGTCAGTTAAAAAATCTAGAAGGAGTGATAGAAGTTCACGGTACATTCGGCGCTTACGACATTTTGGCAAAAATTGAATCGTCAACAGTTGAAGCATTACGTGAAACAATTACCTGGAAGATTAGAAAAATAGAAAAGATTAGATCAACCCTAACCCTAATGGGCATAGAAGGTCAAACCTAATCACTACCCTTTTTGTTAAAATGCTCTTACACTTTATTTTTGTAATAAAAGAAGAGGATCTACCGTACCGTAAAGAAGAATTTGAATATGTAAAATCTATGGCAAAATTTTTCCAAAAATGGATTAAAGAAAATTTTTCAATATCGTATGAAATTCAATGTGATGAAATGATTACAGAACCACGTAGTATACTTCAGAAACTTGATTCTCATACTTTATTGGATGATCATCGTCAACGTGGAAAAGAAATTTATCATTTCTATCTAACACATTTTAGACCATTTTGGACTGATTGTACATGTGAGGGATTTCACGCTGAGAATTTTGGAATGGCTCTTTGGCAAAAACCAAAAAATGGTTATGATGAATTGTTTCTTGCAGAAAAAAATTGTACTACAGTATGTCATGAAATTTTACATGAAATGCTAAGACAGAAAAAACATAAACGTTACATTGAAGATGTCCATGATTTACAGACACAACATCTTTTCAATGATTTACCTTTCATTCAATACGATGAAAATTATGAAATTACTGAAGATAAACCAAAATTTCTTTCAATGGATATTTCAACAATAAACTATTAACATTTTACAACAGAATAAATTCTATTTTCAAAATTTGCAGTTTTGAATTCTAATTTATTTTCTGCATCATCTTTTCTTGATTTACTAAGATTTTCCAATTCAATTAATGCATCACTTTTGAAACCAACAGATGAACCATAAATCGCATCAATAAGCTGTGTTCCATGTTCTCCACTTTTAATATCGTCAGCAATTTCATAAAATTTTGCAACATCTTTTTTGTTGATAGAATTTCCAGTTCCTTTGTTAAACGCAATTGCCATATACATTCCGTTACTTTTTATTGCAATTGGAACTTTATGATCTTTTCCAGATTTTCCTGGAACGCTTTCATTAATCAAAACCTCACATTTATGATACATGCTTGAAACATATGCAAAAAATCTATACTGTGCATATTTCCCTTTTTTATCTTCTTCACAATTAACAAAAATTCTATTTAGTAGTTCTAAGGCTGTATCATTCATACTTTGTAATCTGTCGTCAATTCTTCCTCTCTCTAAAAGCTCAGAGTCTGTATCTTTTGCGACTAATTTTAAAATAAAATCTGGTAAATTATAATTTTTTAATGCTGTAACATATGCACCAGCTTGTGACATTCCAAATTTTGGGAAACCTTTCTTAACCATGTATATGACATCTCCTAGTTAATTTACATTTTAATGCTAAAAACACAAAGCAAATATTCTATTTTCTCTTATAACTGTATGTTAAACTTCTAAAAAATCTATCACTGACCGTTTATAAACTGAAAATTCCATTATGAAATATTGTCTAAAATTGCGATAGAAACCACACCAGAGATGGTCAAAGAAGTATATGATAAATTAGAAAAAAATATTTCAAAATTTAGAATCACACTAAAAAGACCTCTTACTCTTACCGAAAAAATTCTTTCTGGACATCTTGAAGATGATTTTTTAGATAAACGCTTAGATGAAAAAAAGAATTATGTATTTCTTCGACCTGATCGTGTAGCATTACAAGATGTTACTGGTCAAATGGTAATGTTACAGTTTATGCAAGCTGGTTTGAAATCAGTTACATTGCCGACAACTGTACACTGTGATCATCTAATCCAAGCGAGAACTGAAGGAAAGTCTGACACAAAATTAGCAATGTATGAAAATAATGAAGTTTACAAATTTCTCGAAACTGCATCTAGCAAATATGGTGCTGGATTCTGGAATCCAGGTGCTGGGATAATTCATCAAGTTGTTTTAGAAAATTATGCTTTTCCAGGTGGTCTAATGATTGGAACTGATTCTCATACTCCAAATGCTGGTGGCTTGGGAATGATAGCTGTTGGCGTTGGTGGTCTTGATGCAGCAGAAACTATGGCTGGTATGCCATGGGAATTACTTTATCCAAAGCGAATTGGTGTATATCTTAAAGGTCAACTAAGTGGATGGACTGCACCTAAAGATGTTATTCTATACGTTGCAGGAAAACTTTCAGTATCTGGTGGCACAAATTCAATTATAGAATATTTTGGTCCTGGTGTGGAATCAATTAGCTGTACTGGTAAAGCAACAATTACGAATATGGGTGCTGAAATTGGTGCAACATGTTCGATATTTCCTTACGATAAAAGAATGGAGACATATCTGAATTCAACAAATCGAAAAGAGATTGCATTACTTGCTAATGATCATATTACTTTACTTCAAGCTGATCCAGAAGTAGAAAAAAATCCTGAACAATTTTTTGATAAAGTAATTGAAATTGATCTTTCAACTCTTGAACCGCATGTGGTTGGACCACATACACCTGATCTTGCAAGACCCATTTCTAAATTATCGGATGAAGTAGATTCAAAAGAGTATATTGATAAAATCTCTGTTGCGTTAATCGGAAGTTGTACGAATTCATCTTATGAAGATATGTCTAGATCATCAAGTGTTGCTAAACAGGCTGAAAAACATGGAATCAAAGCAAAGATTCCATTATTAGTAACTCCTGGTTCTGAACAAATTCGTTCTACAATTGAAAGAGATGGACAAATTGATACATTGAAGTCAATTGGTGCAACAGTTCTTGCTAACGCATGTGGTCCATGTATTGGCCAATGGCAAAGACCGGAACTTAAAGAAGGACAAAAAAATTCAATTGTTACATCATTTAATCGAAATTTCCCTGGACGTAATGATGGAAAACGTGATACAATGAATTTCATAGCAAGTCCTGAAATTATAACCGCGCTTGCACTTGGAGGAAGTTTATCATTTAATCCACTAGAGGATTTACTTGAAGGAAAAGATGGTAAAAAAATTAAACTATCTCCACCAGAAATTGCTCCTGAAGTACCAGCAAATGGATTTGTAAATACTGAAGGAGTTTATGTTTCTCCATCAGAAAACCCTGAAAATGTTGATGTAATGATAGATCCTAAAAGTGATAGATTACAAAAATTAGAACCATTTTCTCCTTGGGATGGAAATGATTTCACTAAATTAAATTTAATATTAAAAGCAAAAGGAAAATGTACTACTGATCATATTTCTCCTGCAGGTCCTTGGCTTCGTCTTCGCGGTCATCTTGATAACTTGAGTGATAATTTACTGCTAGGCGCTGTAAATGCATTCAATGATGAAGTTGGCAAAGCAAAGAGTATTCTTTCAAATAATATTGAAAGTTGTTCAGATATTGCAAGAAGTTACAAAGAAAAAAATATGCGTTGGGTTATAGTTGGCGATAATAATTATGGTGAAGGTAGCAGCCGTGAACATGCTGCAATGACTCCTAGGTTTTTGGGATGTGCTGTAGTAATTGCAAAATCTTTCGCACGAATACATGAAACAAATCTAAAAAAACAAGGCATTCTTGCATTAACATTTGAAGACTCTAATGATTATGATAAAATTAAAGAAGATGATAAAATTAGTATTTCAGGTTTAACTGATTTTAAACCTGACACATCCTTTGAATGTGAATTACAACACTCGGATGGAAATTCTGAAAAAATTATTCTTAACCATTCTTACAATTCTTCTCAAATCGAATGGTTCACAGCTGGTTCTGCTTTGAATGTTTTAAAAAATAAAACATCGTAAGTGGGCCCGATCGGATTTGAACCGACGATCGACGGTTTTGGAGACCGTCGCCCTACCAGGCTAGGCTACGAACCCACAAGAATTCAAATATTGAGCGGGAATTTTAACTATTGCTAACGTTTATTTGCAAATTAGCAATATTTGCAGTAAAATGGTAAAACCTATTCTTCTTGTTGGTGGTGCAATTCCAATAATTTTTGCAATAATAATTGTAGTTCCTTTGGTCACCGCACCAGAAATAGCAAGAACTGCAGTAGATCCCTCTGATAAATCAGAAATAGAATTCACCACGCATCATCTTAGAAATGTTTCACCAGGTATAACTGATAGAATTACTGCAATTCAAACAGAAATTATTGTAATAAAAAATGATGGCACAGTTACTTACTCTATTACTAAAGATGGAAAAGTTAGCTCACCAAAAACAATTAAAATTGATAACTCACAAAGAATCAAACTTGTCGCAATGATTAAAGAAACTGGTTTTTTGTCATTGCCATTTGAATCATTTTCTATAAAAGAAGGAATTGAAAACTATCAAAAATTTGGTCTTAAAATTACATTAAATGATGATACTAATCAATTGTATTGGCCTGAACCTAACGCGACAGAAAAAATGATTCCTCCAATTATTACAATGGTTCAAGAAGAATTGGAATTAATAATGGAGATCATAAGGGAATAAATATCGATGAGGCACAGATAGTCTATGATTCCACTTTCTGGAGATATTCCTGATTCAAAAGGCGCGATATGTGGAAAAATTGATTCTAATTCAGTTGTTCGTGGTACTTCCACACTCAAACGTGGTTTTGCACATATGCTAAAAAATGGTGTCGTTATGGATGTTACAAATGTTGAACAAGCACAAATAGCCGAAGAAGCTGGTGCAGTATCCGTAATGGTATTGGACAAATTACCTTCTGATGTGCGAAAAGCAGGTGGTGTAGCACGAACTGCAAGTATTAGAATTATAGAAGAAATTATGGATAATGTAACAATACCTGTTATGGCAAAATGTAGAATTGGTCATATGTATGAAGCAAATGTTCTAGATGAAACTAATGTTGACATGATAGATGAATCTGAAGTTTTAACTCCCGCTGATGAATATCATCACATTTGGAAATGGGATTTTACTACTCCATTTGTAAATGGTGCCCGCTCTTTAGGTGAAGCATTAAGAAGAGTTGAAGAAGGTGCAGCAATGATTAGAACTAAAGGTGAACCTGGAACCGGAAACGTTGCAGAAGCAATTTATCATATTAAAAAAGTCAATGAAGAACTACGTACTATCAAAAGTATGTATGATTCAGATGACAAGCAAGAACTTGTTAAGATGGCTAGAGAATTCAAAGTATCTTATGATTTAGTTGAAGAGACAGCAAAAATTGGAAGATTGCCTGTTGTAAATTTTGCCGCCGGAGGAATTGCAACTCCTGCAGATGCCGCTTATCTTATGTCATTAGGTTGTGATGGAATATTTGTAGGATCGGGAATATTCAAAGCTGAAGATGCTCAAGAACGTGCTCGTGCTGTTGTTTTAGCTACAACCTTCTGGGAAGAACCAGATAAAGTAAAAGAAGCACAAAAAATGATTGATGAAAGACAATCATTACTCGGTTTGGATGTAAAAAATTTAGATTTGAAAATGCAAGAAAGAGGTAGTACTGTATGAGTAAAATTCAGATTGGCATACTCGCAGTACAAGGCGATGTAACCGAAAATTTTTTAGCTACTATGGCTTCCATGAGTGAATTAGGTATTGATGGAACTGTCGTACAAGTTAAAACAATTGAACAAATATCTGAACTTGATGGTTTGATAATTCCTGGAGGCGAAAGTACTGTAATTGGTCAAATGTCTCTTGTAAATGGTGGACTAAAAAAAATTAAAGAAAAAATTGAATCTGGAATGCCAGTATTTGGAATATGTGCTGGAATGATCTTTCTATCAAAAAACTCCAAAGATAAGGTTGTAGGTAAAGTTGAACAACCTCTTTTGGATGTCTTAGATGTAAAAATTGAAAGAAATTCTTTTGGACGTCAAAAAGATTCCTTTGAAGCAAATATTTCAATGGAACCTGTTGGAATATCTTCTTTTAATGGTGTGTTTATTCGTGCACCATCTGTATCCGAAACTGGCTCTGATGTTGAAATATTGGCAAAATTCAATGAAAAAATAGTTGCAGTAAAACAAGGAAATATTCTTGCAACTGCATTTCATCCTGAACTTACAAGGGATATTTCATTACACAAATCATTTGTAAAATTAGTTGATAATCTCAATTAGATTCTAGATTATGCATTGCGATTAAATCTTTTTTAAACTGACTTAATGTTTCTGGAACATCTATTTTTATTGAATCTTTTAATGAAAGTTCTTTCTGTTTCTTTTCATTCCATACTTTTGAATTAAATTCTGAAAGTAATTGTGTCATTTCTGACATATCATCTACATTTTCTATGTCTGGTAAATTTTCTTTATGTATGCTATCTTGTGAGTATAATGTTTGCCAGAGATGTTCTGTAATGAATGGTGTAATTGGTGCTAAAAGTTTCAATATTGTGGATAAAACTTTGTGTAATGTAAAAATTGCACCATCTCTTTCTTCATCTGTAAAACCAATTCCATATGCTCTTGCTTTTGCTATCTCTATATATTGTGCAGCAAAAATATTCCATGTAAATTCTCTAATTGCTGTAGACGGAATAAAGAAATTATATTTTGAATATCCTTCTTTACAAACTGAAATTAATTTATTAAGTTCAGATAATATCCATTTGTCTGATTCTGATAATTGACCTGATTTGATTATTGGAAAGCTAGATAGAAATCTTGAAACATTCCATAATTTACTTAAAAATTTTCTTGTAGATTCAATTTTTTGTTCTGAGCATCTAAAATCATAACCTTGATTTATTTCACTTGCGCTCCAAAATCTAAAAGTATCTGCACCTGATTTTTCAATTACCGGTAAAGGATCAATTGCATTACCTTTACTTTTACTCATTTTCATTCCCTTTTCATCTAATCCGTAACCCATTATCCATGCTTCAGACCATGGTTTTTCTCCAGTTAGTTTCTCACATCGTAATAATGTGTAGTACAACCATGTTCTGACAATATCTTTTGCTTGTGGTCTAATTGCAGTAGGATATGTTTTCTTAAAGAATTCTTCATCTCTGTTGAATTTTGTAACAAATAATGGAGATACACTAGAATCCATCCATGTATCAAATGTTCTTTCTTCTCCTGTAAATTCAGTATTACCACATTTTGCACATTTTTCTGCCGGACATTTATCTTTCCATGGACGATAATACTTTCCAGATTCTGGAACAAATGGTTCTGAACATTCGTTACAATGCCAAATTGGTATCTCCGTACCATAGAATCTTCTTCTAGAAATTGGCCAATCAATAGAGATTGATTCCAACCAATTCATCAAAATTTGTTTGTGCATATTTGGATAGAACTCTATTTCTTCTCCTAATTTCTTCATTTTCTCGAGTGAATCTTTCTGTTTTAGATAATATTCTTCCATAGGAACAATTTCGATTGGAGTTTTACTTCTTTCAGATAATGGAGTTCTATGTGATATGTCTTCAATTTTTTCCACAAGATTTGAATTTTCCAAATCTTCAATAATTTTGGTTCTAGCTTGTTTTGGTTTCAATCCTTGGTATTCTCCGGCTACTTCTGTCATTCTACCATCAAGTCCAATTGCAATAACTTCCACTAACTGTAATTCTCTAAACAATGCCACATCATTTTGATCACCATAACTACAAACCATTACTGCACCTGAACCAAATTCAATTTTTGCAGAATGATGTGGTGTAATTTTTACTTCGTTATTAGTAAGTGGAACAATCAACTCTTTTCCAATTAAATCTGAATATCTTTCATCATTTGGGTTAACTATGACTGTTTTACACGCACATAGTAATTCTGGTCTTGTACTTGCTATGATTATTTGTTTCTTAGTTTCTTTAGTGATGAATTTCATGTAAACTAGCTTTGTTGGAATTTCTTCATACACAATTTCTGCATCTGCAATCGTTGTACCCGAAACCCAATCATAATTATTTGGTCTTGTTGCAAGATAGATTGCTCCTTTCTTCCAAAGATCAATAAATGTCTCTTGTGTAAATTTTCTATAGTCCTCTGAATCGGTTCGGTAATAGTTTTTAAAATCTCCACTTAATCCTAGACTTTTCATTATCTGAATCATCTCCGCTTCTAAATCATCTAATGCATTTTTACATAACTCTAAAAATTTACCTCTTTCTGTTTCTCTCATTCGTATACCGTGTTTTTTTTCTGTGTACAACTCAACAGGTAAACCGTTTCTATCTATGCCAATTGGGAAATACACATTCTTTCCAGACATTCTTGCGGTTCTTGCAATCATATCTATTTGTGCATAATGTGATGCTGCTCCTATATGCCATGGTCTTCCTGATGGGTATGGTGGTGGAGTGTCTATTGTATAATTATTATCGCATAATTGAAAGTCATAGAGTTTTTCTTCTTCCCATTTTTTTAAAATTGCATTTTCAAGTTTTGGGTCCCATGCTTTTTCTGCAATTTTTGGTTCCATATCTAAAATCTGTTCTCTGTCTATAAATCTCTAAAGTGTTGAAATTACCTAATCTTATCTAAAATTTTTGCAAGACTCATATCATTTTCAGAAATTCCTCCTACGTCATGTGTCATAAGATCAATTACGAGTTTATTGTAGACGTTAAACCATTCTGGATGGTGGTTCATCTTTTGAATCTCTACAACTGCTATTGTCATGAATTTCCATGCCTCATCAAAATCAACAAATTCTATTTCTTTGTGTAATTTTCCATTTAGAATCGTCCATCCGCTCAATTCTTTCATACTCTCTTTAATTTCATTATCTGAAAGTTTTACCAATCCCATACTATGGTCTAACATATGAACAATAATAAATTATACAATTCAATTCACAAAATTGTGAATCAACTATTAGATGAGATACAACGTGCTATCAAAACCACTGTTTTAGATAATTCTGTTGGTGTTGCATTTTCAGGTGGTGTTGATAGTACCTTAATTGCAAAATTATTACATGATGGTGGGTATGACATACATCTTTTGACTATTGGTTTTCGTGATTCACATGATATTAATTTTGCAAAAGAAGTAAATGAAATTCTAAAATACAAACATGATATTTTAGAAATAGAGTCAGAATCTTTTCAAAATATTAGTGAAAAAATTAATGGAATAATCAAAACCGATAATCTTTCTTGGAACGAAAATTCAATTGCTTTTTACTATGTTTCAAAATTAGCAAAGGATCTAGGAATTTCTACAGTTATAACTGCAAATGGAATTGATGAATTATTTTGTGGTTATAACGCATATCGTGAAGCGATAGGAATTGGTGTTGATGAAGTAATGAATGTGATGGATAAGAAATTAGAAAATGAGAAGAAAATGATGATTGCAGTAAACAATGTTACATCTAATTTCAATGTAAAAATTTTACAACCATTACTAAATGAAGAATTTATTTCATTTGCAAAAACTATTCCTATATCTGAAAAAATAATTGATTCTGATGATTTACAACGGAAACATGCAATACGTAAACTTGCTATATCTTGTGGTGTACCTGAAATATCTGCTCATAAACAAAAAAAGGCATTACAGTATGGGTCTAAAATTCACAAACAGCTTTTAAAACTTAGATAATTTTTTTACATCAGATTTTACATGTTTATCTACGTTGTTTATGATAATTTGTGATGCACCAAGGTGTTTTTCAGGAATAAAAATACCTCTAACTTCTTTTTCTGTAAGTGATTTTGAAATAGATATATCTTCAATTAATGCATCCATGTAATTCATTTTTTTATCGTGAGCTTCAAACGCAACTCTTTGTACATCTCTATATGCTATGAATCTGGGAATACCTTTTTTGATTAATGCTTCTAGAACAAACTCTGCAAAAATTTGACCCTTTGTAATATACAAATTTTCTTGAACTTGTTTATCGTTAATTTTTAGATTAGTAATTATTCTAATCATTGTTTCAATCATCTCATCGAGTAAAATAGATGCCATTGGTAAAGTAAATCTTTCATTAGCTGAATTTGATAAATCTCTTTCATGCCATAATGGAATGTTTTCAAATGATGTGTTAATTTGACTGCGCAAAAGTTTTGACAACGAAGAAATTCTTTCACTTTTTATCGGATTTCTTTTTACAGGAACTGCACTGCTACCCATTTGACCTTTCTTGAAATATTCTGATACTTCTCCAATTTCTGTTCTTTGTAGATTTCTTATTTCAATTGAAATTTTTTCTAATGTTGCTCCTAAAAGCGATAATTGAAAAATATATTCTGCATATCTTTCACGTGGAATAATCTGTGTGGTAACTTTGGCAGGGAATAAAGATAATTTTTTTGCTACCCGTTCTTGAACTCTTACTGCATCTTTACCCATCAAAGAACCCGTTCCTACAACTCCAAGTGTTTTACAAATTAGAATTCGTTTTTTTATCTCATCTAATCTTTCTAGATGTGTTGCCATTTCTGATGCCCAATTGGCGAATTTCAAGCCAAATGAAATTATACTTGCATGTTGACCATGAGTTCTACCTACTGCTGGAAGTAGTTTGTATTTGACAGCATTTTTTGATAATAGTAATGCAAGTTTTCCAACCTTTGGTTGAATTATTTTAATTGCATCTCTCATCTGCATAGAATTACTAGTATCTACAAGATCATTACTTGTTAATCCATAATGTATCCATGGTCTTGATTCTTTTTTACATCTCTCTGCTAATGATTCTACTAATGCTGCGGTATCATGATCACTTTTTGCTTCTAATTGTTTAATTCGTTTCGCAGTAATCTTTCCTGAATGTGCTGCCTTTGCAATATCTTTTGCAATTGACTTTGGAATTAGCTTTATTTCACTTTGGGATAATGCAGCAGCAGCTTCTATCTGTAATTGATAATCGACTTTTTTCTGTTCTCCAAAAATGTCTAGCATCTCTTTTGTGCCGTATCTTCCACTGTCTATAGGTAAAATTGCCACTAATTACTATGAATTTTATACAAAAATAAATCTATATCTCATTTAAAGAAACTATCATCTTGGAAAATCATCTGTTTTAATAGAATACTCTAAAAAGCAGTGGAGATTGTCTCAAATATGAAAAAAGATTTTTTTAAAGACTCAAAAATAAAATTTCCAGCTTATGAACCCTGGATCTCCGCTGAAGATAAAAAAATTGTTAACAAAACACTTGAACAAAGCATGCTAACTTTGGGACCTCAATTAGAAAAATTTGAGGCTGATTTCTGTAAATACTCTAAAGCAAAATATGCAATAGCTGTATCAAATTGTACTGCTGCTTTGCATCTATCGTTAATGGCATTAGGAATTAAAAATAATGATGAAGTTATTATACCAGATTTAACGTTTGTAGCAGATGCAAATGCAATTATCGCATCTAATGCTAAGCCTGTAATTACTGATATAAATAAAGAAAATTTCTTTTTATCCATTTCTGATATCAAGAAAAATATTACAAAAAATACTAAAGCGATAATTCCACTTCATATTTATGGACAAGTTTGTAATATTGAAGAAATCTTAGATGTTGCTAAAGATAATAATTTAAAAGTTATAGAAGATTGTGCCCATGCAGTAGGAACATTTCATAATTCTAAACATGTTGGAACATTAGGACATACTGGTTGTTTTTCATTTTACCCTACAAAAAACATTACAACCGCTGAAGGTGGTATGGTTATAACTAATTCAAAAAAAATTGCTGAAAAAATTAGACAATTACGAAGTCATGGAATGACTAAATCTTTAAAAAATAGATATTCAAGTGAATATCCTTGGATTTTTGATATTGTAGAACCTGGGTATAATTATCGATTAGACGAAATTCGTTCTGCATTAGGAATATCACAATTAAAAAGAATTTCAAAAATTAACGATCTTCGTTTAAAGGCAACTGCATATTATCATAGGCATCTGAAAAATATTCCTGGAATAATATTGCCCGACATGGTAAAAAATAAAACTCATTCATATCATTTGTATACAATTCGTGTAACTACACCATATGGATTAACGAGAAATCAATTATTCAAAAAGCTAAAAGATAATGGTATTAGAACCACCGTATATTGGATGCCTATACACAAATACAGCGCATATCGTAAATTTGTTAAAAAATCAAGTGTTGTTAATACAACAAAAACTTATGATGAAATTTTGGCTCTTCCTTTGTTTCCAAATATAACAAAAATACATCAAGATAATGTCATTAAAGTAATAAAATCCTCTTAATATTCTTGAACATTATTAATTGAATTTCTCATATCTAAATAATTTATAAGATTTTTATTTTTTCACAAGTTGTTTGTATACGTCTAGAGTTTCATTTACCATATTTTTAGAATTACATGTTGAATGAACCAAATTGTAACCTGCAAGTCCTAATTTCTCAGATTTATTTTTATCACCAATTAGTTCTAGTATTGCATTTGATAATTTACTTGAATCATTAGGTTCAACTAAAATACAATTTTTCTCGTGTTGAATAGTATATGGGATTCCATGAGCTGTGGTACTGATTACTGTTTTTTTGAATGCGAATCCTTCTAGTGGAGTGAGAGGTGACAACTCCCATTTTGATGGTAAGACTAAAAATTCACATGCATTATATGCAGAAAGAACATCTTCCCTAGATGGATTTTTAATTAAAAATATTTTGTTATTTAATTTGAATTCATTAATTTTTCTTTCCATTACTTGTTCATAACCAAAATCAACTCCCATAATTACAATTTTAATATTAGTCATCACATATTCATTTTTTATTTGAGAAATTGAATCTAGTAGGGTGTCAATACCTTTTACTGTATGAAATCTGCCTAAAAATAAAATGAATCTTTCCTGAATTTTATATTTTTTAATAAAATCCGTACTTGATGAATTTAATTCATCCAAATCAATACCATTTCTTATAGTTGTTATCTTTGACTCATCACAGAATTCCATAAAGATTTTTTTTTCATACTCGTTTGCAACAATAACTCTTGTTGCATTATTTATAACAAATTTTATGAGTGGTTTCTGAAATTGTATTAAAAATCGTTTTATCACTGAAGCATTTTTTAGATCTGGATGAGTAGTTAAACCACCTTGATCAGCTATAACTAAAGGAATTTTTTTTCTCTTGGATACAAGAGTTGCAATGAATGATTGGAAACTTCTAACACCAATTGTATGGATTAGATCAAACTCGTCATTCATCATTTGTTTATACATACCGGGATTTACAAAAAAAAGAAAAGTTGAAAACCAAACGTGAGTCCGTTTGATTGTATACTTACCAATTTTTTCTTTTTTTGACAATTTTTTGTTAAATGTAGATGCATTATTGGCGAAATCAAGATCAGAAGTATAAATTGTCATTTCATGACCTTCATCAGATAATCCTTTTGCAATGTGAATACTTAAAAATAAAATTCCTCCAAATTGAGTTGCTGGAAGAGATGCTGGACATACTAATGCAATTTTCATGTAATCACTTGATATGAAATCTCTCATAGTTAAAATGATTAATACTAATTCATTAATGAAAAAATGAGTATTTTTGTAGTATTAACTAATTTATGAAAATTCTATATGTTTAACATTGAAGATAGTAAAATCTTTGAGACCTAATATTGTTCTAATTTTTTTTATTATGTTTGTAGGAATTTTTTGGTAATTCCTTTTGTACATGCATAATTTGTACCAGATTGGATAAAAAATACTACAAGATGACGTGCGACAGATGTAATTTAACTATACAAATTTCAAAAATAAAAATTTAGTTTATGTTAATTTTACTAATCCAATTTACCGAGTCCTAATCTTTCTTTTACAGATCAACATTCTTCTAATCTAGAAGGGGCAAAACTAAAATGACAAATCTAAATTATTTTAATCATGATATTTGTACGAGTAATAATTAACCAAAACTCTATTTTCTAGCAATTAAAAATCCCATATCATTATGGTGTGGTTTTGTTTCTATTGTAAAACCAGCATTTTTTATTTTATTAATTAATTTTTTAGAATATTCAGGTTTTGAATCAGCTAAATGATATTCAATTACAATGTTATCTATCCTCTCAAAATATTCTGATGGCAATGCCTCGATAATTGAATATTCTGAACCTTCACAATCAAGCTTCAGGAGTTTACAAATCTTTATCTCATTTTGATCAAAAATTTCCTTTAGTGAAATTGAATCCACGGATATTTTTTTATTTTTTTTAGAAAAAATACTATGTCCTGATTCATCATCATTTAAAAAAATGTCAAGTTTTGATGAATCTGATGATACAGCTAGATTAAATGGTAAAACATGTTCTAATTGATTTAATTTTAGATTTGAAATGAGACATTCAAAATTATCTTTTATTGGTTCATAACTGAAAATCTTTCCTTTAGTACAAAAATTTGATACTCGTAAAGAAAATAAACCAATGTGAGCACCAATGTCTATCACTGTATCATTTTCTGTTATTTCATAACTCTCAATATTATATTCATCAATCATCCAAACATTTGTCAAAGCCATTAAATCGGTTGAATTTGTTCTAATCATAATTTTCATTCCTGATTTTGTTTCAAAAATTGAGAATTCTTTTTTTGATAATTTAAAATAGATTTTTGGAAAAATTTGCCAATTTTTAAAAATTTTCCTTGATTCTAAAAGTACTTGTAATTTTTCAACAAAATTTGGCATTATTATAAAATATACACAATGTCTGAAATATATTTCCGTAGTATAGTGTAAATGAACTTTTAACTAACTAATTTTTGAATTAACTATTGAAAATTCTTGTTACTGGTGGTCTTGGGTTCATTGGTAGTCATTTAGTTGAATCATTATACAAAAAGAATCATAACATAATGGTTTTAACTAAAACTCTTTCAAAAAAATCTAATATCCCAAAATCTGTAAAAAAAATTAATATTAAAAAAATTGATATTACAAATTTCAATAAGGTTGGAAAAATTATTGAAAATTTTAAACCTGACGCTATAATTCATTTAGCTGGAAACACTTCTCATTCAGTATCATTTGAAAAACCACTACAAGATGTTGATTCAAATACAAAAACTACTCTGTTTTTATTAGAAAAAATTAAAAATCTTAATTTATCTTGTAAATTCATTCTTGGAAGTACATTTATTGTAATTGGAAAACCAAAAAAACTTCCTGTAACTGAGAATACTCCGTGCAATCCAACGACGATATATGGAACAAATAGATTAGCTAGTGAACATCTTTGTAAAATTTATCATAAAGTTTATGGAATAAATACCAATATTTTTAGAATAACAAATTCATATGGTCCACGAGAACAAATTGTAGCTAATAAAAATGCAGTAAATTTTCTTATTCATCAAGCATTAACGAAAAAGAAAATTAGTATTTACAACAATGGCGAATTTTTTAGAGATCTAATATATGTTGATGATGTGATTAATGGAATAAATATTATTTTGAAGAAAGGAAAGCCTGGGGAATTGTATTGGATATGTTCAGGAAAAAAATTATGGTTTAAAAAACTAGCAATAATTTTACAAAAATTCACTAATTGCAAAATTGATTTTCCTCTAACACCAAAATATACTAGAAAAGTTGATGTAGGAAATTTTGTAGTAAATAATTCTAAATTAAAAAAATTAGGATGGAAACCAAAAGTATCAATTAATCATGGAATTAAAGAAACACTTGAATTTTTTGAAACTAATTCTAGTTTTTAAAACAATATTATAAAAATAAAAATTCAATAAACATAGTTAGAATTTGAACCATCAAAGTTGATTACCACTCCTGAGAGATATTTTATCTCTTTTTCTACTATCAATTTAACAAAATTGCCAATCTCTTCAGGCTCTCCTAGTCTTTCCATTGGCAAACTATCTGCATATTCTCCTACATTATCTACTAATTCTTTTGTTCGATCTGTGTTGATTGGACCTGGAGCTATATTGATCATACTGATATTTCTAGAAGCAAAGTCTTTACTCAAAATTTTAAACACACTAGAAAAAGCAGATCTGTATGCACTTGATATGATTAATTTTGCACTTGGTTCTTTTATTACATTTGATGTTATTGCAAAAATATATCCTCCATCGTTAACCTTAATCTTTTGTAATAATATACAAAATCCAACAAACAATTGATTATGATATTTATTCCAATCTTCATTAGTAATTTCCCCAAATTCAATTATTGGTGGACCTCCTGTGTTTAATACTAGAATATCTGTTGTATTATTTTTTTCCGCAAATTTATTGACACTCTCTAAATTTGAAGTATCGATATCTGTACTTGATGCTGAAAGAACTTCCAAATCAAGTTTCTTTAATGAATCTGAAATAGCTTTTCCAATTCCTCTACTGCCTCCTAAAATGATAGCTTTTTTCATTACCTAGTAGAAATTGTTATTTAATTTAAATTGCCTGAAGAGATTTTTATCATAGGAAATGACTGATTTAAAACCAAAAAAAATTGGTGAAAATGAATATCAAATTGACGCAGATTCTTCTTTAGGAATGAAAGTACCAGTTACAATTTATGCTGATGAAACATTATTACAAAAAATGATGACTGATAGAACGCTAAAACAAGCTATCAATGTATCTACTTTACCTGGAATTCAACAACATGCAGTAGTTTTGCCTGACGGTCATGAAGGATATGGTTTTCCTGTTGGTGGTGTAGCTGCTATGGATGCTGAAGAAGGAATGATCAGTCCTGGTGGTGTTGGTTATGATATTAATTGTGGTGTAAGATTATTACGAACAAATCTCACTGAAGAACAGGTACGTCCAAAACTTAGTGAATTAGTTAATGATCTTTTCAAATCAATTCCATCTGGTGTGGGTTCTAAGGGAGCTGTAAGATTAACTCAATCTGAATTGGATGAAGTTTTAGTTAAAGGCGTTTCATGGGCAATTGATAATGGGTATGGAACAACTGATGATGCAAATGTTTGTGAAGAAAATGGCCAAATAGCAAATGCTGATCCAAATAAAGTATCTGATAAAGCACGGAAACGAGGACTTCCGCAGTTAGGAAGTTTAGGATCTGGAAATCATTTCCTTGAAGTTCAACGTGTGGAGGAAATTCATGACGAAGAAGCCGCAAAAAGAATGGGAATACAAGAAGGTACTATTACTGTGTTGATTCATTGTGGTTCTAGAGGATTTGGTCATCAAGTTTGTAGTGATTATCTTAGAATCTCTGAACAGGTACAAGAAAAATATGATATTAATTTAGCAGATAGAGAACTCGCATGCGTTCCAAATACATCTGAAGAAGGTGAATCTTATAGAAAGGCAATGTTTGCAGCATTAAATTTTGCATGGAGTAATAGGCAAATGATAACTCATTGGACAAGAAAATCATTTGAAAGAGTTTTTTCACAATCTGAATCTGATTTAGATATGAAATTAGTCTATGATGTAGCACATAATATCGCTAAGGTTGAAAAACACAAAATTAATGGGGAACAAAAAAATCTTGTAGTGCATAGAAAAGGTGCAACACGTGCTTTTCCTGCAAACATGAATGATGTTCCTTCAAAATATAGGGATCTTGGTCAACCTGTTTTAGTTCCTGGTTCTATGGGTACTGGAAGTTGGATTCTCTTAGGTAGTGAAAATTCAATGTCAGCAAGCTTTGGCTCAACAGCTCATGGTGCTGGTAGAATGATGTCAAGATCAAAAGCAAGACGTGATTTTACAGAATCTGAAGTAAAAAAATCTCTTAACGATAAAGGCATTTTTATAAAATCATTAACAAGAGATGGAGTGGTTGAAGAAACACCTCAAGCGTACAAAGATGTAGATGCAGTTGTTAACGTATCTCATAATCTTGGAATTGCAACTAAGGTTGCAAAACTAGTTCCAATTGGAGTGATCAAGGGATGAGTGACGAAGATAAAGAGTTAGAGTTGTTGAAGGCTAAAAGATTAGCTGAAATGCAAAAAAACCTATCTATGCAGGATAAATCATCTGAAAATATAACTGAAGAAAATAAAAAACCAGAAATATTGTTACGTGATTATGTGGTAAATAGTTTAGGTCATCGTGGTATGGAAGTATTACAAAATGCAGAATATCAATTTCCAAATGAATCAAAAATTATTATTGAAAAATTAGGTGAATTAATTTCATCCGGTGATATTAATGAAACATTAGATGGTGGAAAATTATTGGTATTGTTTAGATCTGTAGGACTTAGTATTAGAATGGAAAATAAAATTAATGTTGAAAAAGATGGTAAATTCATTTCAATTGCAGATAAATTTAAAAAAACAACCAATGACGATGAATTATGACCTATTATATTCAAATTAGCACAATTGATTGGCCTAAAGATAGAGTTCTTTTTGAAGATACTTTGAATACATTAGAAAAATTATGTGATACTCAAAATGGGTATATCCTCAATGAACCTGTATCTAAATTTGGTTGGACGTTTATTGATATGATCCTAAAAGCAGAATTACATATGCCTATGGAACAAGAATTTGCTGAACAAATTAAAAAATCCAAAGGATCTAAACCTGAAGAAAAATTTGTAACTTTTCTTACAAAATATATGGAAAATAATAATTGTAAAATAAAATTAAAGTTAACACAATCTAACTAGACTCTTCTTCCACGTTTTCCACCCTTCTTTCTTGTTGTGTCATGTGGAATAGGTGTAACGTCATCAATTTTTCCAATTCTAAATCCTCCTCTTGCAAGTGCACGAATCGCTGCTTGTGCTCCTGGTCCTGGAACTCTAGAACCAACTCCTCCTACGGCACGTACTCTAATGTGTAGTCCTGTGAATCCTTTTGTTTTTGCAGATTCTGTTACAACATTTGCCGCTTTCATTGCTGCAAAAGGTGATGACTCATATCTGTCTGCATTAACATGGTGACCTCCAGAACTAATTGAAACTGTTTCTGCACCTGTTAAGTCAGTAATGTGGATGATAGTATTGTTATAACTGCTAAAGATGTGTGCGA
>JAOMEP010000041.1 GCA_028345965.1 Candidatus Nitrosopelagicus sp.
TGCAGCTGCAACTCCTATATGATCATCAACTTGAAAAATTTTCTGTGTAATTCCTTCTACTTGTAGTGCTCTTGTCTTTTCTTCAACCGCCAAAACTATGCCCTCTTTTGTCATTATTCCTATTGCTAGTGTACCACGTTTGACTGTCTCTAATGCATATTCTACTTGATAGATTCTTCCATCAGGTGAATACATAGTTGGTGTCATGTCGTAACCACGATTTGGCATCATAATGAAAAACTTAGTTACTGAGTCAATTTAAGGGTTAGTTCTTTTAGGCACTGATACTAATCTATGAATCAAGAATTGAATTGATCCCTTCTTTGTATGAAGGGTAAACGAAACTGTAAATTTCTGAAACTTTTTTATTTGAAATTTTCATAGGAGTTGTTAATAATTTTACCAAGTCTCCCCCTAACACCCCTTTTGCAAGAAACATTGGAACTCCTCCAGGATGTTTTGCTCCAATTTTATCTGCTGTATAATCTACAAATTCTTTGAATGTAACTGAGGTTGAATCTGCACACACATAGGACTGATCTTTTAAATTATTTTTTGCAATGGATACTAAAATTCCCACTGCATCCTCAACATGTATGAAGCATTTGTCATAATCCCCTTTTCCAGGAGTCTTCATCATTCCACTCTTTAATTTCTTAACTACCATCTCTGTAAACCAACTACCATCACCATATACATCCCCAAAATAACATACTGAAAACCCAATACTGTTTTCCTTACATGAATCCTCAAGAAATTTTTGTGCATCTAATCTTATCTTGACAAAATCTGTATCTGGTTTGATAGGGCTTTGTTCATCAACTATTCCATTTGGATTACCAAATACACCTAATCCTGATGCATAAATTATGAAATCTGTCTTATCTTTAATTTTATTGAATAAATTTACAGTTCCATCATAATTGATTTTTTTTTGTTTCTTTTTGTCTTTAACTAGTGGAGTGGCAGCTGCCAGATGAAAAACAACATCAAACTCAATATTTGGAATATCAAAATCATCTTCTCTTAAATCTGCATTAATAACTTGAATTCCATCTATCTGACATGGAGAGTCGTGAAATACCCCGTAAACATCATGACCATCTGAAATCAATTTCTTTGATAGTCTGGAGCCTATGAAACCTCCTGCTCCTGTAACTAGTACTTTCATAAACTATGTATTTCATTAGATGATAAAAAATTTGATATTTCTGAAAGATACTTTTAAGTATAATTTGAAATTACACAATATTCATCTTGGTAAAACATGATCCTTTTGCTAATGCAACAAAGCAAGTTAATGATGCTTGTGACGTTTTAAAAATTAAAGATAAAGGTATACGCGAATATCTCGCAATGCCAAATAAAGTTCTCCGTGTTAAAATTCCTGTAAAAATGGATAATGGAAAAATACGTGTCTTTACTGGATTTAGATCACAACATAACAACGATCGTGGTCCATACAAAGGTGGAATTAGATATTTTGATCCTGAAGGTGGTGTACAATACATGGAACGTGAAGTTATGGCTTTGTCATCTTGGATGACATGGAAATGTGCTGTAGTTGATGTACCACTTGGTGGTGGTAAGGGTGCAATTTTTGTCAATCCAAAAAAAGATAAACTTAGTGATGGAGAATTAGAACGATTAACTCGAGGATTTGCATATAAAATCGGTGAAATAATAGGACCTCAAAAAGATATTCCTGCACCTGATGTCTACACAACTGGAAAAGAAATGACACAGATTATGGATACTTGGAGTAAAATGAATGGTAACAAATACTCTCCAGGTGTAATTACTGGAAAACCGATACCAATGGGCGGTTCTCTTGCAAGAAATGTTGCAACTGGATTAGGTACTGCATATTGTGTTAGAGGAGCAGCCAAAATACTAAAAATTAATCTTAAAGGTGCTAAAGTTGTTTTACAAGGATTTGGAAACGCATCTACTTTTGCAGGTGAATATCTTGAAAAGATGGGTGCAAAATGTATTGGTGCAAGTGATTCTAAAGGCTCAATAATTGTTCCAAATGGATTCAAAGTTAGTAAATTAATCGAACATAAGAAGAAAAAAGGAAGTGTAGTAGGTTTCCCAGGAAGTAAAAAAGTCTCTACCGAACAACTATTAACAACAAAATGTGAAATACTAATTCCAGGTGCGCTAGAAAACCAAATTGACGCTAAACTTGCAAACAAACTACAGTGTAAAATTATCGGTGAAGCTGCAAATGGACCAACATT
>JAOMEP010000040.1 GCA_028345965.1 Candidatus Nitrosopelagicus sp.
GAAATCTTTGATTTTAGAGATATTTTGGAGATTTATGTTCCGATTTATGAGGCGCGATTAATCGGACCTAAAAAAAGAATTAAAATTGTAAGAATTGATGCAGTTAGAAAGAAAATACTCTAATTATTTTACCATTCTCTGAAATTCTGGATCATCGTAAAACTTTTCAAAAACTTTTTCCTTTCTTGCCCATAGTTTGATGGTCTTTGAATGCTTTATTGCTACCTTTAACAAATCAAAAGCCTCATTGACTTCATTTATTGCCGCCTTGCTTCTGGCTTTTGCATACACTACATTGATATTTCCTTTATGCTTGTCCAATATCTTATCAAATACTTCTATTGCTTTTTCATGTCTTTCCAATTCTGCTAACTCTATTCCTTTATGAAATAATGAATCAAGGTGTTGTGGATTTGCTCTATGAACACTTTCAAAACAATTCAACGCAAGTTCATGTTTTCCCATTTTACCTAAAACAATCCCTTTGTAAAATCTTGGATTAGGTTTCTTTGGATCCTTCTCAATTGCCTCATCCAAAACTTTCAGTGATTCATCATGTTCAAGTTTTTTATCTAATAGAACTCCTTTGTTATAATATGCTGGTGCATAGCTTGAATCTGCTTTAATTGATTTTTCGTAATACTCCATTGCCCCATCTGGATCTCCAAGTTCTGCCATTGCAATACCTCGATTATTCAACGCTGGCGCATCATTTGGATTTTTTTGTGTTATCATATCAAAGCATGTTATCGCATCAGCATATTTTTTCAATTGATTTAATGCCAAACCCTGATTATACCATGCGTTAACATTTTCTGGGTCCATCTTTGTGACTTTTTTAAATAATGAAACCGCAGCTTTTGGCTGATTTTTTTCTAGAAATGTCATTGCTTGATACATCAAGTCTTCTGGGTCTTCTTTTTTTCCAAATAACCCCATATTTTTTTAACATTATTCCTGTTTATAACAACTACACTGTTTTGATTTGTGGCGTATGCATCCTACTAGTTTATGGTCTTTACATCCACAAATTATGCATTTTTTCATCTTTTCATCTGTAATTGCGATTGACTACTAATCAATGAATCGCATACTGAATCTGTAATATTCACCAATCTCCTGTTATAATTTTGAGAAAAATAACTGTAAAACTAAACGAAAAAGATTACTTCGATTTCTTACTTGAAAGTAATGAACATGAAAATACTGTCGAAGAACAGATTACTGAAATCATACAATACTATGTTTTAATTAGACGAAGACGTGTAAAGCTAAAGATTATTCCTAAAGAAACTCTAGATTCTCATCTGTGATTATTTACATTTCTTTTTGTGTTTTCTCAAATCATCTGGGTCTCTAAACTCTGTGCCACAATTACGACACTTGACATCAACCCTTCTTGCATGTGCAATTTTTTCATGTCTCTTCAATCTTTCTGCATCATGCAAATCTGATCCACATTTCTTACATTTTGTACTACTTTCTTCAGTTTTGGTGAAAAGTTTCATCGTACAGTATAGTGCTTAGATCTTAAAATGATTTTCCTTTTTTTCCTTAGGGGAATGATGATATTGTTTATTTTATCTTCATTCTAAAATAAAACAATGGATCTAAATAAGATAGTAAAAATCGGGCTAATAAGTGGAATTTCAATTATCACACTTATTGCAATAACAAACATGTTGTTTCCATCTAATGCGATAAATCTACATGAACAAGCATGCATGAGTCTTGCAAATCAAATGATTGAAAATATGGAGGAATCTAATTTTGATACTGAAAAATTTGCAAAAATTAATGATTTGTTATTTTCACGAATGACTAATGAGCAATGTACTGATACTGAAGGTTGGAAAAAAATTGTAAGTTACAGCCCTGAAGATTAATTTGTTCTAAATTTCTCTGGCATCATTTCTAAAATTACTTTGTATGATGGTTGCCTTTCCAATTTCTGGCAAATATGGTATACACATTCTCCTATGATTGACGAATTGGCGTTTTTAATCTGAAACTTTTCAAAAATCTCATCTTCTGACATGTTTTGCATTTGTGATTCAATATTGAATGCTATTTCCAATACAACTGGCTTTAATTTTGATTCATAATCTTGTTGTAAAATTTGAATTTCATCTTTTAGTTGTTGTATTTTTTCTTTATCATCTGTCTCTTTTTTTTCTAATTCAAGTTTTCTTAATTTTTTGACAGTTTTTCCACTATGATAATCAAAAGTAATGATTAACTCTCTTATCA
>JAOMEP010000042.1 GCA_028345965.1 Candidatus Nitrosopelagicus sp.
AAAATTAAATCAATGAATCCAATTTTAATCATAATTCCAATTGTAATTTTGATTATTATAATTGCAGTATACTTTACAATATATTCTAATGAAAATATGGAAGTTTCTAAAAATGAACCAATACTCCAATCTTCGGATTCTCAAAAATTAATTCAAACAAATGTTAAATCATTATTCAAAGTAATGGCATATGAAAATGATTTTGAAATTATTGAAGGAAAGAAAATTTGGCGCGATGCTTACTATGAACTTGATGAATCTAATATGTCGATATATGGTGATTTAAAAAATAATAAAAAATCAGCAGTAGTTTTTCCAATATTCACTGCTGCTGCCTATTCTGAACCTGGATTTTATACATTTTATCGTGGAGAATGTGATGGGGAATTTCATGGAGTTTTATTTAGAGATGCAGATTGTTTGACTGTAAAATTAGAAAATGAATATAGTCCAATTTTCACATCCAGCGCTAATGGTTTACAAGTTCTAAATCTTTTAGGTTATGAAATTATTACAGATATTGCGGTTCATCAGAATCCAGAAATTCTTCTAGACTATGAAAAAATTATTTTACTCCACAATGAATATGTCACATCAAAACAATTTGATGCAATTATGGCGCATCCAAATGTGATCTATCTTTATCCAAATGCATTGTATGCTGAAGTTAATTTTAATGAAGAATTATGGGAAATATCTCTAATACGAGGACACAACTATCCTGAAATTACTATTAGAAATGGATTTGATTGGAAATTTGATAACAGCCCGGATGAATATGATGTAACCTGTGATGATATGAAATTTACAAAAATAGATAACGGATGGATGCTAAATTGCTATCCTGAAAATATACTTCATAAAAGTAAAGAATTGTTAAAACAAATAAGAGATTTCTAAGATTACATGTCGTTATGAAAACAGGTTTGTTCTCCAAGATGACATGCAGGACCTGATGGTTCCACCAAGTAAATTATTGCATCTGAATCACAATCCACGAGTATTTTTTTCACTTTCTGCGTGTTGCCGGACTCTTCTCCTTTCATCCATAGTTTATTTCTAGAACGACTCCAAAACCATGAATTTCCAGTTTTTTTAGTTAGTTCTAGCGATTCTTTGTTTGTGTATGCTAGGGTAAGTACATCTTTTGAAGTTGAATCTTGAACGATTACTGGAACAAGCCCATCTCCTTTTTTAAAATCAATATTTTCAATTTCTTTTACTGTCATTTCTTACCTCCAATTTGATTTGCGACCATTGGTAGAAATGCACCTACATCAGACACAATTCCTAATGCTTGCCATGTTCCTCTATCCATAAGTTTTGTCACAGTTGGTTGATTGATATCAATTACGATTACCTTGACATTTGCTGGAAGCATGTTGCCTGTAGCAATTGAATGTAACATGGTGGATACCATGATAACCATGTTTGCATCCTTCAAAACTTTTTTGTATTCTTTTTGTGCTACTGCAATATCTGTAATTACATCTGGTAATGGTCCATCATCTCTCAACGATCCTGCTAAGACATATGGGATTTTTTTCTTAATACACTCATACATTATTCCACGTGTTAATTTTTTCTGTTGAACCATTTTCTTTAATGAGCCTGCTTTGAATACAGAGTTTATTGCATCCATATGATTTCTGTGACCTCTTACAGCTAAGGTTCCATCTTTGACTTTCATTCCCAATGAAGTACCAAGTGTTGCATATTCCACATCATGAACAGCTAATGCATTTCCTGCTAATACTGCATTTATGTGTCCAGATTTAACTAATTTTGCAACCGCATC
This sequence comes from Candidatus Nitrosopelagicus sp., assembly GCA_028345965.1. Taxonomy (GTDB): domain Archaea; phylum Thermoproteota; class Nitrososphaeria; order Nitrososphaerales; family Nitrosopumilaceae; genus Nitrosopelagicus. The sequence goes on from JAOMEP010000042.1 coordinate 1,799, forward strand.
TGCTGCACCTGTGTGTACAATTGCAGGACCACCAACCAACACAATCTTCCCGCCTTCTTTTTTTGTACGAATGATATCTTCTGCAACCTTGCGTGCAATATGTTGAGTTGGTCTTTCACTCGAACTTCCACTTCCCATGAACTGAAAAACATTCATTCCTTCTCTTGGACGTTCAGGAGTTGTAACTTTAATTCCATCTTCTCCGACAACTACTTTGTCTCCTTTTCTAACTTCTCTAATTGGCACACATGCCGCTTTGTTTCCTTTTACGATGATACATTTATCCATCATCATGTTATCTACGTTAATCCATTTGTTATTATGATAAATTGATGTGTGATTATTTGTTGTACTGTAGAAGTTATCTGGGAATACCATATTTTTTACAGCTGTTTTTGTTTTACATTTTTTCT
>JAOMEP010000005.1 GCA_028345965.1 Candidatus Nitrosopelagicus sp.
TTAATAATTGATTAAGCAGATTATCTATGAGTGCTAAACGTGATTATTATGAAGTATTAGGAGTAACAAAATCTTCTAATCCTGATGAAATCAAATCGCAATATAGAAAGTTAGCCTTAAAATTTCATCCTGACAGAAATAAGTCTCCTGATGCACAAGAACATTTTAAAGAAATTTCTGAGGCATATGCAGTTCTTTCAGATTCATCAAAACGTGATCTATATGATCAACATGGACATGAAGGTGTAGATGGGAGATACTCTACTGAAGATATCTTTAGAGGTGCAGGTGGTAACTTCAATGATATTTTCAATGATCTATTTAGCGGTCAGGGAGGACGTGGAGGTGGAGGATTCGGATCTGTCTTTGAAAATCTATTTGGTGGCGGTGGTAGAGGATTCGGTCGTTCACGTGGAAATGATCTTTTACATGAATGTTACATTACTTTGGAAGATGTATTACATGGAAAACAAATCGAACTTGATCTCCAGAAATATGTAGATTGTCCTGATTGTAGTGGTACGGGATGTAAACCTGGAACATCAAAAGCAACTTGTAAAGATTGTAATGGTCGTGGACAAGTTCGAGTCCGAAAAAATATGGGTGGATTCCTATTAGAAACTGCTCAAGCATGTGGAACATGTAGAGGACGAGGAGAAATTATTAAAGATCCATGTAAAAAATGTCAGCGTGGAAAAATTAAAGGAACAAAACATCTTTCATTTAATCTCCCATCAGGAATTGACAATGGTGATTATGTTATTCAAAATGAAGGTGAATCAATTCCAGATGGTGATAATGGTGATCTAATTGTACGTGTACGTGTTGAACCACATTCACACTTTAGACGTGATGGTATAGATCTATACTGTGATGCAAGACTTTCTATGATAGATGCAAGTTTAGGTACTGAAATTAATGTCAAAACACTTGAAAAAACAGAAACATTGAAAATTGAATCTGGAACTCAACCAAACTCAATCTTAAAAATTAAATCCCAGGGATTGCCTAGTCAGAATTCTAATCGACGTGGTGATCTTTTTGTACATATTGTAGTAGAAATTCCAAAAAAATTAACAAAACAACAAAAATCTCTATTAGATGAATTCAGAAAATCCGATTAATTCTTTTTTGATGATCTAATTGTTAGATTATGGCCTTGTTTGATTTCTTGTTCATACAGTTTTTTAATAATTTCTCCAATTTTTTGTTCAGTAAAATATTCCTGATTATATCTTCCTAGAATTTCTTTCTCATTATCCAAAATGATTTCCCAAAATGACATAAACCTACAGAATTTCTCTTACATTTCAATATTTTGTGAATAAGTAACTTATTCTTGAAAATACAAAATTTTCATTCGAAAACACCCGCCTGATCAATGGTACAAGGTTCAGAATTGTTATCTGTTGGAATTTGTGGGTTCAAATCCCACTTTCCACACAAATTGTTTCATTATCATTATGAACAACTTTAAAACACTGTAGTTTGCCTATTTTCCATGGCAAAAGTAACCCGTGTTGGTGGTAGAGGCACAACTCGTAGAAAGACTGACACTAGTAAGAAATCAACCTTTTCTGGAGATTCTTACAAAGAATATCAGGAGACCAAAAAGAAAGCTGCAGGAAATCGTAGCGTTTCAACAGGTCGTGGTACGGGAAAAAGAAAATTATCATCAACTCCAACGACAAAAAAAGTATCTACCAAAGGCAGAACACGTACAACTGGTAGAGGTACTGGTAGTAGAAAGACAAAAAGTTAATCCCCTTAACTTATTCTCTTTTATTCATCTACTGATATTTTATTAATTTAGGAAATTTTGAATCTTTTCCTTTAATTTCTGATTAATAATCTTGCCAGATGCCTTTCCTCTAACTTCTTTCATAGCTATTCCCATTATACCACTTAATGCGCGCATTTGTTCTTGTTTTATTTTATCGGTATTATCTTGAATTATTTTATCTAAGATATCATCTAATTCATTTTCAGTCAATTGAGTTATAGATGCATTTTCTAATGCTTGTAGAACATCATTTACTTTTTTAGACATTATCTGTTCAAAAATTATCTGAATTGATTCTTTGTTTATTTTTTCTTGTCCTAATAATTCAAATGTCATCATTATCTGTTCATCATTCAGTAGACTAGAATCTAATCCACTTCTTTCTAAATTAGTTATAGTTGAACATAGAACAGATACGACAAAATTTGGTGAATTTTGTTTTTTAGAACATATTTTTTCAAAAATCTCAAAATATTCTGAATCAAAAATTTGTTCTGCAAGCTGATTATTGATTTGATATTTTTCTTCTAATTCTCTGATTGATTCTTCCCATGATTTTGGTATATTGGATCTTACTTGTACAAGTTCTTCATTTGTTACTTTCACTGTAGGTATGTCAGTTTCTGGATACATTCTAGATGCACCTGGTCTAGGTCTTAGGAATATGGTATCTCCATTTTGAGTAGCGGCTCGAGTTTCAGCAGGTGGTCCATTCTTTGCAAGCTCAATTCTGTTAATTATAGAATCAATTGCAAATCCGACTGAAATTTTTTCACCAGCAATAATTAAAAATGCATCATCATTTTGAATATCTAATTTTTCAGTAACTCGTTTGATATCTATGTCTTCAATTCCATAATTTGGTAATTCATCTGAATGAAAAACACCACCAATACCAAAAAATCTCACTAATTGTCCAATCTCTTTTCCTAATCTCACATCTGAATATGGCTCGAAACCAAATATTCCTTTCAATTTTTTAATTTTCATTCCAAAAATTTTCTCTTGTTTTTCTATTGATTTTTTAATAATCTTTGAATTACACTCTTGCATTACCTCTGTAACATCAAAGACATCTTCTTTTCTATCAATTTCTGTAAATTCGGTCTGATTAATTTTCTCTGAAATTATTTTTAATCCATGTTGTCTTTTTGCTTCAAATTCAATAATTTTTTCTAACTGATCTAATTGTTGAACACCTTTTACTTCAATAACGCCTCCTCCTTCGACAGAAATATTCACATCTTGTCTAATTGTCCCAATCCCGCGCATCACTTTTTTTGTAACTCGTAATAATCTGCCTAGCGTTAATGCAATATCTTTTACAAATTTTGGATCTCCTTCAACAGGATCTAATGCAATTTCAACTAAAGGAACTCCAAGTCTATCTAAACTAAAAAATCTATGATTTCCTTCGTCTTTGATTAATTTTCCCGCATCTTCTTCAAGACATATTGATTGAACTCCTACTTTCTTACCATCTACCTCGATATATCCTCCTTGTGCAACAAGCATTGTTCTTTGAAATCCGGTTGTGTTTGAACCATCAATTACTGTTTTTCTCATTACGTGAATTTCTGAAAATATTTTTGATTCTAATGCTGAACTTATCAAGAGTGCAATATTCTTTGCATCAGTATCTAGTGCATGTGGTGGTTCTTCATCTTCTTCTACTAAACAACTACTTTTTGGGTCTGCATAGTAAACTATAGTTTTTGATTTAGTACTCTCAAAAAGTGCAGCAGGATCTATTTTCCCTAATTCACTTTTTGCTGCTCTTAGTTTTCTTGAAAATTTTATTGAAAACTCTTCTTCTTCTATCGGAGTACAGTCACAAAATAATTTCTTTTTTGTATCTAATTGTTGATGAATCTCCAAGCCAACTTTTAATCCAATATTTTTAATATCTAATTCTGACATATACGCTCAAAACTCTGATGAATAATTCTCCAACATCATATTTTTTATCTCGTCATCTGAATTAGAATTTCCTAAAACCCACATTGCTTTGACCAAAGCTACTTCTGGAATCATATTTTCTAACGGAATAATTCCCATATCGAGTAAGTCTCTTCCACTTTCATACACTGTCATGCTTACACGTCCATCAATACATTGTGATGTCATTCCAAGAAATATTCCATTTTCTTTTGCTTTTTTAATTGAGTCATACATTGTTCTTCCTACATGTCCTAATCCTGTACCTTCAAAAATTATTCCTCTGTATTCTAATTTTATCAATGATTCAATTATTTCTGGATTAAATCCAGGATGATATTTGATAAGGGCAACTTTTGTATCTAAATTGATTCGTGGATTATACTCATTTTCACTAAAGAATGAATTTTTCATATTTTCTAAAATTTTATCTTCATACACTACAAATGCTGGTTCAGAACCGACTGTTTGAAATGCACTTCTTTTACTTGTATGATTTTTTCTAACTCGTGTTCCTAAATGACATGCTACTGCATCATCACTTTCATTTTGATGCATTACTACAAAAACACCCTTAGATTTTGTATTAACTAAAAATTTTGTTGCTGAAATCAAATTTAATGCTGCATCAGATGATGGTCTGTCTGATGATCTTTGTGAACCTACTAAAGTAATTGGTTTTTTAAAACCAGATAATGCAAATGATAAAAATGCAGAACTATAATGCATTGTATCTGTACCATGTGCAATAATTACTCCTACATAATCTGAATCTACAATACTATCTAATTTTTTTGCAATCTCTAACCAATGTTCTGGTTGTAAATTTTCTGAATATTCTGAAAATAACACTTCTGCATCAACATTTGCAATTTTTGCAATTTCGGGAACAGCTTCGTATAGTTCTGCTGCAGATAATGCAGGAGTAACTGCACCTGTTCTATAATCTACTTTACTTGCAATAGTTCCCCCTGTTGATAAAAGTAAGATTTTTGGCAATTCTTCATTTTTTTCAATGGTTTGTGAGTTTTCATTATTTGATTGTCTTTCACCAGTTTTTTCTAATTTCTCAATTTTTTCAAACTCGATTCCAATATTATATCCGCTTTTTAATTTTAGAACAATATGAGATTCATCACCACTTTCGTATCTAGGCATTAAAATTCCAGAATATGTCAATTCAGATGTAATTTTCACTAAATCTCCTACATCGACTTTATTCGTGATTAAGAAATCACGGATTTTACCTTTGTATCCTTTTAGTTCTGACATTTATGAAAATTAGATGGTATGTATTTTATTAAAACTACCTGTAGTATGATGCAACTAGCTTATCGTTCATCTTGAGATCTTTCTGTTCTCTTACTTTTCTAACTGCTTCTTCAAAGTGCTTCATTGTGACTTTGGCATCTGCTGCTTTCTTTTCAATAGCCTCCACAACTTTCTTTGTTTCTTCATCACTTAGATTCTTGTCTGGAGCTGCATTGTCTAGATGTTCATGGACTACTAGTGAAACTGCAGTATTTGCTATTGATGCAACATCTGCACTACTTAATCCATCTGTTAATTCAGCAAGTTTCTCAAAGTCAATTTTATCTGGACCATTTTGATCTGCAAGTGGTATATCTTTTGAATGAATTTCTATTACCATTTTTCTACTATCTTTATCTGGTAATGGAATTTGAATAATTTTATCAAATCTTCCAGGTCTGAGTAATGCTGGATCAATCATGTCTGCTCTGTTAGTTGCAGCAAGTACAACAACTCCGTGCATGTTTTCCATTCCATCCAATTCTGTTAACAATTGACTTACAACTCTTTCAGTTACTGCAGTTTCGCCACCAGCTCCTCTAATTGGTGCAATTGAATCAATTTCATCAAAGAAAATAACACATGGAGCTGATTGTCTTGCTCGCTTGAATATTTCTCTAATTCCTCTTTCGGATTCACCTACCCATTTTGATAGTAATTCTGGTCCTCTAACTGAGACAAAGTTTGCTTCACTTTCTGTTGCAACAGCTTTTGCCATCAGTGTTTTACCTGTTCCGCTAGGTCCGTGTAACAAAATTCCTCTAGGCATCTTGTGTCCTAATTTATCATATAATCCTGGATATTTCATGGGCCATTCAACTGCTTCCATTAATTCTTTCTTGACTTCTCCAAGACCACCTATTTCTTCCCATGATACATCAGGATTTTCAATGAATACTTCTCTCATTCCTGAAGGTGTTACTTCTACTAGAGCCTTTTTGAAATCATCTGCGTTTACAATTAATTTATCTAATGTCTCTGGTGGAATTTTTTCTTCTTCCAAATTCAATTCTGGAAGTAATCTTCTGAGGCATTTCATTGCTGCTTCTTTACATAGATACTCTAAATCTGCACCAACATAGCCGTGACTTACTGCAGAAATCTTTTCAATGTTTACTGGATATTCTTGATCGTCTGCAGCCAAAGGCATGTTCCGTGTATGAATTTGCAAAATTTCTTGTCTACCTTTTTTATCTGGAACTTTAATTTCAATTTCTCTGTCAAATCTTCCAGGTCTTCTTAATGCAGGATCAATTGCGTTTGGTCTGTTAGTTGCAGAAATTACAATTACTTTTCCTCTAGCTTCTAGTCCATCCATTAATGATAACATTTGAGATACAACTCTTCTTTCTACTTCACCTGTTACTTCCTCTCTCTTTGGTGCAATTGAATCAATTTCATCCACAAAGATAATTGATGGTGCTTTTTCTCTTGCCTCTTTGAAAATTTCTCTTAGACGAGCTTCACTCTCTCCGTAAAATTTACTCATAATTTCTGGTCCAGAAATACTAATGAAATGTGCATTACTTTCGTTTGCAACAGCTTTTGCTAAGAGTGTCTTACCAGTTCCTGGAGGACCATAAAGCAAAACACCTTTTGGTGCTTCAATTCCTAGTTTTTCAAATATCTCTGGATGTCTTAATGGTAATTCAATCATTTCACGAACTTTCTTTATCTCGCCTCTAATTCCTCCAATGTCTTCGTATGTAACTTGAGGAACTCCTCTTAATGTCTCACCTTTTTCGGCGATGTGGAATGTTGTTTTCTGTGTAACTAAAACTGCATCTGCAGCTGGTGTAACTCCTATTACTTGGAATGTTAGTCTTCCTCCAAAGTATGGAACCATTACATTGTCTCCTTTAATCAAAGGTACACTTTCGAGTGCATCTGCTAAATATCTCTCATCAATTGGTGGTATTGCTTCTAATGGTGCAACTACCACTTTTTCTGCTGGAACAGCTTTAATCTTTTTTACAGTAATTGTATCTCCAATTGCAATTCCAGAATTGTTTCTTCCTAAACCATCAATTCTGATAATTCCTTTACCTTCGTCTGAAGGATACAAAGGTAAACATTTTGCAACAGTACGTCTTTTTCCTTTTAGTTCGATAACATCTCCAGTTGATGCGTTTAGAGTATCCATAGAATCGTAATCGATTCTTGCTACTCCTCTTCCAACATCTCTAGTATATGCTTCTAGAACTTTTAGGGAAAGACCATTTTCACTCATATCTATACACTCCTCATTCTTTTTTTATATATTTAGCGTATTATTCTATTGATCGACTCAAAACTGATCACAAGCTTAAAATCATGATTCTAGTCACAATCGTTTACTATGGGTAAAAGACCAGGTGTTCGTAGACGTGGACGTGGAGGCATGCAGTTCAGAGCAGCTGCTACTCAAAAGCTAAAACCTGCCAAATACCCAAGTTTTTCACTAGATGAGGAACGTCGAGGAGAGATTATTGATCTAGTTCATGAATCTGGCCGTGATGTACCTCTTTCAAAGGTGAGATTTGAAGATGGTGCGATCTCATTTATTCCTGCACCTTTAGGAACTAGAGTTGGTCAAAGAATCAATTTTGGTCTAAATTCTGAAATTATTGATGGTAATGTAATTAGTATTCAAAACATCCCTGACGGAACAATCGTTTGTAATGTAGAACAGCAATTTGGAGACGGTGGCGCCTTAATGAAATCAGCAGGTGCTGACGCAACAGTATTTTCTCATGCAGACGATGGAGTAATTTTGAAATTAGCATCTGGAAAATTCAAAAAATTAAACCCAAAAAATAGAGCAATGATTGGAACTCTAGCAGGTGGTGGAGTTGAAGATAGACCATTAATGCGTGCTGGAGTTAAAATGATGCGCTTTAAATCAAAAGGCAAGAAATATCCAATTGTTAGAGGTGTTGCTCAAGCAGCATATGTACATCCTCACGGTGGTGGACGTCATCAACATGTTGGACAATCATCTACTGTATCTCGTAATGCACCTCCAGGTGCTAAAGTTGGAAGCATCGCTGCAAAGAAAACTGGTAGAGCAAGAATTAAGGAAAGAAAACAATCTATCAAATAATAGATTAACAATCTATCTTTTAGAATGATTCAAAAAAGAATTCATATTTTTATTACTGGTAGAGTACAAGGTGTATTTTTCAGACAATCTACCAGAGTTATGGCAATTAAAAATAATGTGAATGGTTGGGTTCGTAATCTTGATGATGGACGAGTTGAAATTGTTGCAGAAGGTGAAAAACAAAATATTGACAATCTTACAACTTGGTGTAAAACTGGGCCTGCAAATTCTCGCGTTGATGAGTTTGAATTGTCTGAAGAAAATTATACTGATGAGTTTGAAAACTTTGAAGTTAGATATTAGCGAATTGTTGTAAATGCATTTTTTAGTGTAGCTTCTATTTTTGTCAGTTCTTGTTCTGGTGTAATCTCTAAAATTGTAGCTTCTGCTTTTCGTTCTTTTTGAATTTTAATTATGATTGAAGATTGAGTTGGTTCCATATCGGCAAACCATCTAAAACTCATGGTTTTACAAAAAACTACTCTATGCATTCTAACATCTTCTATCACTTTTTCATCAAGTGACATGCAATATGTTCGTAATTTATCAAATAATGGCTTTACAGGTTCAGGAATTTGTCTCTGAAAATCTGCGTAAGTTCTTCCAGTTCCAACTCCGATAAAATTTTCCATATTTCATCTCCTTTGATTCACAATTTAATGTAGTAGTTCTGCTGGCTCCAGTCTAGGCTGATAGTCCCATTTCGAGGCATACAAGATCCCCCACGTAGACGAGGAAGCGTGGATGCTCCACCTTAGGATTGCTCCCTCCCGGACCTCATCCCTTTCGATGGTTCGGTCTTAGGAAAAATCCCTTCGGATTATCCTTGTCCTGCAACCACCCGCCTCGGCGTGAATTCATTTCCGCACACCAAGCGGGAGTTACCTGCCTAGAGATTTACCCAGCAGTTGCTGATCTCTGCATATAGCCGGTTTCAGAATAGGGCACGGCTGGCACCCTGATCCTCCCTACTACGTTTTAGATAGAATAGAATGTTATATTTGAATTAGGATCGTTGTTTCTTCAAGTCTGTAACCATATTACACACGGCACAAATCTTTCCTGTACACTGATTTCCACAATTTGTACAAACTCGTTTTTCTTTGAAACTTGAATCTTTCATAACTTCTGAAATTTTGATTATCGAGCGATACATATTATTTTTAATTCCACTATGTTGGTCTTCAAGAGAATTTAGAAATTCACGAATCTCTGTTCTAATACCTTCATTCATGTGAGGACACGGTTCTGTTTGAAATGGTAGTTTATTGGTAAATGCATAAAATACAATTTCAGATTCATAAATTTCTGCAAGCGGTTTTATCTTTCTAATTTGTTTTGAATCACTTCCTGGACTCATCCACCCAATTTTATTTGAATCTCCAGATAGTGTGTTTATCAAAAATGTTTGTAATGAATCATCTAAGTTGTGACCTGTAGCAATTACATTTGCTCCTAATTCTTTTGCAGCATGATCTAACGCTCTTCTTCTAAAAATGCCACAGATTGAACAAGATGTGGTTTTCTCTTCATCTCTTAGTTCTAATGATTCTGATAATGTGACATCATACAGTTCTTTGTATGAATAAGTTCTAAATTCTACATCTAATTTTGAGCAGAAATCTTTGACTATTTCCAAAGCCTCATCTCTATAACCTGGAATTCCTTCATCAATTGTTACCGCAATTATTCGAAAATTATGAGTTTCTGACATTTTTTTTAATATGCTAAGTAATACTAGAGAATCTTTTCCGCCTGAAACTCCAACAACAACTAGTTCATCATTTTTTATCATCTTGTACTTGGAGATGGTTTTTGCAGCTTTTCTCAAAATAGAGTTTGAAAAGCATTCGGAACATAGGCTTTCTCCACTATACTTTCTATTGTATACGGCAGTGTTTTTACACTTTTGACATTGCATAATCTGGAGATTCTATTTGAGTTAATATCTGATTCTTTATCATAATTGAATTCTATGAAAACCTGAATAATTAATTAGACCCTATTGTTGTTTCTCTAATATGCGACTTAATTTCATGTTGCTGATAGTCGTCTTACTCTTTGTAGGAATATCTCCTATGATATATGCGGAATATGTACCGTCATGGGTGAAAAACACTGCAGGATGGTGGGCAACTGATGCAATTTCTGAAACAGAGTTTGTTAATGCAATTGAATTTTTAATTAATGAAGAGATAATTGTTGTTGTTGATGTATCAGATATTCCTGAAAACTCAAAAAATGTTCCAGATTGGGTAAAAAATACCGCTGGGTGGTGGGCCACAGATGCTATATCTGAAGCAGAATTTTTGTCTAGTATACAATGGCTTGTATCAAATGGAATAATCACGCTTGAATCTGAATTAAATAATCATGATATCGATGAAGGACAAAAAAATGCAGATGGAACTTTGACAGGTCAAAATTGTAATAAGGAAATTGATAAAAACGGTGATAAAGTTCCAGATGATCTAAATGCTGAAGGTTCAGTAGACTGGTCACATTGCACAGTAGAAGGTCGTGATTTATCAAATCGTGACTTGTCAGGCGCAAATTTATCGGGTGCTAATATGTATGGGGTGATTCTTGATAATACGGATCTTTCTGGAGCAGATCTCTCGTACACTGTGTTGTATAAAGCAAATTTGGCAAATACAATTTTCACAGGAGCCAATTTATCTTACACTAACATGTGTGGTGCAACTAATCCTATTGTAAAAATGGATTGGCCTGGAGGTACATATGATGAACCACGTTATTTGACTTTTGATTTTACAGATACTGATTTGTCATATGCAGATTTTGATCATTCTCAGATTCAATATGCAGATTTAACAGGTGCAATAGTGACACATACTAATTTCCATGATGCAAATTTGTTAGGAGTAAATCTCTCTGGCAAAGATCTCACCGGAACAAATCTAACAGATGCTAATCTTACTAATGCTAATCTCTCTGGAGTAAATCTCTCTGGCAAAGATCTCACCGGAACAATACTAAAAGGCGCTGATCTCTCTGGAGCAAATCTTGATGGCGTTGATCTCTCTGGAAAAGATCTCACATGGACAAATCTAACAAATGTCAATCTTGAAACTACCATCCTTACTGACACAATACTAAATTGTATAGGTAACACTGTCTGTTCTCAAATGAATCTAAATGATATGGATTTGAAGGATGCTAATCTTACTAATGCTAATCTTGATGGCGTTGATCTTTCAGGTAAAGACCTTACAGGAACAATACTAAAAGGCGCTAATCTTTCAGGTAAAGACCTTACAGGAACAATACTAAAAGGCGCTGATCTTACCGATGTTATACTCCCCGTTGATTATTCTTTATTTCAACAGACTTTACAAAGAACGGTGTTTGATGGAATTAATCTGTCTGGAAAAAATATATCTGCTTCTTCCTTATGGGATACTAGTTTTAAAAATACAAATCTAGAGAATGCAGATCTTTCTTGGTCAGATTTTCGAGCCGCTGATTTCAGAGAAGTAAAAAACATGTCTGGTTCGGATTTATCTTATACCGCATTTCTCCATGCAAATTTATCAGGAATTGATTTATCAGATGCTATTTTAAAAAGTATTAATTTTGGAAAAACAGATTTAACAAAAGTAAATTTTTCTAACAATCGTATAGACAATGTGATATTTTATGACGCAATATTAAAGAATGCAAATTTCCAAAATTCAGACATGGAAGCACTTTCCGTAACAACATTGCATAAAAATAGTCTAGATCTTTTAGAATTAGATCAAAAAACATTCAGAGAAAAAGTTAATCCTACTCCATGGGCAGCTGGTTGGAACGTAACAAATGTAGAAAGAATTGGAAATGATTTAGAAATTTCATTTGTTATTTTTACTGTTTTTGCTGATTCTGATTTAGAAGGCGCAAACTTCAAAAATGCCAATTTAGTATATGCTAATTTTCGGAACACAAATCTGAGTAATGTTGATTTTAGTGGTGCTGATATGAGGGAAGTCTTTCTTAAAGATGCTAATTTACAAGGCGCTAATTTACAAGGCGCTAATTTACAAGGCGCTAATTTACAAGGCGCTAATTTGAATTGTATAAATCACAAAGTTTGTAACTAACTTATTTGTCTATTTTCTGATTTTAGATTGTAAACCAACCTGATTTAGCATAAGACAATCCAATATTGAGACCAAATGTAATGAATGTGAATGCATAAACTGCTATCATTGTTCCGTTAACAGCTTTTTCTGAAATTTTCCCTTCAATTATAGTATGAATGAATTTTCCACCATCCAGGATTGGTAGTGGTAACATGTTGATTATTCCAATGAAAAATGAAATCATCCACAACCATAGTAGGAACATGGAGAATTGAAATCCCATAGGAGTATCCAAACCCCAATCAATAATGTTGTAAATTGGTTGAGGAGGTTGATCATTTCTCATTATTCCTATTAATCCTCTCTCAGGATCATCAGGTGATGCCATTATTGTAACTGGAATCACAATCTCACTTCCATCTCTTACTATTGTAACATTAACTGTATCACCGGGCTCAACTGGATTTTTCTGTAAATCCATTGCCGACGCTATGTTGACATCGTTAATTCCTATGATGACATCATTTTCTTGAATACCTGCTTGTTGTGCTCCTCCGCCCTCAATTAATGAAAGTACTAAAACCCCATCTTCTGCTTCTTCATAAAATGAACTCAAAAATGGTTCTGGTACAACCATTGCAAACATTGGATTTGTAAATAATATTGCTCCTAGTGCAAAAGCAAAAATCACATTTGATGTTGGACCTGCACCAATCAAACGTAATCTTGAAATCTTTTTTGCTTTACTAAATTGTTCTTCATCTGGTTCTACAAAACCTGCAAACATTGCAATGAATATTGCAAATCCCCCTGTTTTGATACCAATTTTTTCCATAACTCCCACAATTCCATGTGCTCCTTCATGAATTACTAGAACAATTGGAATTGAAAGCAAAAAGTACATGATAGCTGAACCAGAAGTTAATGTGACACCTGGAATTAGTACTGTTAATTCTGCAAATTCTGTTGGTTGAACAAAGTAGTTTGTAATATTTGAAAACAAAAACCAAAATGCAAATCCCATCATCAAAAATCCTGCAATTACACTGACATCTGCAAAAACCCGAATTCCTCTCCTCGTTCTTCCTAATACACGAATTAATGCATCTTGAACTTTGTAATTTTTGTAAGTTAGACTATATGGTTTAATCGTAAATCCATATTTTTCTAATTTTAGACCTTTAGCTACTCCAAAAATTACAACCCATGCTATGAGTACGTAAATAATTGCATTGTCTGTTAAAATATCAAGTTCCAATTAAGAAAATTTTTTAGTCTCGGCAATTTATCGTTTCCTATGAAACCTGTCATAATTGTCTCTACATTCCCTAACAAGGCTGTCACAAAAAAGGTTGCAAATCAATTGGTAAAAAAGAAACTTGCTGCATGTGTAAACATTACTAAAATTGATTCTGTTTATTCATGGAAAGGAAAGATACAAAATGATTCAGAATATTTGGCATTTTTCAAAACTACAAAGAAAAACGAAAAAAATCTAAAAAATGAAATAAAAAAACTTCATCCTTATGATGTACCAGAAATCGCTGAAATTAATGTAAATTCTATGAATAAACCATATCTTGATTGGTTGATAGATTCTACCCTCTAGTATTCTAGTGGAAATCTCAATAATGAGATAATTCCACCTAAACCTGAAACTCTCAATCCTGCATCAATTGTACTATCTACGCTAAAAATTTCTCCACCTTTAGATTCTACATCATTTAAGAAATCTACAATCTCTTGTTCATCAGAATCTTGAATGGCTTTTTCTGAAAATACTAAAGATTCTATTGCACCTGCATCATTTGCTTTTTTTGTCTCATCAATTCCCATAGAGAACTTCTTACTTTGTTTATTTGCAAGAAACATCACCTCGTCAATTATTTGTGATACCTTGGCAAGTTTAGTATCTGCCATCACTTCTTTCATTGCATCTGATTTTGTAAATATGTGAATTCCATCTTCTCCTCCTGAATCAATTCCTTCTATTATTTTGAATTGACATCTGTCTGCAAGCGGTTTTTTTGATACATAATTGTAAAATTTCTTTTTTGTTTCTCCAGGACCAAAAATTATTACTAGATTATCTTTCTCAACAACTGAACCAATTGCACCAATAACCCCATCAAAAAATGTTTCAATTTTAAAATTAGATTTGTATCTTTTTCCACTAGAACCGGAATAAAGATTTGGTAAAAGATGCAAATGTGTTCCTTTTAATCTTCCAATTCCACAATCACCTGTATCTATTGCAACTAGAATGAATTTTGTTTTTTTTCCTTTTGCTTTTGCAAGTTTTTTCTCAACACTACTCCATTTTTTCTTTACTAGATTAAACCCTTCATCTATTTTTATTGTAAAAGAATGATGTGTACCATGTGGAACTGATTCATTATTTGATTCTAAAATTGTACCTCCAACTCTAATTCTATCTAACACATTATCAAGTGAAATTTTTTCTACCTTTATTGCAAGTCGGACATGAACTCTTTCTCCTTTGTCTGGCCGTGCATATTCTTTATCTTGTTTTATTACTCTAGTTGTTTCACCCACAATTTTATCATCAGTTTTTAATATTCTTCTGATTGTTAGTAAATCATCAGAATCTTCAGGCATTAATGAAATTGTATTCTCATCAAGAGTCTTTGTAATCATGTTTTTTTATAAAATCTCTAAAAGATAACTAGTTTGATTCTTCTTGTTTCTTCTTAACATATTTCTCAACCCATTCGAGAGTTATGACTCCGCCTTCTGCCAAATTTACTAATGAGTTTGATGATGCTTCGCCTGTTACCTTACCGGTATTTTTTCTAGTTTGTCTCCATTTTAGACTGGTGTTTCCACTCTTTGATGAATAGATAACTCCTAAAACATCTTTAGCGTTGACAAATGTTATCTCTCTAATTTTTTTCAATGTTACTTTGTCTGCTGCTTCTACATAGATGGAACCTAAACTATCATCTCTTTCCGCAAAAACTTCTGGATCTTCAAGATAACTTCTTGGTGCAAATGAACTACATGTACTAGCTATGATGAATCTTCGAAAACTTTCTAATGATGAAGGGGCATCTATCTCGACCATTTTTTTTCAATAAATCTATCTCACTTATCAAGCTTATTGAAAGGTTCAAGTATGATTATCTGAAATTTCTACTGCAGACTGTGATGTACGCTATCCTATGATTTGATGATTAGGATCTTGAGTTCTGAGTCTGCAACTTAGAATTTTTATGCCATAATTTTCTATATGCTTTATGAAGTCATTAACTGAATATCTTACATTCAAGACAAAAACAAGAAGAGCATTTGTTAACATTACACCAGATATAGAAAAGTTAGTTATCAAAAGTGGTGTCAAAGACGGACTTTGTTTAGTTAATGCGATGCACATCACTGCTAGTGTTTTCATTAATGATAACGAAAGTGGTTTACATCATGATTATGAAAAATGGTTAGAGGAATTAGCACCTCATGAACCAATTGATCATTATCGTCATAATGATACTGGAGAAGATAATGCCGATGCGCATCTAAAAAGACAAGTAATGGGAAGAGAAGTGGTAGTTGCTATTACTAATGGTGAATTAGATTTTGGACCATGGGAAACTATCTTTTATGGTGAATTTGACGGTAAACGAAACAAAAGAGTCTTAGTAAAAATTATTGGTGAATAAATTATCCAAAGTCAGTATCTCGTTTTTGTGATTGTTCCACATTTTTCCTTGCTGATTCGCGCCATTCATTATCATGATTTTGTCTACCATGATTGCAATTTACACAACCCATAATCTTCCCATTAGAGTTTTTCACATATTCTTCGCATCCACAAAAACAAGCCATACTCTTATCAAATTTCTATAGTATATCTTCTTTTACTCTTCTTTCCCTCTAGTTGTTTTACAACATTCTCCCATTGGAATTTCACGACCTCTTGGGCTTTTAGCTGGACATTTTAACATTATACATAATGCATCTGTAAACTGTTTATTCATATGATGTTCAATTCCGCAAACCATCTCTTCATCAATTTCAATTTTTAAAGCGCTGTCCATTAATACTTCCAGTAAACGACTATTACGAATCATAGATGATGCAACCTTCTCGCCACTTTCTTTCAATGAAACTCCTGCTTTGTTGTATGTGACCAAATCTCTTTCTGCTAATTTTTTTAACATCTGTACGACACTTGGTTGGCGAACATTCAGTCTTTTTGCAATGGTACTGATTTTGACATCATCACCTTTTTCTCTAATATGCCAAACTGCTTTTAGATACATTTCTGTATGTTCAGCTTCTGCAGTTCCTACAAACAGAACTTCTTCATCCATTGCATCCATAACTCATCTAATTTCTTTAATCTAATAAATTTTCAATACTTCTAAACAATTGAAACTATGGTTTTTTAGCATCTTTTAACAAGAAATCAAAATATTCTCTTGCAAATCCTGCTAATCCTGCATGATCTGCCCAAATTGCTACTATTTCGGATGAAGTAGAGCTACTAATCTCAGGACCTAGCAAAATAACGACATACCTCTTATCTGAAATAATACCTCCTCCGAATAATCCTCCTTTTACTTTAACATCTGCAACTCGAGAAATTGCTTTAATAGATTCTTTATCAAATTCATCTGAAATAAGAATTGTAATTTTTATTCCCTTATCGTGTAATTGCCTAAGTTTCGGAAGTGCTTGCTTAACAATCATTTCTCCTGCTTGAGGAACTGCAATCATTACTTCTTCTCTACAATGCTCAACCATTTCCATAATTTTTGAAACAATATTCATAGCACCAGAAATAAACCAAATATCTGGTTTTTCACTTGTTCCAGTTTTTTCATAGAGAGGAATTAATTCTGATAAAATGACATTTTTGTTCTCTGAAAATATGGCGTCTGCATTTTGTTTTGAAGTTTCTAATGCATTTGATGGAGCCTTTGCAAAGTATTTTGTTGGTCTTGAATCATCTGACCCAATCCATCCTTTTTCTTCCAGCGTTCCCAAAATCTCATAAATTTTTGAATAGGGAACTCCTGAGTTTTGGCTGATTTCTGATGCATTACTTTCTCCATCTTTGATTAGGGTTGTATAAGCTCGAATTTCGTAGCTAGTTAATCCAACCTTCTCTAATGACTTCTTTGTCTTATCAGAAATGCTCACGAACAGAATTACCAAATTCGCTATTTAAATTGACTATGATCGTTCCCTCATTCATCCGGTGGTTAGTAGGAGTTGCATTATATACTCATTTTCAAGAGATTAGTTAATGGCTCTAATTCAGATATCTAATCAGTCATCAAAGACTCAAGGTAAGAAATCCACTATTAGATTTACCCAAAGTATTTGCCCTGATTGTAACATGATTTTAGATGCTGAAGTTTTTGAAAGAGAAGGTAAAGTCTTCATGTCCAAAGTTTGTCCAACACACGGTGAAACTGAGGAACTTTATTTCGGTTCTTATGATATGTATAAAAAATTCAGTACATACTGGGTTGATGGAAAAGGTGCACATGCTCCAAATGTAATTATGGAAGACAAGTGTTCTTGTCCAAACAATTGTGGATTATGTTCAAACCACTTATCACACAGCGGATTGGCAAACATGATTGTTACAAACAGATGTGATCTTACTTGTTGGTATTGTTTCTTCTATGTTAAGAAAGGACTAGAAGGTGCTTACATGTATGAACCAAATCATGATCAAGTAAGAGGAATGATGAAAACATTAAGATCAGAAAGACCAATCCCAGGAAATTCTATGCAGATTACTGGTGGTGAACCAATGTTAAGAGAAGATATTTCAGATTTAATCAAAATTATGAAAGAAGAAGGTGTTGAACATATTCAAATGAATACAAATGGAATCAGACATGCAATGGATCCAGAAGCAGGACGTGAAGTAAGAATGGCAGGTTGTAATAATTTGTACCTCAGCTTTGACGGCGTAACTGCAAGAACAAACCCAAAGAATCACTGGGAAATTCCATATGCATTAGATACTTGTAGAAAAACTGGAACAACTGTAGTCTTTGTTCCAACTGTTATCAAATCAATTAATGATCATGAACTAGGAGGAATTATCAGATATGCACAAAAGAACTTAGACGTTGTACATGCAGTAAACTTCCAACCAGTATCATTAACTGGAAGAATGGGAAAATCAGAACGTGAAAAATATAGAATCACAGTACCTGATTGTATCCAAAGAATTGAAGAACAAACAGAAGGTCAAGTAACTGTTGACGATTGGTATCCAGTTCCAAGTTGTATGCCATTGACAAATGTCATTGAAGCATTCTCAAGTAAACCAAAATACGAATTATCTATTCACTTTGCATGTGGAGCAGGAGCTTATGTATTCCAAGATGCAGACACAAAGAAACTTGTCCCAATGACAAGATTCTGTGATATTCAAGGTATGTTAGAATTATTTGAAGACAAAGCAGAACAAATCCGCTCTGGTGCAAACAAATACTTTACAATGCTTGAAGTTGTAAGAAAACTGAAAGGATTCATCAATAAAGAAAACCAACCAGCCGGACTAGATTTGGCTAAAATGTTTGGAAATATCTTAATGAAGAGATCATTTGAAGCAGTAGGTTCATGGCACGTCAAAGGTCTATTCTTAGGAATGATGCACTTCCAAGACAAATACAATGAAGATTTAGAAAGATTACAAAGATGTGATATTCACTATGTTACTCCAGACCTTAGAATTATTCCATTCTGTGCATTCAATGTAATTCCAGAATGGTACAGAGACAGAATCCAAAAGAAATACTCTATCACTGTTGAGGAATGGGAACAACGTGAAGGTGTAAAACTCGAAGACGGTCTTTACAGAGGTCTTATGAGAAGAGGTGCAGGTGACGAACTTGCAGCAGGTTGTGCAAAGAGTGAGATGTTCCACCAAGCAGAACAAGCAATGGGCGCTCAATAATTAATTTTCAAAAAATATTCTAACTATAGTTATTTGAATAGAAATTATTCCAACAATAGTATAATCCTCGTTCGTATGTATTTGGAACTCTTTTGTATGTAATGTGGCAACCTATGTCTGCAATACTCCAATGTGCTTTTCGAGGCCCTTGTAAAATCCATTTCAATAATCTATCATCTAGAGTCATCATCAAAAATTGATTAAATTTTTGAATTTCCTTTGCAGTACATATCTCATAACCATCTCCATTGCAAGAAATTATACCAAATGAATCATCATTAATTTTTAGAATTATTTTAGTTTCAGATACCCAACTGATACTTTTTCTTGCTTTCTCAAAATTTTCATAACACTCTGGTAACAATTTAATCAAATCCTGTTCAGATGGAATGGATTCATCTTCATATTCATATCTCTGTTTTGAAAACACGGACGCAACAAAATTCAATTTCTCATCAAAATCGACAGGAATGAATTCCTGTGATTGTTTCCCTGTTGAAATATTAAAATTACATTCATGATTTAACACAACACACTTTGATTCATTTTCTGGAATATTTTTTACAAGATATTCATATGCATGTTCTAATTCTGGTTCTCCACGATATTTGTTAAGATCTACATTCTTTCCTGTTAGCGTATAACGTCCAGCAAAAGGCATAAAATATCTAGGTTTAAATAAATTTACATATTGTAACGTTGTTTGTAATTTTTTTTCTTGTTTAATGACAGCTTCATTCATTTTTTCTGCTTCATCTAAATCAAAACATTGAGGATATGATGATGCTTTCACATATCCCACCAAAAGAAAATCGATATCTGGATGTAATTGTTTAACTTTAAACGATGTTTTTTCTGCAATTGGAAATGGACAATCATTTGTATTTACAATTACTTCATTGCCGTTATCAATTATTGACAGTGTATCTATTTGCGTTGTTCCATAATTCTTTTCTAAAACATTACATCCCATCAATTTTCCACAAATTTCTGGATTACAATCATCTGCTGCTAAAATATTGATGTGAACATTTTCTTTCAATTTTGTTCTTTTATTATGTTCTAATTCTATTACATTGAATCCAAGATTTTCTAGAAATGATTTAAGAAATTTTTCAGGAAACTTATGAATAATGATTGGAATTTTTTTATTTAATTTTGATAATGTAGATGAACTACAATGATCTGGGTGGATATGACTAATATGAATAAAATCTACATCATCAAATATTTCTGGTCTAAAATCATATGGAGGATAAATCCCCCATGAGCCAAAATATTCTTCTCCATCTAACCAAGGATCACATAAAATTTTGACATTTTTATCCTCGATTAAGACCGATGCAGAATTTAGATATGTTATCTTCACTTTTTTTAATTAAAATTTTAGATATTAAAATTAATCATATGAAATGTATCCAAGAGCTTAAAAACTCACTTGTTAAGAAATTTCAAAATGAAATTCTTATTCATCTCACCTAGATTCTCTGGTGGAATTGGTGGTCATGCTGCAATGTTAGCTGAACAATTAACTAAAAATGGTCATCAAGTCAAAAAAATGGAAACTACTCATATTCCGATAAAGAATATGAAAAACCCAAGCTTTGCTGTCTTAAGTAGCTTGAAGAGTATGGTTGACAGAAAATCCTACGATATAGTTCATGGATTTAATATTCCATCAGCATATGCAATGAAATATGCAAAAGGAAAAAAGAAAGTTCTATCAGTTCATGGAGTATTTAGTGATCAAGTTGATACATTACATTCAAAATCAGTTTCATCTATTGCAAAAAATGCACAATCGCAGGTTTTACAATGGCCTGATAAATTAACTACTGACTCAAAAGCTACAAAAAAACTATACAAAGAAAAATTTGATATTGAATTTGAATATTTACCATCACCTTTGGATACAACCATGTTTAAAAAAATTGGTTCTGTTGAAAAAATTGAAAACCAAATAGCATATGTTGGACGTGATAGTCGTGAAAAAGGAATTGATATTCTAAAAGAGGCTGAATCAGAAATTAATGGAAATGTTGTGTATTGTACAGATCGTTCCTGGGAAGACGCAATGCATATTATAAAATCATCTAGTATCGTTGTGGTTCCATCTAGAATGGAAAGTTTACCTACAACTGTTAAAGAAGCATTTTATCTTAACGTTCCAGTAATAGGAACTAATGTTGGTGGAATTCCTGAATTAATAAAAAATAATGAAACCGGAATTATAGTTCCACCTGAAAATCCATCTAAACTAGCACAAGCAATTAATGAATTATTATCTAACAAAGAAAAATCAGCAAAACTTGCTACTAATGGGAATACATTTGTAAAAAATAATATGACTTGGGATGTTATATTACCAAAATATATCCAATTCTATCAAGATTTGTTAAATGATTAACTGATAATCTTGTTTACATGTTCACTAATTTCTAAAGCTTGGTCATCTGTGAGTTGTGGGTATGACGGAAGAGACATTATTTCTTTTGAAAATTTTTCACTATTTGGTAATTCATATACAAATTCTTGATAAATTGGTTGTTTGTGTATTGGTGTTTCATAATAAATAGCAGAGCCTATATCGTTATCTGCTAACTCCTTACGTATTTCATCTCTTTTTCTGTGTTTTATTACAATTTGATGATAGACTGATTTTCCATCTTTATTTTCAGGTAAAATACAATCTTGCACTAAATTTTTTCTGTAAATAGATGCAATTTCTCTTCTTCGTGCAGTTTTTTCATCAAGATGTTTTAGTTGTACTCTCCCGATTGCAGCATTTACTGTGTTAAGACGCATTGTAAATCCTAGTTTATCAAACTCATTCTTTGTTTTTCTACCATTATCACGAATTGATTTAACTTTTGATATGATATCTTCATCATCCGTGGTAGTCATTCCTCCATCTCCGCCAACTGTCATATTTTTTGTTGGATAAAATGAAAAACAACCTATATCGCCAAGACTACCAACCTTTTTTCCTTTGTATTCTGCACCATGTGCTTGACATGCATCTTCTATAATTGGAATTTTTTGTTCTTCTGCAAATGATTTAACAGAATCAAAATCACAAGGATTGCCGTAAATATGAACAGGAATGATTGCATTTACAATATTCTCATTATTTGATAGATCAATGCCTCCATCATTTGTATTAATATCTGTAAGAACTGGTTTTGCATTTGTCATTCTAATGCAATTTGCTGAAGCAATGAATGAATTTGTTGGAGTTATGACTTTGTGTGATTCTCCTATTCCTAATGCCATCAATGAAATTTGTAATGCACCATTTCCGGAACTGACTGATGCTGCATATTTTGTACCCGTATATTTTGCAAATTCTTCTTCAAACTTTGAGACACTTTCTCCACCAACAAATGATTCATTTCGTAATGCATGAATTGCAGCTTCCTCCATTTCATTTGTAAATTCTTGAACAAAAAATGGAATTTTCATATCACATGTCTCCTATATTGTGTTTCTTTAAGTGATTTAAAAAATCATTAGAAATTTTATCCCAATTAAAATTATTTTTCACAAATTCTTTGCCTTTTACACCCATTTCCTTGGCATTTTCTAAATTATTGAGTAGCATTGAAAGTTTTTCAAATAATTCATCTGAATTATTTTTTTCAATTAAAAATCCTGTTTCACCATCTTTCATAAGTTCAGGAATTCCGCCAACATTAGTTGCAATAACAGGTTTTTCCATTAACTGTGCTTCCTGTAATGTAAGTGGTGACATATCAATTCCACTAATTAATGCGTAAACATCAATTTCTGTTAAAAACTCTCTAACTTTATTTGGATATTCTAATGAACCAAGCCAATGAAAATTTTCATATTTTTTTAATAATGGAAGAACCTTATCTCTATACACTCCATCTCCTGCCCAGTAGAAATGAACATCAGGCATTTTTTTTAAAATTTCTGGTAGAATCATTAATTCTTTTGTTTTTTCCCAGATGGTTGCACTTTGTAAAATTCCAACACATGGATGTTTTAATTCCATACCTTTCGTATGAAACCAATTATCTGGAGTAATTCCTTGATACATTGTTTCAACCGGTTTTTTAGAATATCTTTTTTTAGTTATTTCTGAAAGATGATTACAAATCGGAAGAATTAATTCTGAATTATTAAAACAAATTTCTCCCATTTCATCCCATTTGTTTATTGCAATTTTTTTACCTGCTGATTTGTATAATGTTTCTCTTGCCATGATTATTTCTGCCCAGTGATTACCTCGTAAGTGAATTACCAGAGGAATATCAGTTTTTGATGCTTCTAATGTAAAATGTCTTGTTCTATCCACGAAAATTACATCAGGCTCAAATTCATTAATTAATTTTCTAAATTTCTTATTTGAAGAAAACCATTTTGAAATTTTTCTGTTTGGAAAACCATCGGCATAGTCCGAATCAAAAACTACTTTGCATTCTATATTTTTCTTTTTTAAATTCTCTGCAAATTCTTTTAAATGAAAAATTTTAGAACTAGATGCCCCAATTAATAATTTCATTTCATACGATCTCCTCTAACCATTCTTCTAATTTTCTTTCGGGTTTCCAATCAAATGATTTTCTAGCTAAAGAGCTATCTGATTGACTTTTCTCAATGTCTCCTTCTAAAGCTTCAGACATAATCGGTGTCAAATCTAACTTTGAAATCTTGATCATAAGTTTTGCTAATTCTAAAATTGAAATTGAATTTCCTGTTCCTACATTTACGTGAGAGTTTGAAACATTACTAATCATTCCTAAATAATTTGCAGCTGCAATATCTTCAACATGAATAAAATCACGAATTTGTGAACCATTGCCAAAAATTATCGGTGCTTTTCCTTCTCTAATTCTATCTAAAAATTTGGTAATCACTCCTGCATATTCAAGTGTTTGACCTTTACCAAAAATATTGAAATATCGTAGTCCAATTATTTTAACTCCCAATTTAGAATATTTTTCTGCAAGAATTTCATCATCTAGCTTTGTTTGTCCATATGGATTAATTGGTTTTTTTTCATAATTTTCTAAAATTGGAATATTTTTTTGATGCCCATACACACTTGAACTACTAGCATAAACTACCTTGAAATTATTCTTATGAGCTATTTTGAATATGTTTTCAGTTCCTTTAACATTCACATTGTGATATTCTTCTGGTATTCTGAATGAATCTTGAACAACTGTTAATGCAGCTTGATGAAAAACACCATCTACATCTTGCATATTTTTTTCCATAGAATCATAATCTTGAATATCTAAATTCAGAAATTCAATTTTCTCAATTACTTTATCCAAATTTTCCTTTTTTCCTTTATGTAGATTATCTATTACTGTTACCTGATGTCCATTTTTTACCAACAATTTTACTAAATTACTACCAACAAAACCTGCTCCGCCTGTAACAACAAACTTCATATCGCAACTAATCCATGTCACTCTTTAAGTATTAGGCAGAATGAGGATTAAATCCAAAACTACAAAAACAACATTTCTAGAATTATAATATTGCCAACAAATCTCTCATTATTGAATAATTCTCAAATCAAAGAATGTTTAAAAAGTAAATCATTAAAAATTGGAGTTATAGGTATAGGTAGAATTGGTTTACCAACTGCGTTATGTATAGCAAATTCTGGTTTAGAAACTATTGGAATTGATATAAATGAAAAATTAGTCAATATGGTCAATTCAAAAGATTATCCCTTAAAGGATGAACCTGAATTTGATAAAATCTTTGAAAATGTAATATCACAAAAAAAATTATCTGCTACAACTGATATCACTGAAGCTATTCCAAAATGTGATGTTGTAATACTTTCTTTACCTACTCCAATGAATAATCAAAATGTTCCAGATTATACTGCATTGTTAACTGTAGGAAAAAGTTTGAATGAACTATTATCAGATGGACAAATTGTTATAGTTGAAAGTACTGTTGAACCTGGTTTTGTTGAAAATGAATTATTAGAATTAATTGAAGGTCCACAAAAATCTCTAAAATCTGGAGTTGATTTCCATCTAGCAGTTTGTCCTGAAACTGCAAATCCGGGTGAAATAATGAAAGATTTTCAAAAATTACCGCGTTTAGTTGGATCAATTGAAGAAAGAATCTCCCCTATTGTTTCTGAACTTTATACCTATGTTTTTGGAGTAGAATTAATTCAAATGCCAAATTGTAAAACCGCAAATGCAGTAAAATTAACCACCAATGTTTTCCGTGATATCAATATTGCATTTGTAAATGAATTAGCATTATTATTTGAAAAATTAGGCATTGATACTCATACTGTAATAGATGCTGCAAAAAGAAAATATAATTTTCAACCACATTTTCCTGGTCCTGGCGTTGGCGGTCCTTGTTTACCAGTTAATTCATACCAATATCTTAACTCTGCTAAAAAAATAGATGATAATTTTTTACAAATTGTTCAAGCAGCTAGAAAAATTAATGAAACTATGCCTCATCATGTAATCAACTTGCTGATTTCTGCATTTGAGCAATCAGAAAAAAATTTAGATAATTCAACTGTTGCAATATTAGGCGTATCATACAAACCAAATGTCCATGATATTCAAATTGCACCTTCAGAGCAGATTATCAAATTATTAAATCAAAAAAATGTGAAATTAAAAATATTTGATCCATATTTTATATCAGAAACTGTATTTGAGGAAAAACTCAAAAACTCAATTGATGATGCAATAAATGCATCAGATGCAATAGTGATTGTAACAGGTCACAAAGAATTTGATAACTTGGATCTTGAAAAAATCTCAAAATCAATGAACAAACCAATACTAATTGATTGTACTGGAAAAATTAATCCTTTACAAGCAAAATCAAAAGGAATTATTTTTCGAGGAATTGGACGTGGAAACTAAGCTAAATAACATTCAACTAGAAAATATAAAACAAATTCTAACATTAAGATATTCTACAAACCTTGAAAACTCTTCTTTACCCTTACAATCTCATGATATTCAAAATTCTATAATAGAGACTCCTGAAATTTTTGTTGAAAAATCCATTAGAAATTGTATTTCTAATGAAGTAAAAAACAAAAATGAAAAAATTGGTATTTCTTTAAGTTCAGGTATTGATTCAACTTTAATTTTAGCATTATTAAGAGAAGAATTTCCTTCAATAGAAATTGAATCACTTTCTATAAAATTTTCTGAAAGTATAGATGAAACTGAAAACTCAAAAAAGATTTCAGAAAAATTTGAAACTAATCATCATGTATTAGAAATTAATAATTTTTTTGAAGAATTGCCAAAAGCAATTAGTATAGTTAAACAACCTTTTTGGGATCTTCATTGGTATTACCTTGTTAAAAAAATGAAGAGTTTTTCAAACATTTTCTTTTCTGGTGATGGTGGTGATGAATTATTTGGAGGTTATACATTTCGTTATAAAAAATTCCTAGAATTAACTACAGAAAATTCTAGTGTTCATGATAAAATTTTTTCGTATTTGAATTGCCATGAAAGAGATTGGGTTCCTGATCAAGAAAATTTATTTGGAAAAAATTGTTCATTTGATTGGAAAAATATTTATAAAATATTGGAACCTCATTTTGGAAATTCATTACCTAGGCTTTCACAAGTATTTTTAGCAGATTATAATGGAAAACTTCGCTATAACATGCAACCACTATATTCTAAAATACATAATTTCTTTAATATGAAAAATATAACTCCAATCCAAAATAATGAATTGTTACAATTTGCATTTCAATTAAATAACAATCTAAAATATAATTCTGAAAATAACAGTGGAAAGATACCTCTTGTGAAAATACTGAAAAAATTTGATGTCATGAATCTAATCTCATCCAAAAAACAAGGATTTTCAGTTAATACATTAAATCTATGGAATTCAACCGGATATGAAATTTTTCAAAACTATTTTGATAAATCTAGATTAATTGAAGATCATATCATTAATTCCGACTGGATTCAAAAGCATATTTCAAAAAATATTACTGATGTAAGATATGTAAATAAATTTCTAGGATTAATAGCATTAGAAATATGGTATCGATTGTTCATCTCTAATGATATTAGTTCAAATCAAAAATTATAAAACTAAATAAGATAATATTATATTTTGATATAATATTGTTAATACATGTTTGAATCAATTAAAAATAAAATAAAAAATTTTGAACCACTTACAAAAAATAGCTATGGACGTTTATGGAATGAAAAATCTGGAAATAATCAGCTTGACTGGTATACTGAAATGCATAATTCTTGCTTACCTATGCACGAAGATTTTATTGATTTTCTTAAAAAAAATTCTTTTAAAACTATTTTAGAAATTGGCTGTGGAACTGGTTATTATCCAATTAATTCACGTGACCTTTTTAAAGATAAAATCTACACTGGATTAGATTTTTCACAAACTGCAATTGAAACTTGTAAGCGTAATTCAAAATTTGATTTCATTTGTACTGATTTTATAAAATTTAATTTTGAAAAAAAATTTGATTTCATTTTTTCTCACGCAGTAATAGATCATGTATATGATATTGAAAAATTTATTGAGAAAATTTTTAATTTGTCTACAAAATATGCATACATAACTTCGTATAGAGGATTTTTTTCAGAATTAGAAAAGCATAAAATGAATTGGAATGGTTCTGAAGGAAGTTATTATAATGATATTTCGATAAAAACAATAAAAAAACAATTAACAAGTTTGGGTTTAAAAGAAAGTGAATTCAATCTACGATCAATTAAAGTTGATGATAATGGTACTGATGATGATTATCAGACAATTATAGAAATAATAAAAGAAACTTCTAATAATTAAATATAAAAATTAAAAATAGAGATTATTTTTTTTAATAATCTCTAAAAATTCATTTGCAATTTGTTCCCATAAAAAATTCTTAACTATGAAATCATGTCCATTACTTCCCATCTGATTTATTTTTTCCTTATCTTGAATTAATTCATTGATTCTTTTAATCCATTCATCATAATTTCCTTCTTCAATCAAATATCCTGTTTTCTCATTTTGTATAGATTCTGGAATTCCTCCAACGTTTGTGGCAAGTACAGGCTTTTTCATAATACTTGCTTCTAAAATTGTATGTGGTGACATATCCATTCCACTTAACAATCCGTAAACATCAATTTCTGTTAGAAATTCTCTAACTTTTTCTGGATATTCTAATGAACCAAGCCAATGAAAATTTTCATATTTTTCAAGAGAAGGTAAAATTTTTTTCATGAAAGGTCCATCACCTACTAAATAGAAATTAACTTTAGGTAAAGCATCAAGAATTTTTGGAAGAATCAGTAATTCTTTACATTTATCCCAAACATTTGCATTTTGTATAAATCCAATTGATGGGTGTTTTAATTTTATATCCCCCTTTTCAAGAAACCAATCTTCTTCATTTATTCCCTGATAGAAGACTTGAATCTTATTTTCAGGATATTTTTCTTTAGTTATTTTTTCTAGATGTTTACAAATAGGTAAAATCATTGCAGATTTTGAAAAACATTTGTGTGCAATTTTTTCTTTTGCGCTTAATTCAAATTGTTTAATTTTTGATTTATCTAGTGTCTGTTTTCCTAATTCTATTTCATGCCAATAATTTCCTCGTAAAAAAATGATTAACGGAATATCCATTTTAGTTATTAGAGAACTAAAATGACTAACTCTTTCTGTCAAAATTAGATCTGGTTTAAACTCATCAATAATATTTTGAATTTTTTTTGGAGTTGTTATCCACCTTAGATATTTTTTTCCAAATTTTGAATTTCCATAAATATCTAAATCATCAATGATTTGATAATTTACTCCTTTTAATTTTAATGCGTTAGCAAATTGATTCATATAAAAAAATCTTGTTTTATCTACAGCTATTAGTAATCGCACAAGTTTCTAGTTTTTTTTATATATTTATTATGTTCTGATGATTACACAGTTTTTTCATAATATTATTTCATAAATCAATTTTTAATCTACAAAACAAATTTTCTACTTTCGTAACCCATGTTAAATAATAAATCTAATATGCTGAGATTAGGAATAAACGATTTAGAGTTTAATTGTGAATACAATGTTGGAGTATATTTTTGATATTCAATATCGATATGGTTTTTTTGAAAGATTTTTTCATCTAAATAATTTTTTCCGCCAGATCCAGATACATATTTTGTTGCATCAATTTGTTTACAAATATTAAATAATTTTTCAGAAGATGTACCTTTTACATTAAGTTCAGATTCAAAAATAATTTTAGTTTTTATATCAAGCCATTCAAAAATTGTTTTTAATATTTTAATATTAATCTCTATTAGATATTCCCATTTTTCTTCAAAAATCGAATTAATTGAAGTATTATACAAATCAAAAAATTTAGACTTACTATATGACTTTGATATTAAATCTAAATTTTTTTCTTTCCAATTCATATCATTATTTATTTTGACATCATTAATCTGAAAAAATTTTTGGCCATTTTTTACTGGAACTGAAATTCTTGTCCATGTGCCTTCTGGAGTAATAATTTTATTTCTATTTGTAATACCGAATTCAAATTGTGTTCTATCTAAAATAACAAAAATATCTGAAAGAAAAATTTTATTAAAAAAACCTGGGTATGGAAAAAAATCAGGTTGATGAATTGAAACATTCATAATTTAATATTTTTTATTTCATACTAATAATAATTATTATGTAATTATTTTTCTATTCGAAGTTATTAAAAAATTTATGAATTTAATTTTTAATTGATTTTGACTTCTGAGTTATTATAAGAATGGTTTATCTAACTGGAGTTTCTGTTTATAATAGTTAAATGATAAAAGATGAATTAGAATTAAAAAGACAATTTAAAGATAAAATCATTCTCATTACCGGTGGAACAGGTTCTATAGGACACGGAATTATAAAACAGCTAATCAATTTTAAACCAAAACAAATCAGAGTTTTTACTAATGACGAAAATTCCCTTGTAGAACTTAAAGAATATTTAGATAATAATAATATTTTTCAATTTATGGTTGGCGATGTTAGAGATAGAGATAGATTAAATCTAGCTATTAGAAACGTAGACATAGTTTTTCATGCAGCTGCTATGAAACATATTGATATTTGTGAGGAAAATCCTTTTGATGCAGTAAAAACAAATGTTGTTGGAACGAGTAATATTTTAGAAGCATCCATAATTGAAGATGTTGAAAAGTTTATTTTTATTAGTACTGATAAAGCAACTAATCCCTCTACAACTTTAGGAGGAAGTAAATTATTAGCTGAGAGGTTAACTCTTGATGCAAGTACATATGTTGGTAAAGGTAAAACTAAATTTGCTATTGTTAGATTTGGTAATGTTTTAGGTTCACGAGGTTCAGTTTTTCAAATATTCCAAAAACAAATACAAAACCAGAAACCTCTTACAGTGACTGACGCAAGAATGACACGTTTCATCATGTCTATCTCTGAAGCATCAAAAATGATCTTAAATGTTACACATCTTGCAAAAGATGGAGAAATATTCATATTAAAAATGCCATCAATTCGAATTGAAGATCTTGCAAAAGGTATGTTAGAAGTTTACAAAAAGAAATTTCCTAATAATAAAATTGTAAAACAAATTAAAATTTTAAAATCTCGAGAAAGGGAAAGATTTCATGAATTACTTATCACACAAGATGAAATTCCGTATTGTCATGATGTTGGAAATATGTATAAAATATCAAACAAAGAAACTAAAAAATTAATATCCATGAAAGAATTTAGTTCTCAAACATCAAAAAGAATTAGTAAAGAAAAACTGCATAAAACTATTAATGAATTGATTGACGATTATTTATCAAATTAATGAAAAAATTGTCAAAAAATAAATGGAAAATACCTCTGTATAAAGTCAATAATGATGTACGTGAAATAGAATCTATTTCTAAAGTGATTAAAAGGGGAATGGACTGGGCTATTGGATCAGAGATTGAACAATTTGAGCAAAATCTTGCAAAATATATTGGAACAAAATATTGTGTAGCGTTTAATTCAGGAACGTCTGCTGGTCATGCAGCATTATTATCATATAACTTAGGAAAAAATGATGAAATTATTGTACCATCTTTTAGTTTTATAGCAACAGCTAATTGGCCATTAATGGTAAATTCAATACCAAAATTTGTTGATATTGAAAATACAACTTTTGGTATGGACCCAAATAAAATAGAGGAATCAATAACAAAAAAGACTAAAGCAATAATTCCTGTTCATTACGCTGGATTGCCATGTAAAATCAATGAAATAAAAAAAATCGCAAAAAAACATAATTTACTTCTAATAGAGGATGCAGCTGAATCTATTGGTGCTCATATAAATAAAAAAAAGGTTGGAACTTTTGGCGATATGGGGATTTTTAGTTTTGCAGGGAATAAAATTTTAACATCTGGTGAGGGTGGGGCTGTAGTTACAAATTCAAAAAAACAATATGAAAAATTAAAATTAATTCGATCACATGGAAGAAAAACAACGGGTAATTATTTTTCTAATGTAAATGCACCCACGTATCTTGAATTAGGATTTAATTGGAGAATGTCATCAATTACTGCAGCATTAGCATTATCTCAACTAAATAAAATAGAAAAATTAATTCAATCTAGACGTAAACATGTTTCTCAGTATCATAAAAATTTAAAAAAATTAAATGGGATAAAATTTCATTCAGAACCTAAAGATTTCATGCATGTATATCAATTATTCAATATACAATTACCTTCTAAAAAAATTAGAAATAATCTTATGGAATTTTTAGCAAAAAAAGGTATAATGTCTAAAGTATTTTTTGAACCTATTCATTCAAGTTATCATTTTAAAAAATATAGGTTAAAACATAAAAATTTGATAGTTACCAAACAAGTCTCAGATACAATTTTATCATTGCCTATGTATCCTGATCTTACAAAAAATGAAATCAATAAGATTACTGATTCTATAATTCAATTCATGAAAAAAGTATGATGAATCTTTAAATTACTTAAATTCTGAAATAATTTTTTTATTTGAAAATATAATTAATGATTTATTACGAAAATAATTTTCAATATTTATTTCCTGTATGACATGAAGTGATTTAGATAATTCTTTAAATGAATTCCTAAATTCTTTTTCCAATAATCTAGATAAAACTATTATCAAATATCCAAATTCATCTAAAAATTCATCTAAAATATTAGTGATATTTTTTATAGAAATTATATCATTATTTACATAAATCACAGAAAATAATTTTCCTTTAATTTCTTCTAAATTATCAATACACTGAAAATTCTCAATTTCTGAACTCATATTTTTACATTCTTTATTGAAAATGAAATTTTTTTGTTTATTTTCAACCAGATCCAAATAATTAAACTGTTCTTTTTTGTCTATTTTTCCAATGTACAAAATATTTGTTAATTTATTTATTGGAATTATCTCTAAACCTGACATAATTGCTGCAGATAATGCATCTTCAAATGGTTCCCATCGTCTTAACATATCTTCGTTTGAAGATTTTTCTTTATAATCAAATTTTTTTGTTGCGGGAATTTTCTTTCCATCTCCAACCCAATTTATTATTACCATTGAAATTCCTTCTTAATCATTCTAAATAATTTTTCATTATGAGGTTTGTAAAAATCTATTAAAAATTCTCTAATTTTTTCTTTCATAGGTTCATGTAGAACTTTCTCAACTCCTACATTCTTTCTTTTCACTTTTGTTAATTCTATATTTTTAATACCAAAAAAAGTGAATAATGAATTCATTATTTCATCATAGTTATCATCTAATTCTTCTGTTGAATAATGTCTAAATTGATTTTCTTCAAATTCATCAAACCAATTTTCAAGATTATCAGCATAGAGTCCATGACGTAGATATGAAAATTGTAAATAGTTTACTGAATTCTCATTATTTATTTTCATATCTGAATTATCTTTAAGTAAATTCATTCTTTCGATTTCAGCTTCTATCGCATTTTCAAAGCTGGAATGTTCCCATCCATACCTGACAGCATGATTATAAGCAGAATATGCTCTGTTAACAGGATTTCTAAAAAAATTAATTAATTTTACATTTGGTAATACTTTCTTTATCCGAGTTGGTGCTGATGGATTGGTCAAATATGTCCCTGGAGCTTCTCCTACAATTTTGAATTTTGAAATTTTTGTAGGAAAATGTGATCTATACCATGATATAGAATTTATTTCAAAACTCCCATCAAAATAATGAACTCCTGCATGATCTTTGAAACCTGCACTTATTTCATGATGCTGATTAAGATATGATAAAACACTATATTTTCCAGCTTTGCTGGTACCGATAATTAGAAAATGTGGTAAAAATCTAATTGAATTTGTTAAGTATCTAAATGTAGAATCCCATGAAAATCGATATGGATTAATTTGTTTATTCTGTAGTAGAAATTTTCTAGCTGATCCTTTTATTCCCATATGTTTTTCATATTTTTCTAATATTTGAAATTCACTACGACAAAAACTCACTTTTCATATTGTGTAACTCTCTTTTCATCATCACTAAACATTACGCCTACAGTTCTCAATAACAAAACATTATTTTCTTCACAAAATTTGCCTAATTTTTCAATATATTTTTCAAATTCGCTTTTGTCAATATTTTGTCTAATTATTGATGAAAATAGATCATCATGATCTAACATCATAATTTTTTCATTTTCTCTTAAGGATTCAAAAATTTCTTCTATATTATCAACTGCATTTGGACTTTCAATCTTTGGAACAATGATTATGTCTTTTGGTAATTTTTCAAGAAACGGTTCCAAGTCTTTCTTTTTTTCAACATTTGATACTGCAAAATATTTAATCTCAGAATGTGATTCTAATATTGGTATCATTTCGTCTAGAGAATATTTGTTATTTGGTGGTTTTATTCTACCTTGAGGTAAATCTAAAAAGAATTTAGAATTTTTATCATCAGATAATTTTTTTTCTAATTCATTAAGACTGTTACACCAAGCTAAATTAATTCTTAAAATTGCATCATCTGGTAATTTGAAATTATAATGATTTTTTATATTTTGGGAAATCAGGAACATATTCGTTCAATTTTTAATTGTTTAATAAAATTTTCGAATGTTTCATACTAATTACTTATTTTTTTTATAAGGGCAATTATATCTCCTTTTGAAACAATTTTAGGATTATTAT
This sequence comes from Candidatus Nitrosopelagicus sp., assembly GCA_028345965.1. Lineage (GTDB taxonomy): Archaea > Thermoproteota > Nitrososphaeria > Nitrososphaerales > Nitrosopumilaceae > Nitrosopelagicus. The sequence continues at coordinate 34,358 of JAOMEP010000005.1, forward strand.
CTAGATGTTTTTTATCTGTTAAAATTACTTCTGCAGCATCCTCAATATTCATTTTTAATTTAATTTTTGAAAAATCTAATTTTTCCACTAATTTTTTAAATCGTGAACTAAACTTTGAATCATTAAAATCATGTGCAACGGCAGTAGTGTATGATAATGCATGTCCATGGGAATACCCTTCATTTGAAAATACATACGAAAGAGCATGTCCTAATGTAGTTGAACAATTCCCAAATCCTAATCCTGAAATCAATGAACCTAAAACTATTTTTTCCTTATCCATATTCATAATTCCATTTTCTAATAATTGAAATGCATGTTCACACATAAATTTTGTATACTGATTCCCATTTTTACTATCAAACCCCTCAGAACATTGTGCAACTGCGTCAATTGCAGAATTTTTTATTATATCGATGGGTGAATCTTCAATAAAATGCGAATCTACAATTGCAACGTCCGCAAAAAATTCATCATCATGAAAACTTTTTTTTAAACCATTCACTTTCAAGACTGAAATTCTTGTGACTTCGCTTCCACTTCCAAATGTAGTTGGAATTAGAATCTTCTTTTTTTGCATTTTTGATGCAACATATTTTGCAACATCTAAGCTACTTCCTCCACCAAGTCCAATTACAGTATCAATTTCAGAATTAGAAAATTCTGATTGAATGGTATCTATTGTCTCGATAGAGGGATTAGGTATCACATCATCAAAAATATAAGAATTATTTATTCCAAGATAGTCAAACCAGCCTCTTTTTTCAGAACCATTAGATGTGATTACTAGTGATTTTTTTGAATATGTGTATTCATTTGCACTATTACAACCAAAAATAATTTTGTTTGGCTGCTTTATTGTAAACATAACGGAATCTAATTTTATAGAATGTTTTTAATACTTAAAATTATTTGATGAAATGTCTGTTGTCTAAAAATCATAGTTTACGTGAAAAATTAGAAAAGAATTCTATAGTAAAAGTTGGAGGCGCTTATGATGCAATGTCAGCTAAATTAGTAGAAACATCTGGCTTTGATGCAGTTTGGGCCGGAAGTTTTGCAATATCTGCAACACATGCATTACCCGATGCAAGTATTTTGACCATGACAGAATTTTTTGATGTTGCATCAAATATGTCTTCAACATGTGAAATACCAATTATTGCAGATTGTGATACAGGTTATGGAGGTCCAAATAATGTCAATCATATGGTAAAAAAATATGAAAATGCAGGAGTATCATCAATTTGTATAGAGGATAAAACATTTCCAAAACAAAATAGCCTGCTAGAGAATGGAAAAAATGATTTACTATCAGAAAAAGAATTTGTTGCAAAAATATTATCTGCAAAAGAAGCAAGAATTGATAAAGATTTTTTGATCATTGCCAGAGTTGAGGCATTAATTTCAGGTGCAGGAATGAATGAGGCATTGAAGCGAGCTACCGCATATGAAAATGCAGGAGCCGATGCTATACTAATTCATTCAAAACAAAAAACTCCGGATGAAATATTTGAATTTACAGAATTATGGAAAGGTTCTGTTCCAATTGTTGTTGTACCAACAACATATGATAACGTAAAAATTTCAGAATTAGCTTCTCATAAAATTAAAATGGTTATTTATGCAAATCAAACATTACGTGCTGCACATAATTCAATTACATTATTACTAAAAGAAATGGTTAATTCTGAACGTATTTCCGACATTGATAATAAAATATCTACGATGAAAGATATTTTTGATTTACAAGAAATGTACAATATGAAAAACAAAGAAAAAGAATTAGAAAATGAATTAAAGAAATTAGGTTATATTAATTGAAAAAATCGTATCAGGAACAAATGTTTGATTATTTACATGAAAATGGTATTAAAAATTTTGTCGGTGTTCCCGATTCAACATTAAAAAAATTTATCAAATGTGGATTAGAAAATAATAAAATCATCATAACGACTAGAGAAGAAGAAGCAATTGGAATTGCTACGGGAATGCTTTTAGCAAAAAGTCCATCATTAGTCTTCATGCAAAATGCAGGTTTTGCAAATTCATTAAGTACAATTACTTCATTAGTACAATTATACAAAATTCCTCTAATTTTTTTAATTGGTTGGCGAGGTTTTTTAAAAAATGATGCGCCAGAACATACCAAAATAGGACGAATTCAACCTGATTTATTAAAAATTATGGAAATTGATCATAAAATTGTTCAAGATAGTAATTGGAAAAAAATGTGTGATTGGGCATTAAAAAAATTTCAAAATAATAAATCATGTGCATTGATAATACCGAGGGAATTTCTTGATTAGAAACGAAGCTATGCAGATTTTTCTTGAAAAAATCAAGAAGGATCCAATTGTATCTGCTAATGGTTTCATTAGCAGAGATCTTTTCAATATTCATGATAAAAAAACAAATTTTTATATGATTGGCTCAATGGGATTAGCTTCATCAATTGGTTTAGGTATAGCATTAACAATACCTAGGAAAAAAATTTTTGTTTTTGATGGGGATGGTAACATTTTGATGAATCTTGGTTCTTTAACTACCATCGGTAAATTACAACCAAAAAATTTGATTCATGTAATTTTTGATAATTCAATACATGAATCAACTGGAGGTCAACCAACAAGTTCAAGTATAATTTCAATTGCAAAAATTGCAAAGTCATGTAAATACAAAAAAATTTTTACTGCATCTGGCAAAAAAGGAATATTAAAAATTCTTAATACAATTAAAAATAATCAAGGTCCAATAATGATTATTGTAAAAATTAAAGGTGGAGGAAATAGTGGTAAGAGGATTTCAATATCACCCGAAAAAATTAAAGACTATTTTATTGAAGAATTATAAAACATGAAAATAATTTTTATTGCCGCAGGTTCTTCAACAAGATTAGGAGAAAACACATACAATATTCCAAAAGGTTTGTTAAAAATTAATGATAAATCAATTATTGGTAATCAAATTGAATTATTTAAAAAAAAGAATATTGATAATATTGTAATAATTACTGGTCCAAATTCTGACAAGTTTACATTTAAAAATGTAATATACATTAATGATAAAGATCATAAAAATCATGATGTATTAGGTTCACTAATGGCGGGGGAATCTCAAATGGATGACCAATTAATCACAACATATTCCGATATAATTTTTGATGAAGCAATCTTAGATTCAATAATTAAATTTTCAGGAGAATTTGGAATTGTAGTAGATTTAAACTGGGAAAAAAATTATGAGAATAGGAACCAACATCCAAAGAGTGAGGCAGATAATGTTTTAATTAATAATGGAAAAATATTAAAAATTAAAAAAAATATTACGCAGTGCAAAGATAATGAAGTTATAGGCGAATTTATAGGAATAATGAAGATATCTGAAAAGGAAATAAAAAATTTTAAAAATGTATTTTCTGAATTAAAAAAATCACATAATGGAAGATTTCATAATGCGTCATCATTAGAAAAGGCTTACTTAACAGATATGTTACAAGAATTAATTGATTTAGGAGTGAACATATCTCCAATTATCGTAGACGGAAAATGGTGTGAAATAGATACACCACAAGATCTTGAAAGAGCTCGAGAAATACTAAATGATTAGTCTATAAAATGTAACAGTTCATCTGAAAGTTTTTTTTCAACTTCATTATTTTTACCAATTAAATTATTTTCTTCTTTAGGGTCATTTTCAAGATCATACAATTCTTTAGAATTGTTATGTTCGTTAAGGATTAATTTCCATTTTGAATCACGAATAGATTTTGTATTCGGGGTTTTAGGAGGGGCATTTTCATTTAGAGGATTTCCAGTTTCAGAAAATGCAAGTTTTTCAATTTGTTTTTCACCTTTTATTAGAGGCATTAATGATTCACCATCCAATTTTTCAAAGGAATTATTAATTTGAATGTCTAACATTTCTAGAATTGTTGGCATAAAATCAATATGTCTTACTTGTGATGAAATTACTTTTGATTTCATATCTGAATTATGAAGGTAAGCAAATGTTTTCAAAGTATAATCATAACAAAATGCACCATATGCACGTTCTCCATATTTTTCGCCTATACTAATTCCATGATCAGATAAAATTAGAATTATTGAATTAGAAAGAAATCCTAAATTCTCAATTTTTTTCATAACTGATTCTAGATAATTCTCTGCATTATGAAATAATTTTGAGTATCTTTCATAATTTAATTCATGATTATCAAAATATTCATTACTAAAATTATTAAAAACTTTTAGAACTTCATTACTTATACCAGTATGAATTTTACTGTAATGTAAATATAAGAAAAAATTTTCACCGTTGTCATATCTACTTTTCATCTTATCTAATAATTCTAAATGCCATTCAACTAAGTTAATTTTTTGTTCATCATGAACATTAAATTCTCTAAAACCAAATTTTGGAATTATTAATTCAGTATGCCCATCTGCATACGTATAATAATTTTTTTCAGCTAAATAATCTGCTAATGTCAAAAAATTGTTATTTTTGAATTTATATATATTCCAATAACTGTTTACTCCAGTTCTATTACCATAACATCCAGAAAGAACTGCATGCATTGCAGCAGTAGTATATGGGGCATACGTAATTGATTGGTTAAACTGTATGATATTAGGTGTTAATTTTTTAAAAATGGGAGATTTTTCAGCAAAATCTAATCTACCGCCATCAATTAGAATAATTATCACATTTTTTTTCATAGATTTGAAAATGATTTTCTATTTATCAATATTGCCATCAATAAAATTGATGGCAAGATATTTTTAACTCAAATCAAAAAGATATCTATGAAGGATTTAACTTCTGAAGAAATTGAAGAATTTAATAAAAATGGATTTTTAGTGAAAGAAAAATTTTTTGATGAAGATGAAATTTTAGAAATTAGAAAGTGGATTTATGAATATAGTGAGAAAAAACCAGAAGATTGGAAAGAAGGACAAGAAATGGGATATTATGAAACTAGCAAAAATAGTGGAGATAGAATTTTAACACGATTAGAGAATTTTGTAGACTACAATGAAAATTTTCATAATTTAGTATATTCTAAAAAAATTATGAACTGTGTGGAAATCTTATTGGGTGAAAAATGTGTATTCTTTAAAGAGAAAATTAACTTTAAGAATCCAGGAGGAGCAGGTTTTAAACCACACCAGGATATAATTTCAAGATGGGACGACTATGCTCCTGATTTCATGAATGTCCTAATTGCTACAGATAAAGGAACAATTGAAAATGGGTGTTTGGAAGTTGCAGCAGGTTTTCATAACAAAGGATTTCTAGGTCCTTACGATGCGCCAATTCCGGAAGAACGGTTGAAGGAAATGACTTTTGAACCATTGAAACATTTCTTAGGCGACGTTGTATTTTTTAATGGTTTTACTCCGCACCAATCAAAAGAAAATAAATCAAATAGTCCACGAACAAATCTTTATCTTACTTACAATAAGCTTTCTGATGGAGATCATAGAGAGAAATATTTTGAAAGAAAACGGAAAGAATTACCTCCAGATAATGAACGAGGAGAAAACTTCAAAGATAGTCCATTGCATGAATACAAATAATTTTGATTCAAATATAGCCTAATTTTTTTAGTTCGTTTGAAATTTTTAGATCATCATCTGTGGTTTTATCCTCAGTATCACTAAAATCTGATTCAGGAAAACCTGAGAGTGTCATTTCAAAATTTTTAACAATATCTGGAAATTTGTAATTTATGTTATCATTTTCAAAAGTATCGTTGATTAAATCAAAAAGATGAACATTTTGAGTTGGAATTCGTGCATGTCTAAAATATTTATATTTTGAGGTTCGAATTCCAACGCAATCATTTTCAGAAATTTTTTGATGTGGCATTGTGTGTATGTAAATTGGATTTTCAGGAAAAATTCTTCCATTTATCAAAGGCAACAAACTGACACCGTCAAATTTTGTATTTGACTCCAATTCTAAAATATTTAATATAGTTGGAAAAATATCCACTGCTCCTACCTGTTGAGTAATGATTTTTTTATTAATTTTTGGACCATTTATTAACAAAGGTATTTTGATATTCTCATCAAATAAAGAGAGCGTAAAATGTGGTAAACGAGAACGTTTTTCATAATGTGTTAAATTTCTATTTGCATTTGCTATTCTTACTGCAGCAATACTTTTTCTTAATTTAGATAAAGATTTTCCTCCAATATTTTGAGCAGATTTGGGCAATAGTTTTTTCCCAATTTCTTTTCCAGTTGTCAAAGGAGGTTCAAATGATACACAATCTTTTTCATCTATAGGTATTTTTTCACCATGATCTGCAGTAATAATTACAATAGTATTTGTAAGATCAATTTTTTCTAAAATTTTTCCTATCCAATAATCTATGGAAGAGACAATCTTTTCATATTTTGTTGAACCAAATTTTTCAGTATCAAAATTTTCTAAACCTGTAGGCATAGATCCTTCTCTAATTGCATGAAGATCAAATATATGTAAAAAATAAAACCATGGTTCGCTAAGATTTTTGGAATTTAGAAGTTTTAATATTTGAGAACCCGTCTTTTCTAAAGGAATTGTAGGTGGTCCAGGATCATATGTTGGATCCTCATTTTCACATAATTTGATTAAAGATTGAAATGAAGTTAGATTCGGTAAAAAACCGTAGAAATGATAATTATTTTGAATTAATGTTGAAACTAAATTCTCTTTTTTTAATTTAATTCTTAATTCTCTTGTTCCGATAGAATTGGGAAATAATCCGTTAATTATGGTATTTAATGATACAATAGTTCCATCTGCAGAACTAATTGCTTGTGAAAAATATGTTCCATTTTTCACCAGAGAATCAATATTTGGAGTAATAGATGTTTTTTCAGCATTTTGAAATTGATCACTTCGAAGTGAATCAATTACCAATAACAGGATATTTGGTTTCATGAGAGTATTTTTATTTATTTATATTAAATTGATTCTATTGTTTTGATATTTCTATCACTAAAAGAAGATATTTTTGAAAAAATTAATTATAATTTTAATAAGATCGAAGTTACCTGAAGTATCCGATATTTTTTGATATGATTTTACAGTAGCATCACTGTTCAGAAATAAAATGTAAATCGCGCCTTTATCTTTTCCTCCATCATCATCTTCAGAAGCTCCTACTGCAAGATCAATTATTCCATCTCCATCAAAATCACCTATTCCAATTATTTCATTTCCAAAAGTATCATAATCATCTAATTCAGGAAATGAACTAGAAAAAGCGTTGTGATTAATTAATGAAAAAACAATTAAAAAAATTGTTAATGTAAAAATTATTAATTTCATATAATCAAATTACTAACTAATATTTCGAATTAATTGAAACGCTTCTGCTTTCTTCAATCCTGATTGTATTCCTCTGTATACAGCTAAATTTTCAATTGCCTCAATAGATCTTGCATGAGGAAATTTTCTTATTTCTGATTTATAATTTTTAAATGCTCGAATTTTATAAGAAAACTCCTTTGTTATGTCTTCAAAATAATTTGCTAAAAATGGGTCTTTAACAAAACCAGGCAATTCATAAGAAAAAACCTGTTTAATTTCAGTAGAATTTGGTCTGGTAGCGACTAATGTTGAATTGAATGTAATTTCATGATCCATGTTAAGATCATTTTTTGGAGAAGTAAAAACAATTTTAGGTTTATATTTTTCGATAACTCTTTCAATTTCTTTATTTATCTGTAATTGTGAAACTGAATCAAGTTTCATATCTTGAAATTTTAGAAATTCAATATTTGATATTCCTAAAATTTTAGATGATTTTTTACATGATTCTTTTCTAACATCAATCATTTTTGGATCTTTATATTGTGCTGATGCTCCATCGGTCATAACAACTAATGAAATTTTATTTTTTTTAGATAGTTTTTTAATGGTTCCTCCCATTCCTAAAACCTCATCATCTGGATGAGGAGCTATAACTAAAACATTCATTATTTAAAAACTAAATTAATCAATATTAAATTATAACTATTCAAAGTTCTCATATCTATTGTTATTTCAAATTATAATACAAAATTACACATTTTTCCAATAGAGTCTATTTCCAATCAAAATTAGTAACAATCTAATCTTAATTTGAAAAACTGAGGAATTTTTACGTATTTTTGGATATTTTTTATGGATCTCATTAAAAAAATCATCCCACCATAAAGCATTTTTTTCTGGGTCTGAAATCTCCCTTGCAAAATTGTATTCTTTGTTTAGTAATTCTTCTCTAAATTCTTCATTTAAGACAATTTTATCAATAGTTTCAGCAATAATTTTTGGGTCATTTGAAGTTGGTATCATGGGTGAAATCAATTCTTTACCATTTGCTAAAATTTTCATTTCAGGATTTGTATATTGTATTACTGGTTTTTTACAAATTATACCTTCTAATTCAATTAATGCGTAAGTTCCAATTCTCATATTTCCTAATACTGCATCTGCATGGTTATAATAACGACTCATATCCTCACGTTTAATCATTGGAACTAATTTAACTTGAGATGGTTTTGTTTTAATTAATTCTTTTTTTATTTCCAATTCTTCATTTGTAGATACATCATACCATTCAACCTGAATTATTTCAAAATCTGATTTACATAATGGTAATGCTTTCCAAATTAGATCTGTTCCTTTTGGCCTTCCCATTCTTTGTGGACTAAAAAAAGTGAATTTTTTCTTTTCTAACTCCAAAGGTTTAAGATCTGGTTTAAAAATCTCTTGATTTACTGGAATCATGTCCATTTTAATTCCATGGCTTGTATATTTTTTTAAATGTTCGAAGACCCATGTATACGCTAAATGCGCTATTGCATTTTGAAAAGTTTTTTTGTAAAAAAATCGTTCAAGAAAATTTAATCTATGTAGTGGTTCGTTAAACCATTCTTCTTTTGAATTTTTTATAAATCTTGGTGCATCTATATCTCGTCCAACATAGAATGTGATATAATTCAAATCTGCTAAGTATGCAATTCTTTCTCCTGTACCCATTGTAATACAAACATCATATTCATCTGCTATTTCATCAATTTTTTTTACATGATCATTTATTTTATAATTTGAAAATGTTTCAACATCATTTTCATATGTATAATTTCCTGCGCCATCTTTGAAAAAATTTATTATATGAATTTCAGACTTAGTATACTTACTAATTGTGTGTATTATGTTACCCACGTCTCCTATAGCCAAAACTTTGATTACCATTCAGCCTTTTTAGAAAATTCCCACTAATTATCATTTTTATACATTCATTCATCATATTATTCAAAAATTTCAGAAATCTAGAATTTGATGTCATAAAATTTTACATTTTTACGAGATATTTGTAGTGAAATTGATATATTGTAAGAAATTTTTCATTAATTATGCGTAAAAATAGCGTTTCTTTTCGTGTATGGTTTTACTTTAGAATGGGGTGGTCCACCTATTTCGCGTTTATCTTGGCCGCCATCAATACTTTAACAGTAACATATTTTCTAGCAATTGACAATTATCCATCATTAAAATTAATTTTTCCATCATTTGAAGTATATGTAATTGTAATTGTAACTATTGGTATACCACTTTTAGTGGCTATTGGGTATGCACATTTTAAACGAACACAAGCTTTCAAATCTGAAATTGATGTACAAATTGAAAGTAATCCTTACCAAAGAAGAAATACAGTAAATAATGAAATTAATCTTCGTGTTAATTTACAATTAATGAAATTGATTACAAAATTAATGAATGATGAAAAACTTGAAGTTAAGGAATATGAAAATTTAAAAGAATTAATTTCTACATATGAACAATTTACTAAAAATCGTACTTTTGTCAATGATTCTGATATAGATTTTATTAAAAAAGAAATTCAAGAAAAATAAGAACTTTCAATCAGATAAATTATTGAATTTATCATAATTAATTTCAAAAACTTTTATTTTTAATTCTTTAAATCCATATTCGTTAGAATCAAATATTTTTTCTAAATAGGTATATTTTGCATGATTGTGATATAGCCTATCTGTAATTGGATGAACAACTCCTTCTATCTCATTACTAATAATATATTTCAGATTATAATCTTCTCCATTTGTGATAAATTCCTCTATTGTTTCTCCATTAGGCGCATCAGTCTCTTCAAATGTTGTATCTACTGAATCAAGAATAGCTGAATTAATTTCATAGTCTTTAAACGAATTAGAAATTAAAAGATATTGCAAATAATCTAAACTTCCAACATAATCTCTCAAAGTTGCACCTTCATCAAAATTCTCTAAGGCATATTTTGAAAATTCTAACTTTTCACTTTCTAATTGTGAATTAGGAATATATCCAATAATTACTATTATTGAGAGTATAATTGCAGTGATTACTATTCCTGTAAGAAAAATATCCTTCTGTTTTCTTGAAAATGTGAATGTACTAAGACCATATTCTACTACTCTCTGTATTGGAATTACAGAGAAAATAATCAAAAAAGGCAATAAGTACATAACAAATCTTCTATCTCCAACAATTGCCATTGTAAAACTTATCATAACTCCTGAAGTAATGAGAAATATCCAATTAGATTTAATGAAATTCTTATTTTGATCAACAGCACGAAACGAAAAAAGAATCCCAAATGGAATCATTATGAACAAATAAGGAAAACATAGACTCCATGTTACAGAAAGTGTATTGTACCATCCAGTTAAAATATACACATTGAGGAATGAAATTATTCCATTCTCTTCTACATAATCAAAAACAGAAATTTTTTTGTCGTTTTCAATTGCAGCTAACATAGATTCTAGGTCTCCTGCCCATACAGTATCTTTGTACACTGAATAAAATGGATCACCAAATTCATTATACCGTTCAGACAGAACTGGAGATATAACTAGAAAAAATATTCCTACCCCTATTCCATAATTGATAATAAATTTCCATGATTTTTTTTGAGTTATAAAATAAATTATTGATATTGCAATGATGACCCAAACACCATTAATTCTTATCCAATATGCAATTCCTGCAAGAATTGATGAGATAAAAAATAATCGTGTATTTTGATTTAAAATGAAATAGAATGAACCTACTACAGCTAAAATAAAAATAGGTTCAGTTAATCCTAATGTCGAATTATAATTAAGGTGTGGTTCAAACGCAAAGAGGCTAGCGGCGAATAATGAATATCTTTCATCAAAAAATTTCCTACCGACTAAATATATTACTGGTATTGTAGATAGTCCAATTACAATACTAAGTGTTTTAATTGTGATTGAATAATCAAGAAGACTTTCTGAATCAATAAATCCAAAAAATATTGAGGTAAACATTGACCACCCCATACCTCTGTGAGATGATTGTGAGAAATCACCATTAGCATGTGCTATCGCAAAAAGAGTATAATCAAGATTATCGGAATTTACAGGAATTGAAAAATCAGAAACAAGTAACTTAAAACCAAATGAAACAAGTGTAATTAATATTAGAAATAAAATAACTGACTTGGTTTTCATTTTAAAATTTCCACACAAAAAATTCTCTAATTATCTGCCAACTAAGTGATGCTCCTACAGGCAAAGGTCTCATCTTTTTTTTACCTCCTACACGTGCAGGTTCATTTCCAACCAATTCAATGATTTTCTGTTTTTTTATTAAACCTCTTATACTCAATTGTTGAGTCGAGTCCATTTTTAATGCATTAAAATTTAATTCTTCATACGCTTTTCGGCTTATAATTCGACTTTCATTTAATGTATCAGTATAATTTCCACAGAAAAATACATTTGCTAAAAACACAAACATTTTGTTCCCAAACCATTCAATAAAATTTGCATCATCGTTAATTGAACCCTTTCCAAATCTTGAGATTAATACTTGATCATAACCTTCTTGAAATTTTTCAATTAATCTTGGTATTTCTTCAGGTTCGTGATTTCCATCTGGGCCAAAAAATATTGCTGCATCGTGATCAGTATTTTGCATTCCTGTAACAATTGCTCCTCCATGACCTCTATTTTTTTGATGAATAATTTTAAAATTCTGACGTTTAGCTTCTTCAATTGTTCCGTCTGTTGAACCCCCGTCAACAACTATAATATCATCCACCCATTCTCTTTTCACATGTGGCATGATTTTTTTAAAACCATCAATCTCATTTAGAGTAAAAACTAACAATACAATTGACATATTGGAGTGAATTTTTTTTAATTATTTATCGTTTACCAGAGAATTTTACTTATTCTTATAGTACCAACGACTGAAAGGTGCACTAAAAATTACTTTATTTTTTTGAGCCCATTTATACGTCAAAGATAATCCTTTTTCAACTGAAATTGTTGGCTTCCATTTTAAAATTTTTCTTGCTTTTGAATTATCTGCTAAAAGACGATTAACATCGTATGGTCTTTCTCTGCTTTCATCATACTTGATCTTAATCTTCTTTTTTGAAATTTTTGCAATTTTTCTTGCCAAGTCATAAATAGAAATCTCTTTTCCTGATCCAATATTTATGATCTCACCAACTGCTTTTTTCTCTTGCAAACATCTTAGTATTCCATTAGCTGTGTCTTCTACATACGTGAAATCGCGTGAACTATGAACATTACCTAGTGTTAATTCATTATTACCTCGAAGAATTTGATTCATTATTTCCGGAATAATGTATGGTTCTGTAAATCTAGGTCCAAATGAATTGAATGGTCTAATAACTACTACTGGAAATCCATTTTCTTTATGTAATGTAAAAGCAGCTCTGTCAGCAGCTAATTTACTTACTGCATATGTAGAATGTGGTGCAGTTGGATGATTTTCATCCATAGGAACTGTTTGAGCAGAACCATAAACTTCACTAGTTGAAATGTGTATGAATAAGTCCGTAGTATTTGATTTGATAGATTTCCATAACATGTTTACGCTCCCAATGGTGTTAACACTAAAAAAATCACCTGGATAAAAATATGAATCAGGTATGAATGGCAAAGCAGCTATGTTAACTACTGCTTCTTGATCTTTTACAACTTTGGCAACAATTTTTTCATCACGAATATCGCCTTTAACAATTTTCAGATTCTTATTTTTTGGTAAATAAGGTCTTTTTCCTGAAGAGAAGTTATCAAGAACTGTTACTCTTGCTCCACCCTTGATTAGCTGTGAAACTACTTCTGAACCAATAAAACCTGCTCCACCTGTGACTAATACTCTTTTTTCTTTAAAATTCAATTTATTACTCATCAGAACTTGCCTACTACTTTTATCTTTTGATGATAATTTCTACTTTCTCTATCTAAATGATTGATAAATGGTAAAGTCAATAAAGATCAAAAATCTCAAAAAATCATTGGATTGGTCTCAAAAAACAGTACTAGTAACCGGTGGGAATGGGTTTCTAGGTTCAAATGTTGTTAACATTCTGAAAGAAAAAAATGTCAAGGATATAATTATTCCATCTTCAAAAAGCCATGATCTACGAAAGATTGAAAATTGTAGAGATGTTGCAAAAAATGTAGACATAATTTTTCACTTAGCTGCACATGTTGGGGGTATCGGTTTGAATAGAGAAAAACCTGGTGAATTATTCTATGATAATTTGATGATGGGCACTCAACTTTTACATGAAGCACAACTTGCTAATGTAGAGAAATTTGTTGCATTAGGAACTGTTTGTAGTTATCCAAAATTCACTGAAATACCTTTTTCTGAAACTTCTATTTGGGATGGATATCCTGAAGAAACAAATGCTCCATATGGATTAGCTAAAAAAATGCTACTTGTACAATCTCAAGCTTATCGCCAACAATTTAATTTTAAATCAATAGTTGTTATTCCAACAAATCTATATGGACCAAATGATAATTTTGATCCTTCTAGTTCACATGTAATTCCTGCATTAATACTAAAAATATTAGATGCAAAAAAAAATAATTTAGATAACGTAATTGTATGGGGTGACGGAAGTCCAACCAGAGATTTTATGTATGTTGCAGATGCAGCTAATGGAATTATTTTATCTGCTGAAAAATATGATGAAGAATTACCTCTAAATCTTGGGTCTGCAGAAGAAATTTCAATTAAGGATTTAGCTAATTTAATCTGTAAAATAATTAATTATGATGGAAAACTTACTTGGGATAAAACAAAGCCTAATGGTCAGCCAAGAAGATGTGTTAGTTATGAACGTGCTAAAGAAAAACTTGGTTTTGAACCAAAAACTCATCTTGAAGATGGAATTAAAAAAACAATAGAGTGGTTCCTTGAAAAAAATTAATCAACACATAAAGATAGAAACAATTCATACTTTTCTTAGGAGTAGTAAAATTTGATTAAAGTCTATAGTTCTCAATTTAATTTTCAATATGGTGACCAAATACATTTTCCATATAGTGTAGCTAGACTAGCCTCATACATTAAATTTAATACCGATTTAGGTCCTAATTTTGATTTCAAAAAAACTTTCATTTTTAGAGATGATGTAGAATCATATATTGAATCATGTACTGATTGTGATATTCTCCTATGTTCATGTTATGTATGGAATTGGGAAATTACAAAATATACAGCTGAAAAAATAAAAAATAAAAATCCAAATTGTTTAGTGATTATGGGCGGACCACAAATTCCAAACCATTCTGAAGAGTTTTTTAAAAATCATCCATATGTTGACATAATTGTTCATGGTGAAGGTGAATTAGTTCTATCAAATATTTTTAAAGAATATCTAAATGAAAAAAATTTCTTACAAATTAAGGGTATAGAGACTAAAGACTTCAAAAATGAACCTGAAGATAGAATAAAAGAACTTGATACATTAGCATCTCCATATCTTACAAATGTTGTATGGGACTTGGTAGAAAAAGTACCTAATGTGAATTTTCTTGCTTCTTGGGAAACAAATCGTGGGTGTCCTTATCAATGTACATTCTGTGATTGGGGAAGTTTAACAAACGCAAGAATGACTAAATGGTCAGAAGATGTTCTCTTTAAAGAGATAGAATGGTTTGCAGATAATAAAATTCCATATGTTGATTGTTGTGATGCAAATTTTGGAATCTTTCAGAAAAGAGATTTCAAATTAGCTGAAAAATTTAAAGATGAAGCACTAAAAAAAGGATTTCCTGAACGTCTTAGACCTGCATGGGCAAAATTTTCATCAGAAAAAATTATCCCAATCGCAAAACAATTACAAGAAGGTGGACTATTACGTGCGGTAACTTTGGCATTGCAATCACTTGATGAAACAACTTTGGAAATTGTAAAACGTGATAATATCAAATTTGATCAATTCTCTGCATTAACTCAAACTTTTCGTGATAATGGAATTCCTACATATACTGAATTGATAATGGGTATGCCTGGGGAAACATTAGAAAGTTGGAAAAGAGGTCTTGAAACATTAGCACGTGATACCAAAATTGGTTCCATCTATATCTATAATTGTGGTATATTTCCTAATGCTCCGATGAATGAACCTATCTATAGAAAATTACATGAAATCAAAACAGAACGTTCTCCAATTTACTTAGCTCATTCATCAATACACAACAGAGGAATGCCAGAATACGAGGATATTGCAGTTAGTACAAAATCATATTCTACTGATACACTAAAAGAAATTTATCTATACTCTTGGCTAATTCAAACTTTTCACAGTCTGGGTATATTTGAGTATGTTTCAAAATTCTATAAAATCAATAATGATTTGTCTTATATGGAATTTTATGAAACATTCTTGGAATATTGTAGAACAAATCAATCTATGTTTTCTGAAGAATATGAAAAAGTTGTAAAATACATTGATGATGGTTATTCTGGTAAGGGTTGGAATTATCATGATCCTCAATTTGGTGATATCTATTGGCCAATTGAAGAGGTTACATGGTTAAGATTTACACTTGACAAAAATGAATTACTTCAAGAAACAAAAGCATTCTTGGAATTTCTTCAAAAGAAATTTGACTATGATATCCATGATGAACTCTTAAATGATTTAGTAAAATTTCAGACATTCTTGATTACTACTAGATCTTCTGAAGAAATGAAATCTGAAACATTTTCTCACAATTGGAAAGACTATTTCACTACTGAACAAAACTTGAAATCAGTTTCAAAATCATATTATTATAAAAATTTAGTTTTAGAAAATGAACCAATTGAATGGGGATTTAGAGCAATCTGGTATGGAAGAGGTTCAAAAAATTACAAATACCATCATGAAAAACTTTTTGAACAAAATCTAAATGATGATATAAAACATAATGAATCTGAACAAATTCTAAAGTGTTGATTTATGTATATACTCGGATTGTCAGGTTATGCTCATGAATCATCATGTTCATTGATTAAAGATGGTGAGATAAAATCTATCATAGAAGAAGAACGTCTTAATCGTGAAAAACATACTTGGAAATTTCCTGTATTATCAATAAAAAAATGTCTAGAAATGGAAAAAATTTCTATTACTGATATAGATCATTTCACATTTTTTTGGGAACCTAAAAAAGAAATCTCTGGAAATCTTAATCATTTTATTCGTTATTTTCCTTCTACTTTGAATACGCTTACTGCATCATCTGGAGGTGGTGAAATGAATTCTATGCAAAGAATCAAGGCAATGAAAAATATTGGCAAAGCTTTACAAAGAGAATTTAATCTATCACATACTCCTCATATTGAATTTATTGAACATCATCTGGCTCATGTTGCAAGCTCATTTTTTGTTTCAGAGTTTGAGAAATCGGCTATATTGATACTTGATGGTAGAGGAGAATCAATTTCAACTAGTATGTATTATGGAGAAAAAAATAGTATCGAAAAAATATCTGAAACTAAAGTACCACATTCTTTAGGGCATCTTTATGCTGCTATAACTGATTTTTTGGGATTCAAACCTTTTTTTGATGAATGGAAAGTAATGGGAATGTCTGCATATGGAAAAGATACGTTTGTTGAGAAATTTTCTAAATTGGTAAATTTACAACCAAATGGACAGTTTCACCTAAATCTTGATTATTTTAATTTTCATACGCATGGTTCTAGTAAATGGATAAGTGATAATTTTATTAAAGAGTTCGGAGAAAAACGAAAACCAAATTCTGAATATGATCAAAGACATTTTGATATTGCATTTGGTCTACAAAGGCTTATTGAAAAAATTGGAATACACTTAGCAAATTTTCTATACAAAAAAACAAATGTTTCAAATCTTTGTCTTGCTGGCGGTGTCGCATTAAATGTTTTGATGAATCGAGAAATAATTAGAAAAACACCTTTCAAGAATATATTCATTCAACCAATTGCACACGATGCTGGAACATCATTTGGTAGTGCATTATATTTTTATAATTATAAGCTAAAAAATGATAGAACTTTTCAATTTGATCATGCGTATTGGGGCCCTGAATATGATAATGATGAAATTGAAACTATTTTGAATGAAACAAAATTAAATTATCATAAATCTGATAATATTGCATTTGAAACAGCACAACAAATTGCAAATGAAAAAATTGTTGGTTGGTTTCAAGGAAGAATGGAAGCTGGTCCAAGAGCGTTAGGTAATAGAAGTATTACTGTTAGTCCACTAAAAGCAGAAATGAAAGATAGACTTAATGAACGTGTGAAGAGACGTGAATATTTCAGACCATTTGCGCCGTCTATTCTAGAAGAACGTGTTTCTGATTTTTTTGAAATGCCAAATAATCTTAAATCACCATACATGATTCTTTCAGGAGAAGTAAAGGAAGAAAAAAGAAATATTATTCCTGCTGTTACTCACGCTGATAATACTGCTAGAGTTCATACTGTTAACTCAAAAGTTAACCCCAAATATTGGAATCTTATTCATGAATTTGAAAAAATTACAGGCGTTCCTGTTTTATTAAATACGTCATTTAATGAAAATGAACCAATTGTATGTACTCCGAAAGAAGCTGTAAATTGTTTTCTTAGAACTGATTTCGATATTTTATCTATTGGAGATTTCATAGTAAACAAAACTTAATTTTTAAAATTGATTATAATGAATTATAAAGAAAAATTTGGAAAGTAAAGGGATGAATACCACACAATTATCTAAAAAAAGAGTAAAAATTTTTCATCCTTTTCTTGTTGCAATTTTTCCTGTAGTCATATTGTATTCTCAAAATATTGGGCGAGTTCAAATTGAAGATGTATTTTTTCCATTAATTTTACTAGTTGGATTTTCAATAGGATTATTTTATTTGATCAAATTAATTCTTAAAAACCCATACAAATCTGCCTTGATTGTAACAATTCTTCTTATATTTTTATTTTCATATGGTCATATCTACTATTTATTAACTGAAATCTCTCTTGATGGGTTTGATTTAGGAAGAAATCGCTATCTTATCCCAATCTTTGGATTATCATTAATTGCAGGAATTTATTTTGTTATAAGAGCAAAAAGAATTTTTGATAATGCTACATCAATTCTAAATGTTATATCAATAGTGTTTATACTAGTAGCAATTTCCAATGTTGGTTTTGTGGCTGCCGAAATAACGAGCTGTGAAGATTGTGCAATTCAGGGATTGTTTTATGAGACCACTGATTTTTCAAAATATTTTGAACCGCATGATTTTTCAATATCTCAAGATCAACAATTGCCGAATGTTTATTATCTAATTTTGGATGAATATGCTCGTCATGATGCATTAACAGAATTCCATGAATTTGATAATAGTGAATTCATTAACTATTTAGAGGAAAAAGGATTTCATGTTGCAAAAGAAAGTTTAGCAAACTATCCTCTGAGTATAATGTCAATCCCTGCAATAATGAATATGAATTATCTCAATTTTTTATCTGATGAAATGGGTTCTGAAGTAAGAAATTATCAACCTATGAATGAAAAAAATAATGGATTATATCCAAATAATATGGTAATGAAAAATTTTAAAGAAATGAATTATAAAATAATTAATTTTAACACATTTGCATTACATGCTCATGATCTTCCGTTAGCAGATGAGTCAGTTTGTCATAGAACACCTTTCGTTTTGGATAATAGATTAGTTGATGTTATAGCTAGAACTTCAATAGTTGGTTATTTTGTTGAAAGATGGGCTGAGGCTGAATTACGACAAGTAACAGTATGTGCATTAGACAAATTTTCAGAATCTGGAAAACTTTTTTCTGAACCTACTTTTGTCTGGGCACACATAATGCTGCCACATCCGCCATGGATTTTTGGTCCAAATGGTGAAGAAATAACTCCTGGAAATCCTTTACTAATAACTGATAATCCTGAGTTTCGTGAAAGTGGTTGGGAACCAAGACAACAATATATTCAACAACTTCAATTTGCAAATAAAAAAACTATTCAATTAGTAGATCAAATTCTTGAAAATGATCCTTTTTCAATAATTATCATTCAAGGTGATCATGGAACGGCGTGGGGTATGGATTGGGAAAATCCCTCGGAAAAAGATGTGTATCAAAGATTAAGAAATTTTGATGCTATTTATTTTCCTGATAGTGATAAAAGAATACAATTGAAAGACGATCGAACCTTAGTTAATACATTTAGAACTATTTTTAATGTATATTTTGGTAGTAATTACGATATATTAGAAAATAAACTGTACTGGCATACATTTGAAAAGCCATTTTCTATTGATGATGTGACTAATTATGTTATTAAAGAATAATTCTATTTTTCATTAATTTGAAGTATATTCAATATATTTTCAATTCCAATATCAGAAGAATTACCTAAATTAAATACTATATTTTCTCGTACATCTTTTATTTGTTCTTGATATTTTCCTTTTTCATAAATTATTTTTTCCAAAATTTCAGCAATTTGTTTAATATCATTTGGAGAAACAACCTTTCCAATTTTTTCTCTTGTTGTAATTTCAATAGGTATATCTAAAAATTTTGTAGCTTCTGGATTAAACTCTTTTTTTGGTACATCAATGAAAATAATTGGTTTTTCATGAGTAAAAGCATACTCAAATGATATTCCTGACCAATCTGAAATTAAACACTTTGAATTCTGAAATTTTTCAAAAGGAATTACCCCTTCATGAAAAATAAAATTCGAATTTTCTAAAAATTTATTTTTAATTGAGTTGATTAATTCTGGTGAATCTCTAATTATTCTAAAGTGTGGTCGTAAAAAAATTTTATATCCGTTTTCTAATAATTTTGAAATCAATTCTATTCCACATTTTTCAAGAAGATTATCTTTTCCATATGAAGGGGTTATCAAAATCAATTTTTCATTATTTCTTTCATGAGTAAATTCTTGTTTTTTCTCCAATAATGTATCTAATCTGCCAAATCCATATTCCACAAGTTGTTTTGGTTCTAAATTATATTCTTTTTCTGTCATTCTAATTTCATTTATGTGGTGAGGTCCTACACAAAAAATTGTATTATAATTATCAAGTGCATCTTTTCTAAGATATGAATGAGTACTAAACATTGAATGGAATATGTAAATATAATGAACTGGATAAACTTTAGATCTTTTAATATGAAATGTATCTAAATCTGGCATATCCATTATCAAGATTTTTGCTTTTAGTGTAAGAAAAAATTTTGTTCGAGTTACTCCATCTCCAATATAAAATGTTTTTATATTTTTATCATTCTTGTTTAAAATTGGATCATTTTCTACTGATGTAACGTAACAAATTTGAAGTTTTTTTTCTTTTGTTAATTTGGTAATTAAATTCTGAAAATGATTCATAGATGCAATATTTTCTGCATAAAATACTATAGATTTTTCTTCCATAGGTAATTTTTCAAATTTTTTTAGTTCCTTCCACTCTTTTCCAAAATTAAAATTTAATTTCATACCAATATAATGTAATTATGATCTTCTTGATATTTTTTCCTTAATTTTAAACCAATACAGTTTCAAAGTCATTCCTGCACCTGCTATTGCTCCAATTATTATTGCAAAAACTGCACTAGCACTACCTGGATCAATGTAACCAGATGTTTTTAACAGAAAAAAACTTTCAATAAAAAATTCATCTAGCATGACATGAATTTAATTTCATCATGTTTATAATCTTTAGTATGTTTTTACACTTCTCATTCAAAATAATATTTTTTTAGATTAAAAAAAATAAGTGAAAAAACTTTCATTACAATATATTTTTTCTTAAATTGAATAATTTTATTTTTTTGTATGATTTTAAATTACTTTTTTTCCTTTTTTAGTAGGAATAATTTTCCTCACAGAATTATCGAATTTCATATCAAATTGCTTTCCTTTATGAAGACGATCTAAGACAATTCCCAATGCGCTAATTTCTGAATGTGGTTGATTTGAAACTGATACGTTATAATCAGATTTTTCATAAATTGTTCTAGGTACCTTTTCTGCTCCCACGACAATCAAAATTTTTTGATTTTTTCTAATCTCTTTAGCAACATCATCAATTTTCTCTCCATACATCGTCAAATGAACAATTTTGTATTCTTTGATCTTTGAGTTTAGAACCTTTTTCCAATCCTCAAAAAACTCTACCTCAAAATCTCCTCCCCACGTCTTATTCATTCTCTTAATTGTATTTTCAATCTCAGGATCAACTTCATTCATGTAAATTTTGGATGCTCCAAATGCTCTTGCTACTAGTGCGACATGAGTTGTCACTCTGTCATCACGTATAACTCGCTGTCCAATTCTTAAAACTTCAATCTTCATTTTATTCAGTTTTTCCATAAAATCTTTCTTGTAATAGTTGTTTTAGTTCAATCAAATTTTTTCCTGTCAGCGCTGATATGTCTAAACAATTTTCAATCTCATCAATTTTTAAATTATTCATAATATGTAATATTTTTTTATCATCTATTGTTTCTGATTTGTTAAATAGAAAAATCATATTTTTCCTTTCTACTCCTAACTCAACCAGTGTTTTGTAACAAGTAGAAAATTTCTTTTTCATTAATTCATCATCATCTAGTGAATCTATTACTAGCAAGATGATGTCTGTAAAAAGCAACTCTTCTAATGTTGATTTGAATGCATCAATCATGTATGCAGGTAATTTACTGATAAAACCTACAGTATCTGTAATTAATGAAATTTCTCTTCCAAGCTTTAATCGTCTAGTTGTAGTTGTTAGTGTTGTAAATAGTGATTCACTTCTCTCTTTTGTTTCTCCAGTTACATTATTGAATAGAGTTGTTTTTCCTGCAGATGTATAACCTGCTAATGAAATTGTTTTAAATCCTAATCTGTCTCTTCCTTGTCTGTGTAATGCTCTTTGCTTTCCTGCTTTTTCTAATTTTCCTTTAATCACTTTGCCTCTATTTTTTATGTCATCGTAATATGCATCAATGTCATACTTGCCGATTCCCATAAAACCTGGCTGTTCACCACCTTTTGCCAATCTAACTCGTTCTTTTGCTCTTGCTCTTTCATATCGTAACTGTGCTAACTTTACTTGCAACTTTGATTCTGCACTACTTGCTCTACTTTCAAAAATTTCTAGAATTAATGATTCTCTATCTACAATTTCTAACTTTAATTTTCCAGCAAGGCTATAATTCTGGTTAGGTTTCAAAAGTTCATCAAATACTATAACGTCTGGTTTTAATTTCTCTATTTTTTCTTCTAATTCTTCGATTTTTGATTCGGTAATTCCATATTTTCTTTTTTGTAAATTTTCTACTTTTATCGTATACAGTACGTTGTATTGGGCTGCCTCACACAGGGATTTTGCCTCAGAACTGATATTTTCATTCACATATGTGATTAAAATACACGATTTCAAAATTATCTCTAGTTTTTCTTGGTTACTTTCTCAATATTCATGTTTAGAACAATTTCGCCAATATCACTTGCATATTCGGCAATTCTTCTTATATTTTCAGCAATTCGCCTAACTCTAAAAACCTCTTCGGAGTTCTTTGATTGCTCTAGGGTTTTTAGGACGTCATCTTCATATTTTTTGATCTTACTTGATTCACTAATTGCATTTTCTGCCTCTAGATAGTCATTTTTGAATAAGGCCAAACATGTATTGTCTATTGCTGTTAGTGCAAAATTGTTCATTTTTTCAATACTGGTCATTATCTTACCTTTGATTGGTTTTTTGATATCTATGGCATCTTGGGCTAGCGTAACTGCGTGATCTCCAATTCTTTCTATATTTTTCACAATGACCCGATATCCTAAACAATCTCTTGAATTTTTAAACCCCATTTCTTCAAGCATGTGTTGATTTTCAATTGCTATTGTTAATTGTCTAATTATATAGAAACCAAATCTATCAACATCATCATCAGAGTTGATGACTTCTTGTGCTAGTTCATCATTGTTTTCTTTTAGAGATAGTAAAGCATCTGTTTGCATGGATTTTGCCATAGACAGCATTCTTTTGAAAGCACCATCAACTGATAATTCTACTAAATTGATCAATACCTGAACCGTTATTCCATCTGTAGAATCTGCTGTAATCTCAGAACCCATTAAGACTTTTTTTACAGCATTTCTGATTGCAATTCTATGAGTTGGAGATATCCTTGTTCCTACTTTTGGTTTAACATTGATTGTTTTAGAGTTTAGAAAGTATAATGCGATTAATTTTCTAACTATTGTAGATTTGTCATCTTCTGGTGAAATTACAAGATTAGATGATTCATCTACTGAAGATTTTCCAAAACTGACCGGCTTTACTTCTAGTATGGTGCTCCCATTTCTTCCAACTGTAACTTGGTCGCCTTGTTTTAGACCTTGGTCTTTAATCCAATCTTTTGGTAACGATACGATGTATGATGATTTTCCTGTAAACTGGATTTTTCTAATTTGGTCTCTATCTGCCATAACGCGGATTACTATATAGAATTAATAAATATATGGTTTTTTGGGCGATCTATGTGTTTTAGTCAAAAACTAGTATCATTTTCCATAATTTTTCCCTCACAAAATCATACTTTTTGTATCATTTTTCACTCAGACTAATATTTACGAAATTATTCTCAAGAACTATGGACCCATTTGAAAAAATCTCACATTCAGTTGATGCATTATTTGGTAGTGGAGTATCAAAGAATATTCCAAAGGATATTGATTTCAAAATGTCAAAAAAGACCGGAAGAATTAGAGCAGTTTATCATAATGGTTTATTGCTATTTACTCCTCGCACAGATGGTGGAATTGCAATGTCAATTTACTGTGCTGAACTCTTTTCAAAAAATAAGAAATTCACAAATGATTATTGTATAGAAGTTGATGCTGATTCAAAACCATTTGTTGAGCAGGGAAAATCAGTTTTTTGCCAACATGTGAAACGATGTGGATCTAAGATAGAAATCGGCTCAGACGTGCCTATATTTTTCAAAAAACAGATAATTGCTGTTGGAAAATCCATTCTTTCTTCAAATATGATAACATCTCAATCTAGAGGTATGGCAATTAGAGTTCGGGATAGTTTAAAATCTCAGACTGATGGAGATCAAGTATAATGATGGGTGGACGTGGCGGAAATCGCGAAATGCGTAGAATGATGGATAAGATGGGTCTTGATATGGAAGAGATTCAAAATGTCCAAGAAGTAATAATCAAGACCGATAAAAAAGAGATCATAATCAGCAAGCCATCCGTTACAGAGATGAAGGCAAAGGATAACTCGATATTTCAAGTAGTTGCTGAAAATATAGAGGAAAAAGAGTTAGAGGTTCAAATTTTCAGTGATGATGATATTTCACTAGTTGCGCAGCAAGCAAATGTGGATGAAGAAGCAGCCAAAAATGCTTTGGCTGAGGCTGAAGGCGATCTAGCAAGAGCAATTTTACTTTTAACTACAAATTGAAGATTTTAATAATGGCGTGAGAGGTTTAAATCAAAATGAGTCAAAAAGTCGATGGAATTATCAATTCGTTATCTGAGCTAGAATCTGATATTGACTCTGTAAATCTTAGTTTAGCTGATATGAAAAAATCACTAAATTCCACTGCCCAAAAAGAGATTGACTCACTTCTAGAACAGACTAGAAAAATGGCTACTTCTGAAGCAGAATCTATGATTTCCAACTCTAAATCTAACGCCGAATCAGAATCTCAAAAAATCACCCAAGATGGTGAGTCTAAAGTTGCTGAAATTCAGCAAAAAATTGACTCTAACTTTGATTCTGCAGTAAATGATGCAGTATCCACAATTCTAAAATCCTAAATTTTAAGACATTTTTGACAACTTATGTAGCAAATTTACGCCCAAAAGTACTAAATTTGTTGAAGTAATACACAAGGTATTACACGTATAGAAAATGCAAAAATTGGAATAGCCACGGAGTATGGAAAACCCTATTTCAAACTATCCAAAATTTTCAAGGAATTATCTATCCCATTTGATTCAATATTACCTAGTGAAATTAATGATTTTGATGGTGATTTGGTAGTCACCACCGAAAAAGAGGCTCCAAAACAAATCTCAATACCAATGTTATTTGATGAAATTATTAACAAAGATCCAATTGTTGTTAAGGGAATTATAACAAAAATGCTCAACTCATCAACTAATTCAAGCAAATTAGTTTTGGGAATTGATCCTGGTCAGAGAATTGGTGTTTCTGTAACATATTTAGAAAATGAAATCGCTAGAGCATTCTTTGTTTCACTTGATAAATTAATTCATTATTTGATTTCCATTTTAGCAGAATTACCTGCAGCCAGAAAAATTGTAAAAATTGGAAATGGTGATATGAAAACTGCAAACAAAATCCTTCAAATGTTAAACTTACAATTTTGTTCAAAGTTTGAAATTGAATTTGTTGACGAATCAAGTACTACACTTAAAATTAAAAATCATAATCAACGTGGAAAACGGGATATGTTATCTGCGCAATTCATTTCACAACGAAGTGGAATTCCAAAATCAATTTTACCACTTTCTATAACCGGTTAGTACAAAGTCCGAAAACACAAAGATATTTATATTTAATTTCGTTTTTTTTGAAATTGATCAGTTTTTAAATATAAATCAATAAAAATTTTACATAAAAAATTGATTTTTTTGTAAAAAATCACGCGATCCGTTTTATATAGTTGTAAATTCTATACTATATGCAAACAAAATGACATGTAAAGGAATCTGTTCTAGATACAAAGCACAAAAACCAGTGGGAACTGGACGTTATGCATCTGGTCAAAGACGATGTCAAATCTGTGAAATCTTCATTAATTGGGAAGGACTTTGGTGCCCATGTTGCGGTTACCGATTAAGAACTAAACCACGTAATTTGAAGTACAAGGCTAAACTTCGAGCACGAGTTGAAGCTGACGCAGCATCTGCCAAATCTCAAACTATTGAGGTAGCACAAGTGGCTACAGTTTCAGCATCATCATCTGATTTTGTTAAAACAACATTAGAAACTGCTGTCTCTGAAGGATGGACAAAGACAAAGACCGTTGAAGAACTCAGAAAATCTGAAGAACGCATGACCATCAAAAAGGCAAGAGAATTAACCAAAGAAGCATTTGATACAAAGAATGCACCAGTTGAAACTCCTGTTAAAGTTGCAGCATCATCATCTGATTTTGTTAAAACAACATTAGAAACTGCTGTCTCTGAAGGATGGACAAAGACAAAGACCGTTGAAGAACTCAGAAAATCTGAAGAACACATAACCATCAAAAAGGCAAGAGATCTAGTCAAAGAAGCATTTGAAGCAAAGTCTGAACCGATAGCAATAAAGGCATAATTGAAAAAGTCTTGTTGTGGAAATTGGTTGTAATACAAAGACAGTTGTTTACGATAATCGTACTTTCCTAGTGAATATGCTAAACTTTGAAAATGGTTTAATTCTCTCTATTTCTGAAAATTCACTAAAAATCGGTCCGATGCTAATCTCTATTAGCTCAGGTCCTGTACCTTCCACATCTGTCATTATTCCAACCAAATCTGAAGAACTTTTTTTAAAACTACTTGCTGAAAAAATTTCATCTTTTTTAAAAGGAATTTGTGTTGTTACTGGAAATTTTGAAAAACCATTAGATAATGAAACCACAAAGCAATTAATGCATGAAATAATTGGAGAAATTAAAGAATGACTGGAGATTTACGAGAATACATTTCTAAACTAAAAAAATCAAAAGAAATCAAAATTATCAAAAAAAAGGTTTCAACTAAATTTGAAATTGCTGGAATTACAGCAAAAGCCGATGGAAATTCTGCCTTACTTTTTGAAAATATAAAACAAAATAATTTCAATTTGGTCAGTAATCTAGTTGGTACAAGAAAGCGATTTGCATTAGCAGTAAACTCTAAAGAAAATAAAATCCATGAATCCATTTATTCCTCAATTAAAAAAGCAAAAAAACCAAAAATAACACACAAAGGTAAATTTTTTGAAAATGCCTCAAAAAATCTCTCTGAACTTCCTATTGTTACACATTTTGAAAAAGAATCTGGGCCATTTATTACATCTGCTATAGTTTACTCTCAAAATCATGAATTCAAAACTCAAAATTCCTCATTTCATCGATTAATGCCTATAGATAAAACACATTTCTCGATTAGAATGGTTGAAGGACGTCATTCTCATCGAAATTTCATGAATGCAAAAGAGCACGGTGAAGATCTTAAAGTTGCAATTACTGTTGGTGTTCATCCTGCGATATCAATTGCAGGTGCTTATCAAGCTGATTGGGGAAAAGATGAATTGCATATCGCCAATTCCTTGTTGGGAAACAAATTGACATTAACAAAATGTCCATACACTGGAATGCATGTTCCTTCTGGAACAGAAATTGTTATGGAAGGTAAGATTCTCCAAGATAAAACAGACAAAGAATGGATGGTTGAAATGTTACGTACATATGATCATCCTAGAGACCAACCACTCTTTGAACTAGAAAAATTGTATTATAGAAATAATCCAATTTTTCATGATATACTCTCTGGATACGGCGAACATCATTTGTTAATGGGAATGCCAATAGAATCAAAACTTAATGGAATAATAAAGAAAAAATTCCCTTCAACTAACCAAGTGGTACTATCTAATGGAGGTTCACACTGGCTTCATGCTGTAGCCCAAATTTCAAAAAAACCTTCAACTAATGTTAAAAAAATAATTAATGAAATTTTTGCATCTCACCGCTCTTTGAAAATGGTTACTATAGTGGATGATGATATTGAACCTTCAAACTCTGAACAGGTTGAATATGCAATGGCAACACGATTTCAGGCTGACAAAGATATGGTATTAATAAAAAATGTACGCGGTTCCAGTTTGGATCCTTCCAGTAATCAGAAAAAACTCAAAACTGCTAAACTTGGAATTGATGCAACTAGACCCTTTGACAAGAGAAAAGAAGGATTTGAAATCGCAAAAATTCCAAAACTTGATAAAATCTCTCTAGACAATTACTAACAAAATGAAAGCTTTAGTTTATGAAAAATATGCAGAAAATAATGATTTTGCATCAATTTTAAAACTAAAAGAAGTTCCTGACCCTGTTCCAAAACCAAATGAAGTATTATTTCGTGTGAAAGCTGCTGCATTAAACTATGATGATATTTGGGGAATGAGAGGTAAACCTTTGGCAGTTCCTTTACCGCATATCTCTGGAACTGATGCAGCTGGAGAAGTAATTGCAGTTGGTGAAGATGTAAAAAATATCAAAGTTGGTGATAGAGTTGTTTCACATGGAAACATGTCTTGTCGTGTTTGTTCCAGATGTACTTCTGGAAGAGAATTTGATTGTAAAAAAAGAATAATCTGGGGATTTCAAACAGGTCCTCTTTGGGGTGGATACTGTGAAATTGCACATCTACCAGAAATTAATGTTTTAAAAATTCCTGATTCAATTTCTTATGAAGAAGCTGCTGCTGCATCCATGACACTTTTGACATCTTGGCATATGCTGATTGGAAGAGCTAAGATCAAACCAGGACAAATTGTTCTTGTGATGGGCGGCAGTTCTGGTGTCGGTATTTTTGGAATTCAAATTGCAAAATTATATGGTTGCACTGTAATTGCAACTGCAAGTCCAGAAAAATTAGAAAAACTAAAAGAACTTGGTGCTGATTACGCAGTAGACCACCGAAAGGAAGACTGGAACAAAGAAGTTTTCAAAATTTCAAAAGAATTGGCAAAAAAGAAAGGTGAAGCCCCAGGACTTGACGTAATTTTTGAACATATTGGTGGCTCACATTTCAATAAAGAACTAACTCTACTGAAATATGGTGCAACAATGGTAACCACCGGTGCAACAACTGGTTATGATGTGCCAGCAGATTTACGACAAATCTTCTTTAAGGGAATCAATATTTTAGGTTCAACGCAAGGAACTCGTGCTGAATTAGAAGAGGGATTCTATTGGATGGGTAAAGGAAAAATCAAAG
>JAOMEP010000006.1 GCA_028345965.1 Candidatus Nitrosopelagicus sp.
TTTTTGACATTTGTTCTGATTTTGCACCTGTGCATACCATTTTTCCTGAAGTAAAAATTAGTGTAGCTGTTTTTGGACTTTTGATCCTGAATACTAATCCTGGAAATTGGTCTGGATGATATTCTACATCTGGAAATTTTTTTGTAATCTCATTAAGATCCATTTTTTGGTCTACTGTAGCTGAAGCCACCACATTTTCAATACTGATGATTGGTTTTGTCTGTGGCATATCACAATGTAGAAAATATCATTAATAAAAATACTCGTGAAATTACACGTTTTCTCTCTCAATTGTATGGATATGATTAAATTACAAAATTAAAGTAATTGATTATTGGAAATTTTTGGTTATAATCTTGATGAATTTTTAGCATGGGTTGGTGAAGATATTGACACAGTAATGATGTTGATATGGATACTACCTGTCATAATCTTTGTTTTTTATGGACAACGAATCCAACTGATAATCTCATCAAATGAAATTAAAAAAGATATTGGAAAACTAGACGAATATACTACATCTACAAAAAAAGATTTTCTAACTTATGTAAAAAATAATCTTACTTACAAATCTGATCCATCAAAAAAATTAGATAGTTTTTTCGATTATTTCACAATTATGCCTGTTGATATGGATCCAAATGGAATTATTTTAAAAATTAATCATCTAGTTCGTTCACGGGAAGATTTTATTAGATTACAAATTAATACAATGTTCTCTGATTTATCATCTGTAGAATTATCCAAACTTCAAAATTTATTGGAGATAGTTACAACTTTGCAATTATTTCATAAATACACGCGTCATCTCTATCTTACTGCAAAAAAACAAAAAAACTTCCCATTGATTTTACCATTACAAATGATGATTCCTTTCATTATGGAAGAGGCTGTTGCATTAAAAGATGCAATGCCTGCAATAAAAAACGGTCAGCCAATTGGCGATGGTATTGGACCAATGATAGTTGGAGAAATGATGCTGGGTACTGTAAAAGAACCTGCTGCATTTGAAACGGTTTGGTCAAAAACAACTTTTGAAGATAGAGATTTATTTTTATTAAAAGCTGAAGGTCCAAACGCAACTGTTGGCCGCCCTGGTGATGGACTCGAAAAGATAATCTCAATCAAAAAACCTGATTTGATAATTATGATTGACGCATCATTGAAACTTGAAGGTGAGGATTCTGCATCTATAGCTAAAGGATTCGGTGCGGCAATTGGTGGTATTGGAACTGAACGATTTAAAATTGAAGAAATTGCTACTAATAATCAAATTCCAATTCTAGCACTTGTTGTAAAACAATCAATTCATGAAGCAATTACTCTAATGACTGAAGACATTGCAGACAGTGCAAAAACCGTCAAAGATGAACTTCATGAAATGATTAGAGAAAATACTTCTTCTGGACAATCAGTTCTAGTGATTGGTGTTGGAAATACAATTGGTGTATCACAATGAGTAAATCAAAAAATATAATTTCTACATGTTATACTTCTATGGAATGTAATTCGTGTAAATTCATAAAGAAAAGAAAATTTTCTAATGGGGATGTTGTTTTTTCCACTTCTGAAGATTGTTCTGAATGTGACGGTAAAATGTTAATTACAAAAATTTTTGGCGTAATTATGGATTAGTTGTTATCATCACTCCGTTCTCATTTGGAATAAATGTATGTTCTGCTTGAGCAACTCTTTGACCATTTCCTTCTACCAATACTGGATATGCGTGAACTGCCTTTTTCTTGATCAAAATTTCTAAAATTCTTCTACCATCCTTTTCTTCCCATTTTCCAAGTAACCATCTTAGTGCAAATGGCAACATATTGAAATTACTCCATATGTAATCTAACATTTCATCTGCTTCTTTGTCTTTAGTTTTTTTCCTTGATGCTAATGCAAAAATGTTTTTTACTTTTCCTTCATGAACAAATCCTAACCCGTCTCCTGTTGTCACAAAAGGTTCACATGCAAACGCTTGCTCACTAGGGAAATTAAAAGAACCAATTGACCAAATGTTTGGCACTGATTTCCCTGCATGAATTGTATATTGTTCCAAAGAATGCCCGCTGAGATTTGCAATTGGAATTAATCCTAAATCTTTGATAGTTTTTTCTATTGTTCTTCCAACATCACTTGACTTGATTCCTGTTTTCATCATTGACATTGCGTTCTTTAATGCAGATTCTGCACCCTGAACAAGTGTATCAAATTCTGGATTATAGCATACTGTTACTGCAGTATCTGCAATGTATCCATCGATCTGTGCACCAAGATCAATTTTTACAAGATCATTATCTGTAATTACTATCTCATCATTTGGTTCTGCTGTATAATGTGCTGCAACTTCATTAATACTGGTATTTACAGGAAATGCACACTTCGCTCCTCGCTTTTTGATTTCCCCTTCAACATGTTCACAAATTTCGTATACTGTTTTTCCTACCCAATCTGTCTTTCTAACATTTTCTCTAACTTCTCCTGCAATTTTTCCTGCTTTAATATAATCATCAAGTGCCATGCGCTATCTCTGATTTACTCAGTTAAGATTCTATTGTTTAAATTGGGCAATTGTTTTTGTTCGCTGGGAGCGTGGTCTAGCTTGGTATGATTCTGCGTTTGGGACGCAGAGGTCGCGCGTTCAAATCTCGCCGCTCCCATTTTACATATTTATACAAAGAATTATCATATTATTCGCTGAACGATGAAGAAGAGTTAGAGTATGGAAATTGAATGAAATAATCTATTATCTGAGTTTGGCATTATCTTTTTATCAATAACATTGAATATCAAATTACTTGGCACTAAAAAGAAAAGATTTTTTATTAATTATTGGAATTTTATTTTTTCTAATTGGTCTAATGGGGGTTGGTCTTCCTCCAATCTACGCAATTATTATTTCATTAGCAATTTATTTTGGAATTCGAATTTTTGTGGGTCGTAGGAAAAAGATGATTGAAGAGTCTGTAGGTGAAGGCTTATGTGTAAAATGTGGTTCAAAGATTGAGAATAAAAAATGTCCAATATGTGATAGAACGAAATTTGGAAATGTATGATTTCTACGAGTAGTTTATAGCAATTCATGCCTAATTTCCTGTATTGCTCTCAAAAACACATAAGACTTTGACAAACGGATCAACTTTTTCTCAATTTGATTCTATTATTGTTAAAAATAGGAATATGAGTAGTATATGCACTTGAAAAATCCTCTATTATTTGGCCTAATGGCGATTTTATTGTTAGGTGGTACTATAACTCCTGGACTTTCACAAAGTTCCTTTGAGTCTGAAATTGTAATTAACGAAGTTGAAATTAATTCTGCTGGTTCAGACAACTCTGAATTTGTTGAACTTTACAATCCTTCGGCAAAAGAAATTGATGTTAGTGGATGGTCGATAATCCCATCTTCAACTTGGAAGACATATGAAATTCCTAATAATACAATTATTGAAGCAAACTCATTTCTAGCTTTCACACATGTTAATTTTTGGTTTAAAGACTTTGGTGAAACTATCGCACTTCGTGATGCAACTGGAAATCTAATTGATGAAACTCCTCTAATGAAAGATTTAGAAGATGATGGTAATTCCTGGCAAAGATCTACTGATGGGTTTGATACAAACTCTGTTTCTGATTGGGAATTAAAACGAATGACACCAAAATCATCTAACGGAAAAATTGTTGATATTGAAGAAAAAACTTTCTCTCTTTTTTCAACTCTTGGTAATACTGAATATGTGTTTACTGAAACTGTAACAATTTCTGGAACTATATCTGAAGAATTGTATACTTCTTTATCGACTCCTGAAATGGTTAAAATCAACATAAAAGGTCCATCTTATTTCAAAAATCTGGCACTATTTCCTGACCGAGATCTAAGTTTTTCAACAACATTAAATCTGCAAAAAGTTTTAGGATTTAACGCTGGTGATTACACTGTAAAAATTTCTTATGGTGATTATATTTCAAATCTAGATTTTACCCTAAATACTGACGTAAAATCATCTGTATCTGAATCTGAAAAAAATAATTTAGAAATTTCAACTGATAAAGAATCTTACATTCCTGGTGAAATTGTAATACTATCTGCAAATACTGACTCATTAATACAATACGGTGGGTTAGATTACATTGTAACTAATCCGAATCAGGAAATTATATTCGAAGGAACAATTTTTCCAAATGAAAACTTTTCAAAAGTATTTCAACAGGGTGGAGGCCAACTTTATGCATTTTCAACTCAATTATTTATGGGAACTGTAAACCCTGTTTATGGTACATACACAATTGAAGCTACTTACAAGTCTCAAAACCCTCGTTACTATATTGCTGAAGATATCATAAGTACAAGTGGTAGTTTTATTCTATCTGAAGATGTTAAAGAAAATGTACCAATTTCAATTTCAACTGATAAAGAAATCTATGCAGTTGGAGATATCATAAAAATTACTGGTAGGAGTAATGATATCTGGGTCGAAGATCTGGAATTACGGGTAATTCAAACTGGTATTTTGTCATCTGCTGCAATAGGTGCAGATGCAAGATATCTTGCACCTGATCCATTTACCTTACAAGATGCCGTAAGATTGAATGGCGATGGAACATTTGAGTATGAATTTAGACTTGTTGAAGAGGCTAATTCTGATGACAATTATGCTAGTAGTTTTGGTGATTACAAAGTATCTGTTTCTGAATATTTTGGAGATGGTGTAACATACTTCAAGGTAGTTGAAGATCCTGAATCATTTGTTGACGTTAGAACTCCACTTGGTCTAAAAATTGATAAGTCTAGTTATGTGCTTGGTTCTAGTCTATCATTGACTGGAAAGATTTTAGATTATCACCAATCTGAAATTGGTAACAGTATGCGTAATTCTGTAGAAGTGACTTTCTCTGATTCTTCTGGTGCACTTGTAAACTATGTTCTTGACAAAAATAATCAAAGTAATGATGCAGCAAGAGAAATTAGTGGTGAAAAAACAGCGCCTATAGTATTTACTGCATTTCCTGATTCTGTAGGGGGCTATAACATGGATATTGTATTACATCCACTACAATTTGATTATGGAATTTACACTGCAAATGTTGTACATCAAATTACTGGTGTTACTGAATCTCTCTCATTTGAAATAAAATCTGCACAGTCTGAAATTATTGCTGAAAATGAAACTCAGGAACCTCTCACACTAAATATTTGTAAAAGTAATCGTGCACACGTTGATGAAATCTTAAAAGATTTGAAAAGTATAGGAAAAGGTGAAATTCCTCCTTCCATGGAATCTGTGATATGCGGTGAAAATTTAGAATTCAATGTTGGCGATAAATTAGTTGTAACTGGAAAAGTAATTCCAAAAGATCCAAGATCCTTAACTTCTACATATGCAGATAGGAGTTCTGATTCTCAAACATCTGATGGCCATTCTTACAGTACTAATTACAATACTGCAATGATGAATTACGTCGAGGTCTCAATACCATATCCTAGGTCTATGAATATTTCTACTAATTCGGCATACCAAACAATCCCTGATGGAGATGAAAATTATACTGGCGGTGGAGGCTCTGGTGGAGGAGGTAGTTATTATGAAGATAAGGACGGAAATATTATTCGTGGAAATGCTGGATACTGTGAATCATACAGAGAAGATTGTACTGATAGAGAAGAATCTAAACGTAACACTGGTTATGACGGAACTGCCATAATGAAAGAACAAAAACTTCTTCTAACTGATATGCGTTACAAGGCATATCCTGATGATAATGGAAATTATGCGACTGTCTTTGAGTTACGCGCTGGAGTTTTCAAAGACGGAATTTATGCAGTAAAAGCAGATTACTTTGGCTATCATGATGAAACTTCTATTAAAATAAATGACTCATCACTAAAAGGAGGATTACCTCCTTCAATTTCAGTAAATTTGGAGAAAGATGAATTCGTATCTGGTGATTCTGTTCGTATTTCTGGAAAAATAAATAATATCTATTATTATGATAGTGTATCTGTGAAGATAGATACCCCTGATGTATCTCAGATTAATTGTTTTGAAGGACAACAGTGTGGATTTGGAAATACTGAGAAAAAACTAAGAGTTCAAGAAGGTGTTAGCGGACCTGGATTTTTCTGGAATTATAAACTTCCATCTGATGCTGTTTTAGGATTATACACAATAGTTGTGGATACTCATTTTGGTGAATTTGAAAAACAGTTCTTTGTAGTAGATGAATCAGAAGTAATTGGAACTGCTCTTCCTGAAACAACCACAACTGTTTCTAAAAAAATCATTGACAAATTCAATAGAATTGCTGATGATAAAATTCCAATTATCTTAACTGAAAAATCCACTGATGATTCAACTCTCGCCCCTCGCGTAATACAAGGATCATTATTCACATCTGCTAGAGGTGAAGAATCTGACGTAAATCTTAGAATTACTACCTCTAGTGGTCAATGTGTAATTGGACAGGGTTCAGATTGTTTAGTAACTGAATCAACTAGAAAACCTGGAGCAATTTATTCAATTGTTACAATTGATGATATTAACTATAAAATTAGATACAGCGGAGATGATGTAAGATTAGAAAAATTCTCAATTGTACCTGAAGATTCTAATTCAAAAATTGATATTGATAACTGGAATGTAGAAATTCTCAAAGATGAACAACCATCTAGATTCTATTACAAAGTATCATACGTCGCATTAGAGTAAAACACAAAACCTTCTCTATAATCCTCATAATATGAAAATTAATCTCTTAATGTTTTATCAAGATGATCCAAAAAAATGCACAGCTGCCAAATTAATAAAATTTGGACTAGCAAGAAAAATTACAAAATCTCAATCAAAGACAGTTCTTTTACATCCGTATGCACAAAAAACATTACTGAATAAGGAAAAATCACTTTTCACATCAATAACAGGAATTGATTGTTCCTGGGCTTTAGCGGAAGAAGTTTTTCAAAAAGACTTTGTAGGTGTATCTAGAAAATTGCCTCCTCTTTTAGCTGGAAATCCCGTAAACTATTCAAAAATTAACAAATTAACCACTGTTGAGGCTATAGCAGGGGCTGCTTTCATTTTAGGTAATGAAGAATTATCACAAGCATTACTTGAGAAATTCAATTGGGGGCATACGTTTTTGGAATTAAATGAAAATCTCTTACATGATTATCAAAAAGTAACATCTGAAGATCAAGTAAATGAGATCATACGTGAATATGGCTATGAATATAATTAAGTAAAATTTAATATCTCAGATGGATAAAACTTCAAAATTATTTGATGTATGGGCAAATACTGGTCGCTCAGAAGAAATGGAAAAAGGTCATGGTACCACCGTAAACCAATTTCTAGATAAACTATCTCTGAAAGAAAATTTTAGATTTCTTGATATTGGTTGTGGTAATGGATGGGTGGTACGAAAAATGTCTGAAAACTCATCTTGCATCAAAGCAATTGGAATTGACAAAAGCAAGATGATGATTAAAAATGCAATATCTAAAATCTCATCTAAAAAAGAAAATTATTTTGTTACTGAACTTGAATCGTGGGATACAAAAGAAAAATTTGACATAATTTTTTCAATGGAATCATTATATTATTCTGTACCAATGGAGCCTGCATTAGAAAAGGTATTCAAATTACTTAAAAAAGGTGGAACATTCTACTGTGGAACTGATTTTTACAGTGATAATACTTTGACTACTAGATGGGTAAAAGATATGGATATTCCAATGGATTTACGTTCTGAAAAAGAATGGAAGCAAATGTTCCGAGAAATTGGTTTTACCACTCGTTCAAAACATGTCACGGATTCCAAAAACAAATCCAAATGGAAACGTGAATTTGGAACACTATTTGTTATTGGTAGAAAGTCTTGATTTTCTAATTATTAAAACTGCAATAATACTAAAAATAGGAATAACTAATAACACGTACCAATAATTTACTTCTGATTCTTTTATGTCACTAATTGTCTCTACCTTTGGAATTTCTTTATCATTTGAAATTATCATGAAACTTTTTGAGTACTCATATGGTTTCAGAACATCATCTGATGCTGCAAAAATTTTGATAGTATGAACTCCTTCACTATTTACTGAATTTCTATCTAAATTGATACTTGCCATATTATTCACTATATCTTTAGTTCCATTTAGAATGATTTTACCTTCTGAATTTACTATAAAGTAATGAATTTCTGACGAGTTTTCTGTTGAAACAAGAATTTTTTCATTTGAACCTAAAACATATGGTTGTGCAAACTCAACTGAGTTGATTGATGGAAATTTAACATCTTCAAACTCCTTCCATTTTCCTTGCTCAAAAACATAATTTCCATAATCAAATGATTTGATAACTATCGTCCTTGAATCTGGTGAATATCTGTCTAGATAAAATGGACCATTACTAATTACTGCATGGTTGTTTTCATCAATCCATTCTTGACTGGAATAATATCTGATATTCTGAAATCCATTTTGTGGATTGAATTGTTTTAGTGCATTTGGTATGTGTTCATTTTCCTCAAAAGTATTCAATTGTATCTTTACTTGATTTGCATCATTTGGAATTATCAATGAAAGCCAATTGATATTTTTTGTAATTGATTCTGTACGTGAAAATGAGCTTTTTCCATCAACTACAATTTGTTCCATTGATGCCATAATTTCCCACGGCATACTGCTCCAAACACTTCCCCATGATGCAATCTCTCCTGAATCAAAATGCCAAAAATCAGTATACACTTCAATTGTATTATCCCCAATTACACGAATTCCCTTCATTGTATTCAAAATCTGAGATGCTTGTGGGGAAAAATCAGCATCATATGTTCTATCATCTTCAGTTCTTTCTGAACCCCATTCTGACAGAAAGTACACTGAATAGATTATGTCATTCATGTTCATCTCTTGGCCATGATGCCATTGATTAAATTTCAAATCATATGTAATCTTACTTTTTGCAGAAATTCCATTTCCAACTTTATCCCATTTTTCTGAATCAGGATTCCATTTTATTGCATCATTTGGAACATCCACTGATGATGCAATTCCATTTGTTTCTACTTCCCATGAACTTCGTATTGGCATCATCTCTCCTGAAAATGGATGTCCTGTTAAAATTGGGTCTGTAATTGAGAGCCAAATTTGATTACTGTATGTATCACCTAATCCTCCAATAGGATTCCATGCTGCTTGATAAATTTGCTTTACACCTACATCTAGTGTTCCTGAATCAGTTCTAACATTAATCGGTGTGAATCTACTTGGAACTCCAGCTCCTAATGCATTGATTATTCCATCTACCTCTTGATTCACAACATATTGATCAATTTTACTTGCAAGAAATATTCGAACCGATTCATTTACGCCTTCTTTCATTGCCTCTTTGATTATACTGGTTCTTTCATCTTTATCATTAAATTCTCCAGAGTAAATTCTTTGAGTCAATTCATCTAATTTTTCATTTTCATAATTCCAGTTTGATGGGTTATTGTTTCCAGGCATGCTTGAAAACCATGGAGAATACATTTGGGCAAGTGTCACCGAATCATATCTTGTAAAACCTGAACTGCCCCATCCTTCAGTGTATAAACTCCATTTCTGTTCCGCAGGATTTGAACCATAAACCACAACATATGCCTTATTCAAATCTCCAAATTCTTTATTCACCTTAAATCCAATTTCTTCCAACTCTGATGATAGAATTTCCCCTATCGCTTTTCTAACAGGATCATCACTTCTGATAAAAAATGTAATTTCTATTGGTTCATTTTCATAATTCCATATTCCATCAATTTTCTCTGCTCCACGTATTGTCAATTCATTTGTAATCACTTTCTCTGCAAATGATGGATTGTATCTAAACTGAAAAGTCTCAATCACATCTAAAACTCTCAAATATTCTGCAGAAAAACTTCCATAATTTGAAAACATTGATGTCCCAAATCCTCCTAGTAATTCATTTACAATCAATTCCCTATCAACCAGAAAATTTACCGCATATCGTATCTCTTGAATTGAAAAGGGATTGAATGGACCTTCGTCTGTAGGATTTAATAAAATACTGTAGTATCCTCCAGTTGATTCAAACACCTTCAACTTCTCTCTAGATTCGGAATCTTCTATTCTGTCTGAAGAAATTCTATAATAGTACATATCGAGATTTCCATTTTTGACCTCTTCTAATGCTGTATTTTCATCAAGATATTGTATGAACTTTATCTCATCAACATACGTACCTTTTTGAGCAAATGCTGGTGGAATTATAGATATTAAACAAATAATGATAATTATTTTAAAAATTTTCAACTGTTTCAACTAATGCTTCACCTTGGATAAATTTTAGCATTTTAATACAATTGTAATTGAACTGAATTATACATGAATCCAAAACAGGTTGTTAAGGGAATCAACGGTATACTTGAAGGTGGAGTGAGCGTTACTGATTTTTCAATTGTTACAGAATTAGATGAAATTAGTGCAAAAGAACTACTATACACGCTAGTACAAAATGGGATTGGTACTTGGAATGACGATCTTGTGGATTTCGATATTCCAAATGATAGACTTCAAACAGCATTATTTGCAATCAAATTAGGTGCTGATGTGGAGTCTGTATCTGAATATCTCACCTGGCGGGATTTTGAATCTATCACTGGATTAATTCTTGAAAAAAAGGATTTTGATGTAACAAAAAATCTCATCTTAACAAAACCTAGAATGGAAATTGATGTAGTTGGAACAAAAATGGATATTGCGCTGTTGATAGATTGTAAACATTGGAAAACTATGAGTAAATCTGCATTAAAT
Organism: Candidatus Nitrosopelagicus sp.; assembly: GCA_028345965.1. Taxonomy (GTDB): domain Archaea; phylum Thermoproteota; class Nitrososphaeria; order Nitrososphaerales; family Nitrosopumilaceae; genus Nitrosopelagicus. The sequence continues at coordinate 10,811 of JAOMEP010000006.1, forward strand.
GAGATTGTAAAAAAACAGGTTGAACGTGTAAAACGATATGTAGCTGATGAAAATATGTCTGCACTTCCTGTCATTGTAACGCTTCACCAAGAAGAGATTCAATTTATTGAAAATGTGCCAATTGTGCCTATAATGAAACTCTCATCATTTCTAGATGAGTTTGTAGGAAATTTAGATTCTCTTGCGTCTATAGAAAAATAACCTAGTTTAGATATGCCTTGTACATCCAAATAGATATTGAAATTCAAAACTTTAGGTATCATCATGATGATGATTGTTGCAAGTTGTCTGTTAGTTTCAGTTCTTTCTACTGGTGACTTTAGTTCAGTTGGTGAATACCAGTCTGATAACGACAAGATCTTAGCACGGTCACCATAGAGACCCAGGTTAGAAAAATAGATACTAGCTTTAAACTATCTATAGAAAAATAGCGGCCAAGAATAATCCTGCATCTGCTATTAGACAATATTTTGTAATATTCATTGTCTTATCCATTATCTTTGAATAATCTGAAAATATTGTAGGTCCCATGACCTTTACATTTGTCTGATGTTCTAACACCTCAAATGATCCTTCTTTAATTCTTGATTCAGCTTTTTGTGCCAAATCAAAATACCAGTTTGATAATTCAGGTGGTTTTGATAATACTCCTAATTGATGATATCCATTTCTATTTCTTGCACCGCTTGCTGTATAGTGTGTATCTGATGTACAAATTTCAATTAACTCTGATCCATTATCTGCAAAGTGCTTGACGATAGTTTCTCTTACTCCATTTTCCATGTTGTTGGCATCTGCCCATCCCAAAAAGTATTTTTTATTATTTATCTCCAAACATAAAATCGCAATTCCTCCTCCTGCGATATCGTTCTCAGTTAACTCCATGTCTTCGGAATTGGCAAATCCAAACTTGAACGGATGACTCTCTTTAGTCTTCAATGTATCCAGTGTAGATTTTGCAGCTAAAAGTAAATCTTCTGAATCTTCTTTTGAAATATCCTTTCCCATGGCATTATGAGTGTCCACAATCATAACTTGCTCAAAATTTCTATTTTCGGCAAACTGCTCAATTTCACTTCTAACGTTTGGTGGTAAATCTTCCATTCCGTGAGGTGATAATGACAAAAATAACAAAGCAGTTCTATCAAATAACAATCCTCCTGCTCTAGCCTTGTTTATTGTAACTGCTACTGGTTCTGTACATACTGCTCCGCCCTGTTGAACTTTACTTTCTTGTAAACTGTTTAGATAATTTTGAACCTCTTTTTGTGTTGGTAAATTAAGATCATGGTTTGAAATGCTGTGCATGACCATTGCAGTTGAATCCATTTTTTTGTAAATCAGGTCTGTAATGTTACTTCCACCTATAGGATGGAATGGACCTGGATGAATGTCTGGTAATACTATTCTAAAATCTTCTTCTTTATCTGATGATTCAAATCTTAATTGTGAAGTAGATACAGTTGACTCTGTTGCACTTTGTTCAATAATTTTTTCTAATGGGTCTGGGTCTTTCCTAGACATTGATGTAACATAAGCTTGAATCAATTCATGAGTACTTTTCAATCCTGGTCGTCCTGCTTTGTCCGTAAGATAAGCCCATGCTGTTGCTAATCCTAAAAATATTGCTCCAAAAAATAATGCCATTGGATTTGTAAGTGAACTAACCCACATCTCTGGTGGTATCAAAACTAAATACATTGCTAGAGGCTGAATAAATGCAACTGCCCATGCCTTCTTTAAACTTGCTCCAAGAATTGTTGTAAAAATTCCGATTCTAAAACTTGCAAATACAATCATTCCCATTGTAACATAAAACAAATCTAATCCATCCTTTTCAAACAGTCCCATTGCACCAAACCCTATCAGTGTACTAACAAAGAATAATCCATTTCCAAATAATGAAACGTGTAATGATTTTGAGTATTCTTTATGTTTTGAAAATAAAATATCTAAAAATTGTGTTCCAACTAATGCACCAATGACTGCTATTGTTGGAAATAATAAATCAGTTGAACCCAAATATGTCGCAGCAGTAAATGCTCCAATCAATCCTGCAATTACAATTGATACTGCTAGAGAAATATAATGTGATGATGGATTAATCAGTGATAATGTGTATTTGTCGTGTATCTTACTAACGTCGTCTTTTTCAGGCATTTTTTGATCAAGGAATTAACAGTATATCTAGTAACCATGAGACTATGATTAGACTAATTGGAACCGAGACCACAATTTTTGGATCTACTTTAACGCCTTTTGTCTCATCCTCAAAAAATCTTAAAAGACCTGCACCTGATGCTGGAAGTGGTTGACTTTTACTATCTGCCATAACTCAAATCAAGAAATTACGAATAAAAAGTTTTTGACTACTTTTTTAGCTTGGATATTGTATCAATGAGTAAATTGATTGATTTTAGTATAATTTGCTGTTTCTCAGGATCTTTTTCCTTTGATAATTCGTCGGTCATATTATGCAATTTATCTTCCAATTTTTTCACTGGTGAGTCATTTTGAGGCTCACTGACATTTTTTTCAAGTTCTTTGTCTGGTGATTTTCCACAACTTACACATAATGCATTTCCATCTTTCATAACTCTGACTCCTTTACAGTACGGACATGGTTCACTAAGTAATGTAGCCCCACTAAGTAGCATTTCTATTGCCTTTTTTCTAACATCATCTGACATGTTCTTACTTATGTTACGACCTAAAAAAATTATATTTGTTCCACTAAGGCTTAATAACCTGATAATTCAAAGCTTTTCGAACTAATGGCGGTAATTTGTAATACTTGTGGTCTTCCTGATGATTTATGCGCTTGTGGTGATTTAGACAAAGATAGTTCTCAAATAATTATTCGTTTAGAGACTAGACGATTTAAGAAAAAAGGAACAATGATTGAAGGATTAGATCCTAAAATTAATAATTTGGAAAGTGTAGCAAAAGAGCTAAAAGGAAAATATGCTTGTGGCGGAACTGCAAAAGATGGATACATCTTTTTACAAGGTGATCATAGAGATACAATTAAAGAAGCACTTGTTAAATTAGGATTTTCTGAAGAAAAAATAGAACTTCACTAGAATTACCGTGTCTTTCTTAGAAAATATGTTACAAGGTTTTGGAATTCCTTTCTCTGCTTTAATGTCTGTAATTTTTGGTTTGATGATTGTATCGTTTCCTCTGGGTATGTATGCAGTATTTAATTCTGATATTGGAGATGACATTGATTATACATTTCCTCTAGAAAAATTTGATATTTTTATCGCTGGTGTGAATGTACAAGTTCCATTAGAATATCAAATTGGTGATCTATTTGTAATTTTTTGGTCTATTTTTATAATTTTATTTACAATTTCATTTTTAGGTCCTAAGAAAAATTTTATAAAAATAATTGGAAATATTCTATCAAATGAAAAAATTTCCTTTTCTGACAATTACATGCTTAATATTATCAAATGGTTTTCTATACTTGTTTTAATCTCTGCAGTAATTACAATAATTCAAGATAGTTTTGGAATTATAACTGAACCGCCTGATACTCAAAATGATCTTATATTATTTTTACAAATTTCTTTGGCTCCAATTACTGAAGAAATTGGATTTCGTTTAATCTTAATAGGAATCCCATTATTTTTAATTTATTCACATAAATCATCCATAAAATTTTTCATAAAATCATTATGGACTCCATATTCCACCTTGCATGTCTATGATAACAAAAAGGCTATTGTGATAATTACAATTGTTGGAATTTTTTTTGGTGTGGCACACGTCATTTCAGGAGAACCTTGGACTTCCGGTAAAATTCTCCAAGCATCACTTGGCGGCATAATTATTGGTTGGGTTTATTTTAGATATGGATTAGCTGCTGCAATAATCTTGCATTGGGCTACTAACTATTTCATCTATTCATACTTATTTTTAATATCTGAAATCAATGGAATTTCTGTACAAAATGCATCTGCTCATTCCATGATTGGAACATTTGAAATAATTCTAATTATTTCAGGTATAATTTCTCTAATAATGTTATTTCTAAATTATAAAAAATCTGTCAATTCTTCTATAATTCAAGAGTAATTCAGTTTTCAATGATTTTTCTAATCTTGTCACAAAATTTTGGTTTAATATTCTGCTTTAGAACAAATTCTAAATCTTCAGTATTGTCAATATCCAACATCAGTCTGTATATCAAACCAATTACAATCACTACATCTGCGTTTTTTGCAGATTCTATTTGAAAACTGTAACTTCCCTCGTCATATCTGGGTGTCATGGAATTGATTGGTGTTCTAACTAGTGCGTTTGTACCATCAAAATGTCTTGATGGTACTATAATTGCTGATTTATCTGATGAGAATTTCAATAATTTCTCTAGATCTTCGGAATAGAAAAATGGGACATCTAATGGTAGAACAATTGAATGTGTGAATTTGTTATCTATCAAATATTCTTCTGCTAGTCTTACTGCATCATTTACACTGGTCTCATATTTATCTTGAATTTTTTTACAATCATATTTTTCTAAAATATCTGAAATATTTTCTTCATTCGTAACAACAATTATTTTATCAATTATATTTGTCTGGCAAACTGTTTTTATGACTTCTTCTAAAAACAACCTACATAATTTTTTTGTTTTTTCTTCCGACAAACATAATCTTGTTTTAGATTTTTGAAATGTCTTAACAGGAATTATTACTGATGTTTTCAACTATAATTTCAATTGTTTTAAAATGAATCCTGCAAGTGCTTCTTCAGCTATTTTATTTTGCATTTTAATTTTTGTATCTAATACCCGTATATCTAAGCCTTCAATTTTTGAGGCATATGATTTATCTTTTGTATCTATAATCATTTTTGAACATACATCTGCGTAAAATTGTGCTAATCCAAATACTGAAACTTCAATTCCTGCAGCTTCCATGTATTTGTCTGCAGGTCCACTAAATGATTTATTTCCAACCAACGGTGATACTGCAACTACTTTCTTTTTATTTTTAGTTAATTCTTTTCTAACTCCTTTAATTCCCATCATTGGTCCAATGCTTGTTAATGGGTTTCCTGGTGCAATAACTACTAACTCTGCATCTTGAATTGCAGCTATTGCATCTGGATTTGGTCTTGCTTTGTCTGCTCCAACATATTGAATTCCTTCAATAGTTCCTCTACCTCTATGTTTAACCCAAAACTCTTGTAAATGCAAGTCTTCGCCATTTGCTGTAATCCTTGTTTCAACTGTATTATCTGTAATTGGAATGACTTTCGACTCGACTGCAAATTTTTCGCACATCCATTGTGTGATGTCTGAAAGATTCTTTCCGTTCTTTAACATATTAGTTCTCATAAGATGTGTTGCAGCATCTCTGTCTCCAACTCTAAACCAAGTTTCTTCTCCAAAAACTTCCATTTGTCTTAGAAAATTATTGGTATCTTTTTTTACGCCCCAACCTTTTTCTTCATCTAAAATTCCTGATAATCCATAAATTATTGTATCAATGTCTGGACAAACATACATTCCATAAAGCCAGTAATTATCTCCCACATTGCTAATTACTGTAACTTCTTGATCATGAGCTGCAAAACCTCTGACCATCTTTATTGATCCTGTGCCGCCAGCCAATATTGTTATCATAAATTATTATACCGAAAGTCTCAAAACGCTGACTACATATTACTTCTTCCAAATGATCGCAAAAAACAATCGCCGAAGTTAGATTTATTATTAAGAGTAAAAAAATCGCTACGTGTCTCGTGTAGGAATTTTAGTAGCATCTCTAGCAATTATCATGCTAGCATCTACTGTTGGTCCTGCCTTTGCAGCACAAATGGAATTTAGAACTTGGGTTGAAGGTGGTGCATCTGATGAAGTTGAGATAAAGTTCCAAAGAACCGTCATTTTGAACTATGATGATGGTGGAATGCTCGCTGATGAACTTAGAGGTCAAAAGTTTGCAAAAACTTTCAGTGTTGACTCTAATGACCCAGGCGTCAATGAATTACGTGATAGAATTAATTACCAATTTTCCCAATCAGGAAGTTCTGCTGCTGTAACTGATGTCCAAATTGATTATGATACTAAATTAACAGGTCGTGGATTAAACACCTCTATTGATTATAAAATTATTTTAACAATGACACTTACAAATCACGTACTCCGTGAATCTTCTGGAAGTAACTCCGGTTTAGTTGATATGAATTGGAGAGGATTAATGATTCCAGGTGAAGTTACTGTAAATGCTAAAGGAATCCCTCACGAAATCAATCTACCAATCTCATTTATTTCTGATGTTGCTCCAGGATTATACTCTGCAATATTAGGTAGTGAGGCTGAAACTCTATTGAATTCTCCAATTATGGATGCAAGTGGAATTAAAGCACAGCCATTAGGCAACTGGCACTTTTTGTTTGACCCAACAGGAATTAACGTTGATGCATCACAATACGGAATGTCTTCTGAATTAGCAGGAGTTGTTTGGTCATCTTACACAATGGGAGAAAGTAGTCTCAGAGAAGGAATCCAAACAGAAAAAGAACATGAAGCATCATTTACCACTGACACGACTTATGATTTACGAACTATTGAATCTGCAGATTCTGCAAACATTTTCTTTGCAGGATTCGCAAACATTGACGTTTTAGATAGTGCTGAGGTTGTCGGTGTTTATCCTGAAGCACCTGAAGGTTACGCAACAACATCTACTGGTGAATTCCCTGTTATGATTATCTATGGAATGGCTGGATTTGCTGGTATCGCCGGAGTTGCAATTTTCATCGTAAGTGAAAAGAAACGTAAAGGTGACATTGCAGCAGGAAATGTACAAACAGGTATTGATCCTTCGCAATTAGTCGGTGCTGATACAAGTACTGGCTCTGGTGGTTACAAAACTAACAGAGGTGAAGCCCATCTCAAATCTGATGATTACGAACATCACAGAAGTGTTTATGATAATCCACAAGTTGAACAAAAAGCTGAAGAACCAACAACCGAACAAGCACCAGCTGAAGAAACAACAACTGAAGACCCAGCAAGTAAACCTGGTGCCATGCCAAAAGGCTGGAAACCAGAGTAATAGTGCGTGCTGGCCGTAACCCTCTTTCTGTTTTACACATTATTCCGCTTTGCAGCCTACCTGAACCAGATGCAGAATTCTATAGTTCTGTTTGGCTTTGCTCCTTGTGGGTCAGATTTCTCATTCTCTTTTCTCGGAAATCTCAGACTTTGTCTTCATCGTACACTCCAAGAGAGATTTTTTTCTGCTCTGTTGCCAACCATCTCTGATTGCCCATCTCCGGACCACAATTTCTGCAAGGAGAGAGGAGTTTCCTCTGTCGTAACAGCACTGTGCACCAGCTCGCACTTGTAATTTTTCTAAAAACTAATCAGTTATTTCAAGATATCTGAAAAATCAGGCATTAAAGTGGTCATCATCATATCTGTCTTTTTGAGATTTTGCTCTCATGGCGTAAATTTTTTGCATAATGTTGACGTAAATTTGATAGATGAATTTCACTTGAATTATTTTTGGCATAATGAAATTTGCAAAAGATCTTGCATGTACTTCTGAAAACCTGTGATTTCTAACTATTATTGCTGATTTACCACTTTTATCTAAAATACTTAATGTCTTTGGACTAAATGCGGTATCGGTTTGATTACCTGCACCTAATATCAACAATGCATTCTTTTCTTTTTTGAAATTATCTAATAGTTCATTTATGATGTTTGAATCTGAATACACTTTCTCAAACTGTATTTTTGGCAAATCCAACTCAAACATTTTTTCATTAATCCTGTTCACAATTTGTGTTTCTTCTTTTGGATCCTCGATAACGCCTCTAATTATGCGAATTTTTGATTCTTCCATTTTTTGAAATGAGTTGGCAATTTCCAAACCTAGATCACTATGTCTTCCTTTATCGTATGCTACAATGATATTTTTCATATCTTCTTCAAATGTTTTTCTTACTCTTACTCCAATAATATCGCATGTTGTAAGTGAAAGTAATTTTCTATTATTTTTCAAAAAATCAAAGTCAATCAATAATGTATTGATATCTTGTTCTTCTGTAGTTTGTAAAATTGCCTCTGTTGGATCATGTGCTAATCTTACTAGGTATCTATTTCTTAACGAACCTGTAATTTCTCTTTTGAATTCTTCTATTGCTTTTAATCCTTTTTCACCAATACCATGTGTTAATGACAATGGTGTTTGTCGTGGTACATTCACAACATCTAAAACTGTAATTTCTCCATCTTTATCTTTGGCAATAGATCTTGCCATTGTATACATTCTTTCTGCAGAACGTTTGTCAAAAACCATCAAGACTCTGTATTTTTTTCGTAACTTTGGTCCTTGTGTAAAGACTAGTGGGGCATTATGTTCTAACTCTTTTTTTGATGTATAAAATTTGTAAATCACAAAACCAATTACTATCCAAATTATAGCTATTAGCCAACTCTCCGGATGCGTAAATAATAGATAAATTGAAAGTCCCATTGCCGTGACTATTCCTATTATTGGAATTAATGGAAAGAGTGGAGTCTTGAATCCATAATCTACCGTTGATGCATACAATCTTCTAATCGTAATTGAAGCTAAATTCACCTGTGTGAACAAAAATAGGAACATAACACTTGCTGCAAACGCAATTGCGGTCAAATCCATGGATACTGCAAGAATCAACATGATTATTCCTGAAACAATTGTTGCTACAAACGGTGTGCGATATTTTGGATGAATTTTACTGAACACAAACGGTAGATTATACTGTGTTCCCATTGCAAAACTAACTCGACTTGCTGCAAATGTGGTTGCATTTAATGCAGAAAGTGTAGAAACTAAACCTCCTGCTAATACAATTAATGCACCAAATGGAAGAAACTGATCTGCCGCTTCTATTATTCCTAATTCACCAAAACTTCCAATAAATTCCCATGCGGGCATTCCTATTACTGATTCATTTAATCCTCCAATGAAAACAAATGTAAATACAATGTAAACTGAAACAACAATTCCAAGTGAAATCATAATTGCACGTGGGATATTTTTTCTAGGATTTTTTATCTCATCTCCTGCTTGTGAAATTATTTCATAACCTTCAAAAGCAATAAATGTTAATCCCATTGCTAATGCTAATCCTGCTACGCCACTAGGAAGAAAATCTCTATAGTTATCAGACCAATTTGGATTTGCAAACATCATTGCACCAATTGCTGCAGCAATTAGTATGCCAATTATTGCTAATTGTGTAAATGTAATTGCATTACCAACCTTTCCTGTATCTGATGATCCTCTGACATTAACAAATGTAAAAATGATTATTGCGATTATGGCAAAAATTTTATCTACTGGAATTCCTATGTCGTCTCCAATAATTCCTGATGTTATCAATAGATGCGCAAAAAATGAACCAAACGCAACTGCATAGAGAGAACCTGCAATTGTATGTCCAAACCATGCCATCCATCCGCTAAGATATGCGTTAGGTCTTGGTAATCCCTCTCGCACCCATTTGTAACCTCCTCCTGTTGCAGGAAATGCAGATCCTAATTCTGCATATGTTAATGCTGTAAATACTGTAATTACGCCATTAAGCAAAAATGCAATCATTAGTGCAGCTCCAGCTTGAGCCATACCTGGTCCTACTAGAACAAAAATGGCTCCACCTATCATGGATGCCACTCCAATCATAACTGAATCCTTTAGAGATAAGCTACGAACTAGCCCTGATTCTGATTTTTCAAATGCCATACAATTTTCGAGAAAATCTAGATGAATAAAGCCTTGCCTCGTACTGATTGTAGATTACGTACCTTTGACCATATTGAATAACTGTCTTACAACCATCTTTGGATGGTGTGTAGCAAGCTTTACCATTTTTGCCACTCCAAAATCTGCACGAATAAAATCTAAAAACTCATCAGCCGTTAATTCATTAATTATGTCTAATTCCTTATCCCACTCGTCATCTGATAATCCCACCCATCTATTTTGAACCTTAACTGCTGAATTAATTTTTGATTCTATTGCCTTTTTCCATTCTTTTTCATATGGAATTAATGATGCTTCTGTTGTATTGTTATTTTTTATTGCATCTGCTGCAACCTTACCTGCAACTTCTCCAAATCTAATTGCATATCTTATTCCTTCTAACACAAGAGGATTTGCTTGACCTGCTGAATCTCCAACTAGAATTAAATTATCATAAACTGTTTTCCTTGACAATCCATCATTTGGTATTAATCCGTAATGAAACTCAATTTTTTCAATATTTCCCAAATCTTTGATAGGGCCAATTTTTTTATCAATTAATTCATTTAATCTGACCGTTGGATCAACATCTGAATCTGGTTTTCCAACCCCCACTCCAATTCTTGCAGTATTTTTTGATGTTGGAAAAATCCATGCATATCCTGCAGGTGAATACTCCTGCCCTACCATTAACCACCAGTTATCATATTCTAATTTTTCTGTTTTTACTTCAAACTCTGCTCCTGCTCCAAACTTTTTCCATTGTGTTACATATCCTAATTCTTTAGCAACAATTGATGTAAATCCACTTGCATCAATTACAACTTTAGCCTTAAATTGCATAACTTTACCTTGTGATTTTGCAACAACTCCTACACATTTACCTGCTGAATTCTTTAAAACCTCTGAAACATTCGTACCTGTAAATAATTCACTGCCTGATGATTTAGCTCTTGTTGCTAAGAATCTGTATGTTTTTCTAACATCCAACACTGCTGCTTTGGCAATATCGTCTGCAATTGTAACATAATTTTTTGGTGAACAAAAAGAAAATTTCTTTATTGGATTGTAGCAATCTTTAGGAATTCCAAATTCATTAATATCTGAAATCCATGTTACACCGCTTGTTCTAACAGTTTCTGCAATTTCTTTTTCTTTTTCAATTAATGCAACTGTACAACCATTCTTTGCTGCCATATATGCTGCAGATGAACCTGCAGGACCTCCGCCAACTACTACTACATCAAAATTTAATTCTTCCAACTAAATTGATTACATTTCTGAATATTATAATCTAACAATTGATATTTTTTTTAACATGTTTATTTTGGTGTAAATTCACACTAATTCATGGCAGATACTGAAGTTGTACCATTTCTAATGTGGTCAGGATTAACTGCAATTTTGATGGTCATCACCGGATTCGCCTATAAGGCATATCAAAGAAAAAACTCTAAAGAAAAAGTCACATTTCCAAGTGATGGTTAAACTCGTATAATTATTCGAATAAAATCTTCTTTTCTTTATAGAGATTTTTAGGATCTGGTTCTGAAATTGCAGAAATTAGTGCTTTAGTGTATGGATTTTCAGGCTGTGACAATACTTTCTCGACTGTACCTATTTCCATCACCTTTCCTGATTTTAAAATTAAAATATCATCTGCAAAGTGTTTGGCTGTTGCAAGATCATGTGTAATGTATATCATAGAAATATTATTTTCTTTCTGAATCTCTTTCATCAATTCTAAAACTTCTGCACGTATTGAAACATCTAGCATGGATACTGGCTCATCTGCAATGATAATCTCTGGTTTTACTACTATTGCTCTTGCAATAACCACTCTTTGTCGTTGTCCTCCTGATAGCATATGTGGATATTTTTTAGAAATTTCTTCTGCAGGTTCTAGTTTTACTTTTTCTAATGTTTCAATTACTCTTTGTTCACGTTCCTTTTTTGTCCCTATACTATGAATATCTAAAGGTTCACTGACAATATCTGAAATTGTCATTCTTGGATTAATTGAATCGTATGGGTCTTGGTATATCATTTGACATTTCATTCTAAATTTTTTTAGCTCATCTGAATTATCCATAATCTCTTTTTGATTATGAAAAATTTTACCTGAATCTGGTTTAATAGCTCTGAGAATTAATTTTGCGATAGTTGATTTTCCTGAACCTGACTGTCCTGCTATAGCTAGAATTTTTCCTTGTTCGAGTGAAAAATTCACTGAATCTGCTGCAATAACTTCATCTGAATCAGATGAAAAAAAGTTTTTTTTCTTAAATTTCTTTGTCAGATCTTCAATTCTTAATACATCCTTCATATTGGTATTATATTCTCCTATGATAAGAAATTTATGCAAAGCAAAAATCGCGAAAATATGAAAGATAAATCGAAACAAGAAATGTCAGGCTATCAATCATATCTAATTCAAGATAATCTAAAATATTTCAAACCCCATAAAACAAGTGTTACTGTAACCTTTGCTGACGAACTTCGTAAGACACTTCAGGAACCAAAAAAATCAATCAGTCCAAAATTTTTCTATGATGAAAATGGTTCAAAAATCTTTGATGAAATATGCTCTCTTCCTGAATACTATCCTTATAATTCTGAAACAGAAATTCTACAAACACTTGAGAAAAAATTACTCCCATATCTTTCAAATGAATTTCATTTAGTAGAGTTGGGAAGTGGTTCTTCTGTAAAGACTCGTCTTTTAATTGATATTTTATTCAAATCTCAATCACATTTACAATATTTCCCAATAGATATTTCAGAAATTTTAGATCAAAGTGCCAAAAATCTTTGCATGGATTATGAGAATCTTACAGTAACTGGTGTGGTGGATACTTTTGAAAACGGTCTTGATTTCATTGAACATTATGATGATAAGCCTAATTTGATAACTTTTCTGGGTTCAAGTTTTGGAAACTTTAATCAAAATGAAGGAATGAAATTTCTTCAAAAAATTAACAATCTTATGAAATTTGATGATCTATTTCTAATTGGACTAGACCTGAAAAAAGATCAACAGGTGTTACACAATGCATACAATGATTCTCAAAATATAACTGCAAAATTCAATCTAAATGTCTTGAAAAGAATTAATGATGAATTGGGTGCAGACTTTGATTTAGAAAATTTTGAGCATCATGCAATCTATGATGAAGAAAAAGGTCGTGTTGAGATGTATCTTCGTTCATTATCTGATCAATCTATAACGATTCCAAAATCTGATCTATCTGTAAATCTTTCAAAAGATGAATTAATTCATACTGAAAACTCACACAAATTTTCCATCTCCCAAATAGATTCTTTATTGAAAGAATGTAATTTTGAAAAGTTAGAGATTTGGTTTGATTCTAAAAATTATTATTCACTAGTTTTAGCAAAAAAACTCTAAATATCTTCTACGCATCTGAATCCAGAAATTAGCCATCTCTCATCTAATCTGAAAAAATTTCTGTAAGATCCTCTAATTGATTTTGATGGCGTTCCAAAAGATCCTCCACGTAAAACTTTTTGATTTGTAAACCATTTGTCATTATATTCATCAAATCCACTTTTGAATCCTGGATATCCTGTAAACTCTGATGATGTCCATTCCCAAACATCTCCTATCATTTGGTAACATCCGTAGTTACTTTTTCCATTCTCATAAGCGCCTACATTACTACAATTCCAAACATTCGACTCTAACAAATTTGCATGTGATTCTGTAGGTTTTTCATTTCCCCATGGGAAAATTGTTTTGATTTCTTTTTCATCGTTCCACAGTGCAGCTTTTTCCCATTCTGCCTCTGTTGGTAGTCTTTTATTTGCCCATTTACAGAATGCGGATGCTTCATAGAAGCTTACGTGACATACAGGCTCATTTGGATTAATTTTTCGTTTACCTGCAAAATCTCTTGTAATCCATTTGTCTCCATCTTTTTCCCAATACATTGGAGATTTCCACTCATTTTTCTTTACTGCGTCCCATCCATCTGAAAGCCAAAATGAATACTCTTCATATCCTCCATCATTCATAAATTCTAAATATTCTGAATTGCTTGTCAAAAAATTATCAATCTGATAATCATTTAGATACGTTTTATGTTCTGGAAGTTCAATATCATAACAATAATCCTTTCCTGAATAACCTAAATTGTATAATCCTCCATTTACTTTGATACTTTTCTTTTCTTTATTTGATGATGCTACTGGTTCGTTTGTTTTAGCTGGTCTATATTGATCTCCTAGCAGATGTTGTAAATCGTAAACTAAAAGTTCTTGATGTTGACATTCATGATTGATTGCCATTGTGAAAAGATATGCGGTTTCTTTTTCTAAGGGTTTACTGATAACCTCTCTAACCTTATTTGTTATAACATCAAAATATTGTAGAATTTCATCTACCGTTGGTCTTGACATCACTCCTCGTTTTGATTTATCATATGGTTTTCCAAATTGGTTATAGTATGAATTTAGATATTCAGAAAGTTCCTCTGAAAAAAATTCATAATTAGGTTGTGTTTTGCTTAAGACTATTTCATTTAACCAACTTACATGTCCAATGTGCCATTTTGGTGGGCTCATGAAAACTGCAGTTTGTACACCAAAATCATCTCTTTCTAAGTTTTTTACTAATTGTAATGTGGTATTCCTTGTCTCATTAAATGAGTCTAAAAGAAAATTCTGAGATGGTTCTTCAAGTGTCATGTAATAGTTGAAATTTTTTGAATATATTTGGTTTTATGACTATTCTTTCATTACGCAGCATGTAGCGTTGTTAATGTTACGCATAGCCCACCAAATTGAAAACGTTAGCGCGCCGATAGATATGAATTTCAATTCTAATCCTTGTAATGGGAATATGGCGAGTCCTCCTACTATTCCTAAAACTGCTGATAATGATGTTGTACATGCAGGACAACCTGGAGTAAATGCTGTTAGTGCACCACCTAATATTGCACTTGTACCATTTTTCATATTTTTACTTCTCTGTGTCTTGATATTGTAAGCAACCAGTGCGATGTTTATTCCTGCTAATACTGCTACGACTGCTGTCAACGTAATTGATGCTGCCATATACATTGGCAATAATTCAATTTCTGCTGACATGTGCGCTAATCCCATTTCCAATGTGAGGAAATAATACAATGTTCCTACACTCACTCCTGAAATCACAGCAATCATTCCAAACGTTCGCTGTCTCAAAATATCCTTAATTGTTAATTTCAGCATCATATTAGTTTATGATAATCTATGATTAATAATATTGATGTTATTTTTTATGATAAACTTGAATTATCGAAATAGTACAATGATAGATCTATTGTGATCATTATTATATTCATAATTCAAAATTAGATTGAATCTTATGACTGTTGAATCATCATACCCCTCTGCTAATCCTGAAATTCAAACATTAACTGAACAATCTAAAACGTATGCTAAACAAATAATGACTATTGTTGACGAAGTTCAAAAAGTTATAGTAGGACAAGAGGAAGTAATTAAAAAATTAGTAATTGCAATGATGGCTGATGGACATGTTCTCCTAGAAGGTGTTCCTGGTCTAGCTAAAACCAAAATGGTTGACACATTATCAAAAACACTCGGTGCAAACTTTTGTCGTATACAGTTTACACCAGATTTACTTCCTGCTGATATAACTGGAACAAAAATCTATGATAACAAAAATGAAAAGTTTGTCACTGAAAAAGGTCCTGTCTTTAGCAATCTAATACTTGCAGATGAAATAAATCGTGCACCTCCAAAAGTTCAATCTGCATTACTTGAAGCAATGCAAGAACGTCAAGTCAGTATACATGGTGATACATTTGAAATTGAAAAACCATTTTTAGTTCTTGCAACACAAAATCCAATTGAGAGTGAAGGTACCTACAGATTACCTGAAGCACAAATTGATAGATTCGCATTAAAATTAATCATTAACTATCCATCAAAAGAAGATGAAAAACTAATCATTCAACGGAATACACAAGAAACCAAACCATCTGCAAAAAATATTGTTTCAAAAGATGTAGTACTTGAGATACAAAAATTTGTCCAAAAAATCTATGCAGATGAAAAAATTGAAGAATATGTATCAAGTATTGTGGATGCCACAAGAAATCCAAAAAATTATGGTCTTGAATTAGGTGATATGATAGAATTTGGTGCATCTCCACGTGCATCTATTTGGTTAATTTTAGCAGCAAAAGCACATGCATTACTAGCAGGAAGAGGATTTGTCATACCTGATGACATTAAATCAATTGCACATGACGTCTTACGACACAGAATCATCTTAACATTTGAAGCAGAAGCTGAAGGAAACACATCTGATGCTTTAATTGATAAAATATTAGAAAAAGTGCGCGCGCCATAGAACCTCATGTCTGAAATTAAAGATCTTCTAAAACGTATTCGGGAATTAGAAATCAAAACTAAGGGATTAGTAGATGGTATGATGGCAGGAAGCTACAAATCAAAAATTCGTGGAAGGGGTATTGAATTTTCTGAAGTTAGAGAATATGTTTTAGGTGATGATGTAAGACATATTGATTGGAATGTTACTGCAAGAACTAACAAATTACACGTAAAAGAGTTCGTTGAAGAACGTGATTTGCGTGTATATGTGATTTTTGATTATTCTGCAAGTAATGATTTTGGATTTTTAAAAAGTAAAAAATCAATAGGACATGAAGTTGCAGCATCTATAATATTTTCTGCAATGAAAAATAATGATAATGTTGGACTTGGAATATTTACTGATAAACTTGAACAATTTGTTCCTGCAAGAAAAGGCCGTAAACATAGTTTATCATTACTTCGAACATTACTTGCGTACAAACCAAAAAGTTCACAAACTAACATTGAATCTTCATTGTCGCAATTACATCACATTCTAGGACAACAGAGTGTAATATTCATAATTTCAGATTACATCTCTCCAAACTTTTTACGTCCATTAAAATTTCTTAAAAATCGTCATGATGTAATTTTAGTAAATCTCTCTGACATACGTGAATCTGAGTTACCAGACATTGGATATACAATGTTAGAAGATATTGAATCTGGAGAACAATTACTGGTTAACACATCTGATAAATCATTTAGAGATGCATTTACAAAAAATTCTCAAGATAACCATGAAAAAATAAAAAATGATATTACAAAATTAAAGGTAGAAATGGTTAATGTTTCAGAACAGGTTCCTTTTGATACTGCATTAAGACAATTCTTTAATCAAAGGATGAGGCGATAAATATGGATTATGAATTTGGTTATTGGTATGTTTTACTTGCTCTTTTGATATTACCTGGTTTTTTTTATTTATACAGATTTTACACAAAGACAAAGAAATCAAATTCATTAAAATTTAGTAATTTACAGCTTGTAAAAAATTCTGTTTCATCGCAATCTCAATTAAGAAAACATCTTCCGTTTATACTGATACTTGTTGCCGTAGGCTTGATCATAATTGGTCTTGCAGATCCGAGAATACCTCTTGAAAATATACAAGAAGGAGTAAATGTTGTTCTCGTTCTTGATGGTTCTGGCAGTATGGCTGCAACAGATTACCCTCCTACTAGATTAGAATCTGCAAAAGATGCAGCTGAGATTCTAATATCCAATCTTGAACCAAATGATCATACTGGAATAATTTTATTTGAATCTGGTGCTACCACCGTTTCATACCTAACTCCATTCAAAGACAAAACCATTGATGATTTACAGTCAATTAGACAAAGAGATGGCGCAACTGCAATTGGAGATGGTCTTGTATTGGGTGTGGATATGGCAAATTCCATACCTAACAAAAAGAAAGTGGTTATTTTACTAAGTGACGGTGATCATAATGCTGGTGTAGTTACTCCAAATGAAGCAGTACAATATGCGTTACAGAAAAAAATTCAAATTCACACAATAGGTATGGGTTCAGATGAACCTGTATTACTTGGAACTAACATTTATGGAAATCCTCTTTATGCAGAATTAAATGAAGAGGAGTTGATTGCTATTGCAACTGCAGCGAATGGAAAGTATTACAAATCTGTTGATAATAATAGTCTGAATGAAATTTTCGAAGAAATTTCTGATGAAATTGACAGGGAGTTGGAGCAGGTAAGTATCAAAGATTGGTTTTTTATTGCAGCCGTCGTTGTTCTAGCTGCTAATATTTACATTGTATACGGCAAATATAGAATAGTGATTTAACTTTGAGAAAAATTTCTGGTACTTTCATATTACTTCTAGGAATAATGCCGCTTTTTGCATTATCAGCATTTGGAGGTGGGGGTTTTGGGTCTGCAATCAGTTTTGAGGTATTAAAATCTGATTCTGGATTTATAATACAACAATTGGATGAAACTGGGAATACTGTTTTCTTACAACATGTTTTGACAAATGATTCTGGTACTCCTGTGAATGTTTCAGTTTCTAGTTTTCAAAGTGTTGAATTTCAAAAAGTAGATGAAACGTGCAAGCCTATAACATTATTTACAAATCATATCTTGGTAATCCCATATTCTCCGGTTCAAATTTCTGATTTGGGACGATATGTAATGCTTCCTGCATTAGTTGAATTTGAACATCCTGAAACTTTTGAACCAATTGAAATCTATTTTGAAAAATACAATCTTTTACTTGATGATGGAGTAAATGCGGGATTCACAAATGCTGTTGATTTTTCATGTGATGATGTTTACGCTGAAATGAATCCTCGATATGAACATGCATTTGATGATAATTTAGGAATGCAGGATTCTGGTTCATCTTCTTCACAAGCTGGTGGACAAGGAAATCAACAACAAGGTGGTGGTCAAGGTAACCAACAACAAGGTGGTGAACAAGAAAATAATTCCCAAAATGGTCCACAATCAGGCACAAATTTAACTCCACAAGAACAAGAACTTCTCCAACAGGCTGAAGAATTACTTAGTGAATATGAAATGGCAGCTGAATTGCAAAATGCACCTGTTAACCCTACAGAACGTCCATACTTGGTAGAGCAAAATACTGAACAATTTCGAGATGAAATTAGAGAACGAATGCAAATACAAGAACAACTAATGCAGCAATTACAGCAAAATTCTGACTTTCAAAATTTTGATGAACAATTATCAAATGAAGGTTTGACACAACAACCTCCATCACTTTCTATGTCTGATGATGAGACCTTGTTATCGGTTCCATATGAAAATGATGATATGTCTGCTGCAATATCTGCAGAATTTCAAAATGGACAAATAACAAATGTCTTACTAGAACGTCCATCTGATGAAATAGAATCTAATCTCTTATGGATAATTCCTTTGATAATCGGAGTTATTGCGGTTGCAGTATTCATATCAATGAAACTTCCAAAAAAGAAATCAATCATACAAACTCCTATGATAGTAAAAAATGATAATTATACTATCAGCTATGTCGATCTAACCCGTGAAATGCTAACTGAGGCTCAACAAATGTATGATGAGGATCTTTTCAAAGATGCACATGAAAAACTATCTCAATCAATTCGATTCTATTACTCCAATAGATTTTCTACCGGAACAGAAATCACAAACATGGATGCATTACAATTATTAAGAAAAGAGAATATTCCTGAATTCGATTCTATACTTGACTATCTTAGTATGTGTGAAATGATTGAATTTGCAAAAAATCCTACGGAAAGAAAAAGATTCTTCTCTGCGATAGAGAGATTTTCACAAATTATTGAATAGTTTCAAAAATTTTGATTAGATTTCTTTAATGAGCGTCTTGATGTTTGCCACATTTTCAGGAGTAAGTTCAATTTCTTTGTGTTCTGCTTTAACATGTTCTTCGATTTTCACCATCAATTCATTTTCTGTTGGTGCGCTTGCAGACCATTCACAATCTTTTCCTGCATCGTGGCAGCTGATACTTTTTGTCATATTCGCTCAATGTTATTAAGAAACATAAAAATTTTAAAAAAAAGTTATTAACTTTTTACACATTTATTAATAATATTCTATAGTCATAGAATATGACGACAATGATTCAAGTAAATCTTGAAACTGAAAATGTTGACAACGCCGAAGCATGGGTAAATGAAATTGCCAATGTCTATGCAGATATGGAAATATCTGACATTAGCATATCTGGAAATAAGATTTCATTTAAAGCCGGTCTTTCTGGAATGGATGATACCACTTCTGATGATATCAGACTAAAGATTGACGAGTATGCTACCATGTCTGACACACAACTCAAAAACATTTCATGCTGATAACCCAAAATTCTTATTTTTTTTATCTCATTCAATGAATATTTTCAATTCAGAATGAACTATTACTTTTAATCAAATCTAAAGAATGATATTCAAAACTTTATCTGAATGTGCAAGCAGTAATGTAAATCCAACAACTGCAACAATTTGTTTTCCTACCATTTTAATTGCAAACATCCATGACATTTCACGAATAACGGTTAAGAATGTCACAATGCATGGAAGTAATGTTCCTGCTAGATAAACTCCTGTCAAAATTTGTAATGCTGAAAGTGAACTTACTAAATTAGGTTCAGCAAGAAGTAATAATCCGTCTTTTCGAATAGAGCCAAATATTATTGCAAGCGATGCATCTTCCGGTAGATTAAAGAATTTCATTAGGAAACCAATCTCGACTGCAAAATAATCTATAATGCCTGTCCAACTTATGATGGACGCAACAAATGTGATTGCCAAAAATATTGGGAGTGCCATCTTAAAGAATTGACTAATGTTTGACTTTGATTCTCTCCAAATTGCACTGACTGTAGGTTTTTCAAAGAATACTTGTCCCTCAATTACTGGCATGTTTAACTTGACGCGATTTTTCTTTCTGCTGACCAGTCTGGTGTAAAGAATAGTTGTTGCTGTCAAAAAAAGTAAAAATGGAATTACCAACCAAGGCATACCAGATGCTGAAAAAACAGCAATAGATGCACTAAATTGGTATGAACATGCAGAACCAAAACTTATTGCAGAAACGGTTGTTCCTCTTGTGCAACTTGAACAGGATCTACTGCTAATAACGGCAGGAACATTACATCCAAACCCCATTACTATTCGAGTTACATCTCTCCCGCTTACTCCAATTTTCTTTACTAGTGGATGAATTGCTAAAGATGTTCTATCCAATAATCCCGTTGATTTGTAAATCCCTAATACTAATGCGTATATTACAACTACAGGGGTCGCCCAAACAAAAAGAAATGGACCCATGGATACAAATCCATAGTCTCCAACAAAAATGTCCATTAATGGCGATGGCAGGGTGCTAAGACTTTCTATTGGTCCTCTCAAAAGATCTGATATTATTGGATGAATAAGCTCTCCAAAATAATTGGCTCCAATGACTGATAATATGGACGGAGAAAGCAATAATGCTAGTCCAATCAAAATCCCTGCGTGTTTTTTCTCAAGTATTGTTGATTTTGGCCTAATCGATATGCCTGTATGAACTGTTTTGTTCGAGAATACACGTAGATTCTCTAATGTCTCAAAAATACTACTTTTTTGAGAATCGGTAATTCTTCGTGCATCTAAGGCTGTAATGGGAATCTTAAGATCCTGTTCTAGATTTTCAAGCATACCTACATTTTTTGAAATAAATCTATCCCAATTTGTTACTATTATCATTCCTTTCTTGTTTTTGATCAATGGGAGAAAATATTCAATATCTTCATCTATGTTTGTGGCACTAACAACAAGTAATATGGAATCGTTTCCATGTATCGATGAAATTGCAATCTTTGTTGTTTCACTGTCTGAATCAAAAACAATTCCAGGGGTGTCGACAAAGGAAAATTTATCGTTGTTGTAAGATTCCTTTGAAACGGTGGAACCTTTAAAATTACTACTCTCTGCATCCTTTCCGGTAAGAGATGATATTAATTGTGATTTACCAACTCCTTCTTTACCGATTACAATAATTTTTGGAGTTGAAGAACTTTTTAGCATGGTAAGCCATCCCATCCACATGATGGACAAAAACTAACTTCTTCTGGCCATGAATCACCACACGCCCCACAAACTTTCTTTGTTTTTTGAGACTGTTGTGTAAGATTAGTTTGTAATGGCTCTAATGCGCCTGCACCATAATCTTGTTCTGGTGGTTCAAAAGTTTGAAGAATTTTTGGAAATTTTTCAGATAGTTCAGACCATTTTTTATCTAAGCGAACAGGAGGAGACAAATATTGACCATCTAATGATTTATCGCGATATGTTTGTCCACATGTTGTTAATACCCATTTTTCATATCTTTCTAACCACTTTATGGATTTAACAAGTAGTTTTAACATCAGAAGTTTTTCATCAGAAGTTTTTGGTATTGTGCAATGTGAAATCTGATTAGGTTCCCAAATATGAGATGGGATTGAATTAACATCAAGTAATTTTGGTATAAATTCATGACGCCACAAAAACACCGCATCATTTTTTGTAGCAAATATCATTCCAAAACCAAAAAGAATTATTTGATCATCTTGTTCAGTTAATGAATATTGACTAGTTCCCTGTTTAGGAATTGGGGCGCTCTGTTTGGTAAATCCATATTCTGCTAAAAGATTTTTCTCGTATAGTATATCTTTGCCAAAGGCATAGATTTGTTTTGTAAAAAATCTCTGCCAGTCTTTTTGAACATATTTTGGAATATATTCTGAATAACTCTGGTTATTTTTCTCTTCTGCAGAATTTTGTTTATTCGCTTTTAGTTTTTCAACAAATTTCCCTGTAACGCTAAATGCCCGAGTTCCCATATCTCCGTAACCACTAGATTTCTCAGGAATTTTTATATATTAAGATTATTGCTTATTCTTAATAATTATTATGATAAATACCTAAAAACTTTAATATTCATAGGCGTCAAATAGTGTATGCTTGAAGTAGTTGTCGTAGGAGCGGGACCCTCAGGAATTGGTGTATCAATAATACTCCAAAAGATGGGAGTCAATTTTACAATTTTAGACCGTAATAATGTGGGTAGTTCTTTTCTTAAATGGCCAAAACAGATGAAATTACTAACTCCTTCGTTTTTTAGCAACACATTCAAAATGATAGACCTCAACGCAATAACTTATGATACTTCACCTGCATTGACGTTGCAGACAGAACATCCAAGTGGGCAAGAATATGCAGCATATCTGAAAAAACTTTCAGAGCATTTTAAGCTGCCAATTCAGGGTAACACCAATGTAGATTCAGTATCCAAAAAAGATGATGTATTTACAATAAAAACTAACAAAGGAGAAATAAAATCTAAATATGTGGTCTGGGCTGCAGGCGAATTTCAATATCCAAAAATTCACTCATTTCCAGGTTCAAAACATTGTACACATAATAGTTTGATTTCTAATTGGGAGGATGTTCAAGGTGAAGAATTTTTTGTTATTGGTGGTTATGAAAGCGGTATGGATACTGCAATTAACTTAGCAGCACGAAAAAAACGTGTCCTAATAATTGATAAAGATAATTTGTTAAGCACTGAAGATATAGATCCTAGTAGAACAATTTCCCCATACACAAAAGACAGATTGAGAAAAGTCAACACTGACAACCTAATAGAGTTTCATACTGGAAAAAGATCAAAATGAGTATATAATTTTTACAGACAAAAAGAAACTTCGCTCAAAAACAAAACCAATCCTTGCTACCGGTTTTAAAGGAAGTCTTTCACTAATTAAAGGATTGTTTGACTGGGAAGATGGAAAATCACAATTAAATTCATATGATGAATCTACAAAAACACCAGGACTTTATGTAACAGGTCCAATGCTACAATCTCATAATATGATCTTTTGTTTCATTTACAAATTCCAACAGAGATTCGCAGTCGTTGCAAATAATATTGGAATAAAATTAAGCAAAGATGTCTCTGTAATTGAACAGTACAAAAAAGAAGGAATGTATCTTGACAATCTGGAAAATGCCAAAGACGAGTGTGCATGCTGAAACGATGAAAAGTTTAGAAGATAATTTACAAGAGTGTATAAACGAGATGATATGGGCAGATAACCGACAAGATACTATCTATTGGTTAGGCAGAGTAGACGCATTTATGAAAATGGTTCATGAGCATGATTATCAATTATCTCTTTCAGTAAAACTTGAAAAATGTACTATTGAAGAAAAGTAATTTTTCAGGACTTTGCTTCCCTTTCTCTTTGAGCCTTGAATTTTCCACGAAATGCAAACGCTGCAATTATGGTTCCTACAAATGGGGCTGTCCAATATAGCCACAAATTTTCCATTACTCCTGATAATAACGCTGGTGCAAGCGCACGGGCTGGATTCATTGAAGCACCTGAAATAAATGCCAAAAACAAAATATCTAATCCCACAATGCCTCCTATCGCTACGCCGCTAAATCCTCTCAAACCTTTTGTATACACGACATAAAAGATGACTCCCATGAGCATCGCAGATGCCAAAACTTCAACAGGAAATATCAAAAGCATGGAAAAATCAAAGTTTGGCGCATTTGCACCAAGATCTGCTTTATCCCCAATTATACTTAGAACAAATAATGAACCTAGTATAGCACCAATTATCTCTGCTGCAAAATAATACACTACCTGAATTTTTGAAATATGTCCTGTAATGTAATATCCAATTGTTACAGCGGGATTGAAATGTGCAAGTGATATCTTTCCAAATGAATAAACTCCAATTAGTAGTGCTACAAATGGTGCAACTGCTGCAAATGGAATTCCCAGTTCTCCGTTAAACATCTCTGCGTCCAAAACAATTGAGCCTGTTGCAAAAACTACAAGAATGAAGGTTCCAACTAATTCAACTGTAAAAATTTGTAAATTTGAATATGTCATTATTTTTCATCATCTATTGATTTGATCAAATTCAAAACTTCAGATTTTATCTGATCACGAATCTCTCTGACCTGTTCTATTGTTTTTTCTTTAGGATCTGGTATATTCCAGTCAATTACATCTTTTACAAAAAGTGCTGGACATGATTCTTTATCCATACATCCCATGTTAACTGTCTTAAATGAATTAGAAATCATTGATTGAGATAGTGTTTTTGGAGATTGATTTGCCATGTTAATTCCAATTTCTTTCATTACTTGTATAACGACTGGATTTAGCTTTGTTGAAGGAATTGTTCCTGCACTAATTACATTAAATTTATCTTCTGAGAATTTTTTGAAAAATGCTTCTGCCATCTGACTGCGACCTGCATTTTCTACACATACAAACAGAACGTCTTTAGTCATAATATTTATATAAATATATGTTGATATAAATATTAATTGATATGAATGGACCTGCTCTTTTGAAGTGTATTTGTGATGAAACCAGATTTGAAATTTTAGAATTATTACAAATAGACGATGAATTATGTGTAAATGATTTTGTTGATAAATTAGAAAAAGATCAACCGCTTGTTTCGCATCATCTCAAAACTCTAAAGCAATGTGGAATTGTAAAATCAAGAAACGAGGGAAAAAAGGCAATGTATTCAATTTCTAATCCTCAACTATCTACTTTGATATCTGCTGTGACTAAAACAAGCAATAAAATCCCAACTTTATGTACTGATGAAAACTCTTGCTAGAACTTTTCTGTTCTAACTACGCCAACATCACTAACGTACAAAATTATGGTAAAATCTGGAAATAATGTTCTAGATATATCCTCAATTACTGCTGATAATTTCTCTTCACGCATAATTACCTCCACTTTGACATTTTTTTCGGCTTGTATTCCTTGACCTCTTAATCCCTTTTCTCCATTACCATCAACTTCATAAGATGTGTATCCTGTAATTTCATGATTCTTCAAAATCTCAATGACATTTTTCTGTGCCAATATTTCACAGGTGATTGTAAGTAATTTCACATCATAAAGTTTCATATGAACACCCTTGTAACGTAATTGAATAAGTCTATTGCTTCTTCACCATGTACCCACGTTGAAACGGTGAACATGATTGGTAGTAACACGATAATATTGTATGGGAATGTAATTCCTAAAGCTGATGTAATGTATAGACTTGGATTAGCTTGAGGTATGGCATGACGTAAAACAGCTGGTGCTGCAATAAATGATGCACTAGCCAAAAGTAATCCAAACATAACTGCCCCGCCTAAACTTAATCCCAATGCTGTTGAAACTAGTACGCCGATTATTCCATTAATTGTTGGCATTATTATTGCAAATGAGGTAAGAAAAACTCCAACCTTTTTGATATCCTCTAATCTTTGTCCTGCAATTATTCCCATTTCAATCATAAAAATTACTATTGCTCCTGTAAACAGATCATCAAAAACAATACTGATTGGTTCAAAACCTTCTTCCCCAATTATGTATCCAATTACAATACTTCCAAGTAAAATTACTATTGCTTTTCCTGTAATTGATTCTTTTAACACCTGAGAAAGTTTTGTTTTAGTTTCTTTCATTCCCATGTCGATATCAGATACTTTGTCACCTGAAAATGACTGTTTTTTTGTACGAATTTGTTTTGATACTGCCATATTTGTCAAAAATATTGCCAGGATGAATGCTACCGGTTCTAACACTGCAAGAATTGCTGCCAAATATCCTTCTGATGTAACTCCTTGATTTTTGAGAAATGACAATCCTACTGAGAATGTTACTGCTCCAACTGCACCGTATGTGGATGCTAATGCGTATGAATCAAAGATGTTGAATTTCCCTAATCTTCTTAGAATTTGATAATGGTTCAATGTGAATAATAATGACAGACCTATTGCAACTAGCATTGGTACTAACATCTCCTCAAAACCCGTCTTTCTCATCTCTATTCCTCCATGAAGGCCGATAGCAGCTAGGAGGTATATTGGCAAAAACTCTGAAATTGCTTCAGGAATTTTTAAATCAGATTTTATTCGTGCTGCAATAATCCCAAACAAGAAGAATAGGATGATTGGAGTTAGCAGATTCGATTGGATTAATTCTAAAATATCCATTAGCTATATTTGAAAAAATTTTCTGCTGAAATAAAAATCCAGAGGTCATTTTTGATGCCTATAGTGATAATCATTTGATATGCATTTGATATAATATTCCATAGTTTCGAAATAATGATTATGTATAATAAAGAATAATTCAGCGAAATATTATGAAGAAGATTGAAGCTATAATCAATCGAAAAAATTACCCGGTTCTTCGTGAAAAATTAGATTCTTTGGGTATTGACATTATCGATAAACGAAATTTAGAAGACAGTAAATTCATCAGTGAATCAAAAGGTTCTCGTGCTGGTGGAACTGGTGTTAGATCTACAATGCTTGCAAAAATTGAATTGGCTATGCAAGACAAAGAAGCACGTGCGGTCTTGGAAATAATTTCTAAAAATTCAGGTCTTCCTCAATCTATCAAGAGTAAAATTTTTGTCTTTGATATGGAAGAAAGTATTGATCTATCCACTCTTGAAGGTCAGGCTGATGTAGAACCTGAAGAAAAACCTATTCCTGTTAGATTTACTACAAAACGTAATAGATTGGTTCCACTTCAAAAGCGAACCTTGTACAAATTAGAACAATATTACGATGAGCATAGTGAAATTTTAGAATCTGACTATAGAATTCGTTCATTTAGTGATTTTGTTAATTATTGTATCTTGAAATATCTCCCAACCTTAGATAAGCAATTAAAGAATCCAACAATGCTTTACGAAGATATTTAGTAATTTTTTTTAAATATAATCTGCAAACAAATACAAACCAAGTAAGGTCATACCTACTGCTGCAAAGCCAAGTTTAGCAACAAAGATTTTTGATTTTCTAATTTGAGTTGTAATTTGTTGTAGTTTCAATTTATTTTGATTAACCTTCGTTTTGTTCCACGTTCTGTGGTAATATATGCCATTTTTGGTTTGGATGACTCAATTTCTGAAGAATTTTCCAAATATTTTGTTACAGTTCCTCTTGCTGAGGTGATCACAGTTTTATTTCTTTTAGATAAAATGACTGATGCGGTTCTTCTTGATTGATATTCTTTGAATGTTTGTCCTGCCCAGTTGTAGCTGATATCATCTTCAACTATCTTGTTTGAGGTTCCACGTTTTGTTATTAATCTAAGGCTCATGTTTCCTCAGTTCACCAACATTATCATAATTAGAGGTGGAATTACGACTATTACGCCTATAATTGTGCATTTTAGATAGTCTAATTTGGTTAATTTTGAGAATTTACTTCTATCGAGTGATAATTTCATTTTAGATAACTTCTTCCCCTTCGTTTCCGGATTTGATATCAATTGCCCGTAACATTTGTGAGATGAAAATTTTACCATTTCTTGCGTTCTTCTTGATAATGTCTACGGTTTTTTCTTCTTTTGACTCTGGAACTACTACCATCATTCTATATTTGTCGCCAAAATGAGGTGTAAACACTTCCATACCTTTTGATGTGTGAATTTCAGGTTCAGTTTTTGCACCTCGACCTCTAACTTTGATAATTGTTAGTCCGCCAACGTCAATTTCTTTTAATCCTTCACTGATTTCCATCACGTCGTTTTCTGCAAGTATGACTTCAAGTTTTAACATGAATTATTTTATCTGTCAAAGTAATTAATAATTTAGAAATTGTACATCTTTTGATTATCACTGATAACCAAATTGGTAAACTGTTAAATGAAAAAAACTTTCAAAATTTTTAATGATAGATACCGGAGACACAGCATGGATGTTAATAGCAGGATGCTTGGTTCTGTTAATGATCCCAGCACTTGGATTATTCGAGTCGGGTCTTTTGCGAAAGAAAAATGTGGTTTCGATTTTCATGCAGATCTTCTTTGGAATGTCACTCCTAAGTGTAATGTGGTTTGTCTTCGGATTCAGTCTATCATTTGGTCCATCAACACAGGGTATTATTGGTAATCTTGATTGGACATTTTTGAAAGGAATTCCTTGGGATGCACCTCTTGAACAGTACGCGCCAACAATTCCTGGTGTATTATTTGTAAAGTTCCAATTGATGTTTGCATGTATCACACCTTTACTACTAACTGGAACTATCGCTGAAAGAATGAAGTTCAGCTCTTTTATCATATTCATATCTGCATGGTCAATGCTCATCTATTACCCAATCGTTCACATGGTTTGGGGCGGTGGATGGTTAGCAGAACTCGGTGTAGTTGACTTTGCTGGTGGTATCGTTATTCACACTACTGTAGGAATGGCAGCACTTGCAGCCGCTTTAGTACTTGGAAAAAGAAGAGGATTTGGCCCTGCCATAAACATTCCTCACAGCATTCCTCTTGCAGTATTAGGATCTTCATTATTATGGCTAGGATGGTTCGGATTTAACGCAGGAAGCGCACTCGCATCTGGCGGTGTAGCAGGAAATACTGTAATTGTAACTCACTTGGCATCCTCTGTATCTGCTCTAATCTGGGCTGGATTGTCTTGGATGCGTACAGGAAAACCATCTATTGTTGCTACAATAAACGGCGCTATTGCCGGTCTTGCAGGAATTACCCCTGCATCAGGCTTTGTCAGCGTAGAACATGCATTTGTTCTTGCAATAGCAATTGGTATCTTATCATACGGAGGAGTCGTACTAATTAGAGATAAATTAAAAATTGATGATTCACTTGATGTAAGTTCCGTGCACGGTATTGCAGGAATTGTAGGTGCACTTGGAATTGGAATATTTGCAAGCACTTTGATTAATCCTGCAGGTGTTGACGGCTTGCTCATTTCTGGAAGTCTGGATCAAATCTGGATACAGGGTGTTGGAATCGCAGTAGCTGCTGCTATGGGCTTTGGTGGAACATGGCTACTTTTACAGTTAATCAAACATCTTATCGGTATACGTGTCGAACCAGAACAAGAAGACGTTGGTTTGGATATCAGTGAGCATGCAGAACAAGCTTACTCCGATGAAGAAGAATTCAAGTTAAGTCTTGATGAAAAATTAGAGTCATCAAAAAAGAAATCTAACTCCTGATGTCTGATGGATGACGATAAAGAATACGAAGAGAGACCTGAATGGGAATGGCTGAAGAAATAGTAACTACACAATCTTATGAAAAACTTTGTAGTGATGTACTTTATTCAAATGAAAGTGTTCGTTTTGTAGGTTTGGTAAATAACAAATCTGATTTACTACACAGTGTTCAAAAAAAAGATTTAGATCCACTTTTGGATGATGATGAAATAAAAATCTCTATAAATTATTCATTAGAAAGATGGAGAAAAGCACAAAATCTTTCATTTCGTTTAGGTCATGAAAAACTCACCCTAACTGAATATGAACATGTAACTTTAATTTCAATTCCATATGATGGAAAATTATTACTAATCAGTACTCAACCAACTATACATTATCATGAAATGATACAAGCAATCATTTCTGTAATTCCTCCGTGGGAGAATTAATAATTTGGAAAACGCTACTGTTAGTTATATTCAATTACTACGAGAAGATTTAGCTATATTTCGAGTGGTTCCTGAAGGTCCTTTTCCTGAATACAAAGCAGGTCAGTTTCTCACTTTAGGACTACCTGTAAAAAGTGAAAATAATCGTGTAATCAATCGTGCATATTCAATTGCATCTCATCCTGAAAATAAAAAATATATCGAGTTTGTCATTCGGTGGGTAAGAAAACCATATCCTGGAAGATTAACCACTGCAATGTTTAATCTCAAAGAAGGTGATCCAATTCAATGGAGAAAAGCTAATGGCACTCTTACAATTAATGACAAATTACCAAACGGTGAACCTGACAAACGAAGAATTGTCTGTATCGGGGGTGGAACCGGATTGGCACCGTTTGTTAGTTTTGCACAACATCTTCATGATGTAGGAGATAAGCGTGAACTAGTTGTTTTACACGGAGCAAGTTACGTTGATGAACTAAGTTACAGAGAACGTCTGACGGATTTAGAACTTGAAAGTATTGATAGAGGTGCAGACAAATGGAATTTCAAATATCGAGCAGCAATTAGTAGACCACAAGAATGGCTAAATCGTTCTTGGACCGGACAGGTGGGAAGAGTAGAACAATTTCTAAGAGCAAGACCTGGACGAGTATCTCCATTAGAAGAATTAGTTGGTGAAAAAATTACACAAGAAAATACCATGTTTTACATTTGTGGATGGCAAGGAACAATCGATGGTACACTAGATTATCTTGGAAATAAGGAGTTTGTAACAGAGAGAAATAAACGCGAAGATGGTAGTTACGAAGTTAAATTCGAATCTTACGGATAATAAATTTCTGTGTCATATTACGGCGTTTAACAAAACAGATCAGTCGTATATACTAGCTTCACTTCTCAAAAGCATGGGTTCAATTGATTTAGGACATACCGAAAATGAATGGGGTTCAAAGAAAAAAAAGAGATCTGTAATTATAGCATATGATGTTTTAGAAAAATAATTTTTTTTAAAATATTACTCTGTTATACTACGGCGTTTAACAAAACAGATCAGTCGTATATACTAGTATTGCATTTTTGGCTTATGGGCAAAAAGAATATTGAAATTGCTGGAGCTGCAGAAGGAACAATCGAAATGCTAAAAAAAGCATATGCATTAGAAATGTCCGCATTTCATTACTGGTTTTACATTGACCAGTATGCAGAAGGATTGGGATTCTTGCACAGTGATTTCTATTCAGAAAGTGCTAACGACGAGTTAGAACATGCAAAAAAAGTTGCATTGAGATTGGATCAGTTGGGAGCAAAAGCAACCGACAATCCACAAGACTGGGCAGAAGTTTCTGGACTAGGAAACTTAGAACCTGGTAACCATGTTACATTGCGAAGTGCATTAGAACACGCACTTGAATTCGAAAGAACTGCAATAGAACATTACAATGAACTTGCAAGTAGCACTCAAGGAAAAGACCACATAACATACCATCTCGCACTAGACTTGGTAACTGATGAAGCAAAAGACGAACAAGACATCGAAGACATACTAGACAAACTGGAAATTTCCTAATTTCCTTTTTTTTAGAAATTATTTAGATTTTGATTTTTGTGATTCTTTTGGATGTTTTCTTGGTAAATCTAATCCTACTATACTCATCATAGATTCTCCAATTGGTTCATAAATCGATTTGAGTGATTCTTCATCATAATATTTTGCAATCTCGTGTAACTTTGCTTCAATCTTTTTTTGTTCTATGCGAATCAAAATACTTCTTGCGATGAGCGCTTTTAATTCATCAATCTTATTTTCTGGTATTGTATTTTTTGTTTTCATGATTATGGTGCATCTCGAACTTTCACTACAGAGCCATATGTGAGCTGAATCTCATTTAGTGAATATTTGATAGTCTCTAATGGGTCCAACATGTGTTCGTCAGCATCGCAAATGAAAATTGGAAGTTCTTCTTCTACTTCACTCTCAATTTCAGATATTTGTTTCATGTTCGTTTGAACTTCTTTTCTAACATAAATCAAATTGTTATTCTAAGATCTTGTTCTAAGATTATCAAATCAAACTCTTATGGGTGATTGATAAACAAAATCTTTTGATCGCGTGACATGTCTGCTATATAGTTGCCATATAGAATATACTGATCAGGGTTAACTCCAAAATTTCATTTCGTTTGTTATGGTACAATTCTTCTCTTGGGTAAAATCAAATGAGAAAGAGCTTTTAACTATTTTGGAAAATCTAGCAAAAAAAGCTGTTGAAGCATCAGATGCAGTTTTGGAATTAATGGATGATCCAACCAATAAAGATAAGATAGCACACATTTCAGAAATTGAAACTGAGGCAGACGTTCTAACACGAGATATCTTTTCAGAATTAAACAAAACATTCATCACTCCACTTGACAGAGAAGACATGCAAAGAGTTGCTTCAAAGATAGACGACATTATTGATTTCATGGATGGAATTGGCGCAAGATTTGCCAGCTATAAAATTACCGAATCACCTCCACACACAAAACAAATGGCCGAAGAGTTAGCCAAGGCAACAAGAGAGGTTGAATACATGGTAGGAAAATTAGGTAATGTAAAAAATCCTAAATTAATGATAGAACATTGTAGAAATACAAGTGTAATCGAACATGTCATTGATGATTTGTACAGATTAGCAATATCTGAACTCTTTGAAAGTAACGATCCAATAAAAATAATCAAACTAAAAGACATCTATGAAACTATGGAAACCGCATCAGACAGATGCGTAGATGTTGCAGATGTCGTAGAAGATATTGTTCTAAAATATACCTAGTGAAAAAATATGATAGAAATAGCGATTATTGGAATTATTATCGCTTTGGTATTTGATTTTGTTAATGGATTTAATGATTCAGCAAACTCTGTAGCCACCGTAATCGGTACACGTGTTTTAAAACCAATTCATGCTGTCACAATTTCAGCTGCTGCAAATTTTGCTGGACCGTTTGTTTTTGGAGTTGCAGTTGCAACAACAATAGCAAAAGGAATTGTCAGTCCTGATGATATTACAGTCTACATGATAATAGGAGGTTTGGCAGGTGCAATCACATGGAGTACTCTATGTACATACTTTGGATTACCAATCTCAAACAGCCATTCATTAATAGGAGGAATAATGGGTGCAGGAATTGCAGGATTAGGATTTGAAAAATTAGTATATGACGGATTAGCCAAAGTGTTTACCGGAATAATTGTTGCACCTATAGGAGGAATGATGTTTGGCATTGCAGCAACTGGACTAATTATCTACTTTTTCGCAAGAAAAAAACCTGCAATAGTGAATCGGACATTTGGACGATTACAAATAATTTCATCAGCTTGGTTTGCTTTAACACATGGTGCAAACGATGGACAAAAAACTATGGGAATTATTGTTTTGATTTTATTCTCCGTAGGATTGATTGAAGAACTTGAAATGCCTTTATGGGTAATATTTGCAGCAGCTGCGGCCATGGGATTAGGTACATTCTTTGGAGGATACAAAGTAATCAAAACCTTAGGCGTCAAAGTTACACGATTAAAACCGTATCAAGGATTTGCAGCTGAAACTAGTGGCGGATTAATGCTTGCAGTCTTTGCAACATTAGGAATTCCTGCAAGTACAACTCATGCAATCACTGGAACGATTATGGGTGCAGGTTCAGCGCGAAGAATACGTGCTGTAAGATGGAGGGTAAGTAGACAAATTATTTTTTCATGGGTCATAACAATTCCAGGCGCTGCAGGTTTAGGAATTGCATTTACATACATAATTCATTTGTTTTTGTAAAATTAATTTCAAATTACAGTCACTCGATAATTGTTGGCACTATGTAACTTATTCTATAACTCTGTTATTATAACATGGAACTATGTTGCCCCCTTATATCCTCTGTATTTTTTGAAAAAGTTATGATGTCTACAAAGACCAAAAACATTGAACGTAGAAATATCCAGATTAGCGGAGGCTCTACCTATGTAATTTCACTTCCAAAAAAATGGATTGAAAAACTAAATCTAAAAAACGGAGATTCCATGCAAATTGTAAACAATGCAAACAATTCTATCACACTTTCTGCTGATTCTATTCAAGAAGAATCAACAACATATCCTGAAATTAAAATCAAAAAAACAGACTCTGTAGAGTCAATAAAGCGAAAAATCATCTCATTATACATCTCTGGGCACAATTTTATCGTATTAAATTCACCACGAGCAAAAATTGAAACAGATGTGCGCTCTATGGTTATGAAATTAATTCGAACCAAGTTTGTAGGAACTGAAATTATAGAATCTGATTCGGAGTCAATAACAATCAAGGTACTTACCGCAACTCCTGAGATGAAACTAGAGTTGGCATTCAACAGAATGTTCAAATCAACATCAAACATGTTTTCTGAAACAATGCATGCAATTGAAAAAGGGGATTCTGAATATGCACAAGAAATCGTTCACATGGATGATGAGATTGACCGCTTTTCATATTATCTTACCCGAAACTTGGTTATGGCCTTAGATGATAGCAACATCTTATCTGCATTGGGATTAGAAAAAACATCTCAGGCAATCGGCTACAAACGAATCATCAACTGTGTTGAAAGAATTGCAGACCATATCACTACAATTGCAAAACTGGTTGTTGATATGGATAAAAATATCTCAAAAATCCCAAAAGACATCTTGAGTGCATATCAAAAAACAATTGAACTCTTTGATAAAACCATGATTCTCATATCTGAGAGAAATTACTCACAGGCAGAAAAACATGCTGAAGAAATAGAGGCACTAATTGATGAGACAAACGCCTTGGTAAAATCAACTAAATCAAATTCTGAAGCATCTGTCGTATATCAAAATTTGATATATCAAAACAGACGAATCTTAGATTACATCTTAGATGTATCTGAGGTTGTCATGAATGATACAGTAGATTCTATTGTTTCTATGAAAACAATTGAGAATACTGAGGCTTAAGATCCTATAGAAATCTCTTAGACTAACTACAACTTGTCATAATTTTGAACTTGAATCTTAAGAATATTCTATAGTGAAGACATGATATCTGCAAGGTTGTCTGATGCAGATTCTACTACGTCTGGATGATATTCTGTAATTAGATTTGAAATTCTTTGTTTTTCTACAATAAAGTAATTTTTCTTCAAATTAACTTTCTTGAAACTAACAATTTCATCATTAACTAATTTTGATAAATAAAATGATACTGTAGCGCTTGCTTTTCCTACACTAGAGACAATTTCTTGGAACTCCATTCTGTCATTTTCTAATAATGATACGAGGATTGCTTTTGGTGTTGTCTGTCTTAGACGTGATACAACTTTGGTTTCTTCTTGTGTCATATCATTAATGAAGAATCTTGAAACTCGTGTTGTTCTTTGAGTTTTGATTACTCCATTATTTTCTAATTTTCTGACATAGTAACTTAAAACACCATTTGAGAGGTTTATTTTTTCCATTACTTCTCTAAATCTAATTCCAGGATTTCTTTTGATCTCTGAAATGATTAATTCCTCTCTTGATTCCATGTTTGCCAATTTCAATCTCTCCTAAATATAGCTAATGCGAGCAGCCCAATCATTGCAAGCATCATTAAATGTGCTATCTCTGATGGTGATTCTAAAATATTGTAAACGTGAGTTTTAGTTGCATCTAACAGTTGAACAATCTCTGCTGCTGTAAACACCATAAAGGCAATTGTAGTTATGATCATCTTCTTGGTTCTCATCTTATAGTATGCGTTAACACTGAGAATTGCTAGAAATACTGACAAAATTATTCCTGATGTGTGTAAAAGTAGATGCCAAATGTGTGCACCATGATAAATGTGAGGCATCAATACTGGAACTGATAATGCTGCAACAGTTGTCAAAATGACTGCAATGAGTAATTTTGGTTTACTTTCTGCAAATTGCTGGTAACTGAACATATTTCATGATCATGGCATTTCTAATTTAAAACGATATAGTACAACTGTCGAAAATTTATGTATAGATGGATTATCTAATGGTGATCACACCTTCCATCCAAGGGTGGAGTGTACAATGGTATTGGTATTTTCCTAATTCATGAAATTTGTAAACAAAATATTCATTTTGTTTTATGACATCTGTTGGGAAATGTAGATAATTTGGGTCTCCTCTTAGTCTAACATTATGTTCGAATTCATCTTGATTCACAAATAATATCGTCTCACCTACGCCAATTATTTTTTCATAGGGTAAGAAACATGAATCATCTACCTCACATCCTTGTTTCCATGAATCTTTTACTATTATGATTACATGCTGAGCTTTATCATTTGTGTTACCGCTATACGGTGCTTCTGTAAAAATTTCCTTTTCAGAATAGATTGAATCAATTAATTCATTATCTGTATTTTGAATTTCAAAATTCATCATACCTGATATACTTGCATACAAGATCAGAATGGATGCGGTAATGATTAAACCTAAGATGATAATTTTCATCTAGTTCGTGTTTACAATATCTGTTCTAAGCTGACCGCATGCGGCAGATATTTCAGTTCCTTTCTCAATGCGAATTGTACAATTCACCCCTGCTTCATTTAAAATTCGTTTAAACTCAAAAACTCTACTTTTTGATGGGCGGTTGAAATTACCTGCTGTTGGATTTATTGGAATTAAATTCACATGTGATCCATTTCCTCGCAAAAGTTCGGCCAATTCGTGTGCAACATCCCGTGAATCATTAACTCCTTCCATCAATGCATATTCAAATGTCACACGTCGTCCTGTCTTTTTAAAATAATAATGTCCTGCATCAATTATCTCTTTAACAGAATCTTTTGTCGCGGTAGGAACCAATTTCTTACGTAATTCATTGTTTGGTGCATGTAGTGATATTGCAAGTCCAATCTGAAGATCCTCATTTGCCAATTTTTCAATTCCTTCCTTTATTCCAATTGTTGAAATTGTAATATGTCGTTGTCCCAAACCAAATCCTCTTGGGTCTGTTAAAATTTTCACGGCTCTAATCATTTCATCATAATTTGCCATCGGTTCGCCCATTCCCATAAAAACTAAATTTGTAATGTGTTCTTTTTTTTGCTCAATAATTTCTTCAAAATGAACTACTTGTGCAACAATATGCTCTGCCTTTAGATTTGTCTCAAAACCCATTTGTCCTGTTGCACAAAACGTACATCCCATGGCACATCCAATTTGAGTTGAAACACATACTGTTGATCTAGGTAGCCCTCCTTCTTTTTCAGATTCATATTGCATGAGAACAGTTTCAACAGATTTATCGTTAGTGAGATTAAGTAATAATTTGGTAGTATCTCCATCCTCACTAGTAACTCTGTGAATTTCTTTTGCTGAACCTATTGTATATCCTGCTTCGACCAATTCTGCAATCATTGTCTTTGGAAGCTGTTTAATGTCTGAAATATTTTTAGGAAATTTGAAATAAAGTGGCATTAGAATTTGGTCTGCTCTATACCTTTGATAGCCCATATCGATTACTAATTTCTCCATCTCTTCAGGAAGTAATCTGTATAGATCAGTCATATCATATCTAAATCTCCAATTGATATTATAATCTAACTTCTAATGCTATGAAACAATTGTGAAATTTTTTATAATCATCTAATTGAAAATTTATCATATGATTACAGTTGATTGCCATGAAGTTGAATCAATTCAAAATGAATTACTAATTTATGTGGCTGATGATGTGGCGGCAATCCCTAATATCAAATATCATGAATTTATTTTGTCTCCTATAGAAGAAGAGGGTGTTATTGATACAAACGAGGTGGTCACATCCATCAAACGATTTTTGGATTCAATTGGTGAACAACGAAACTTTGCTGTAATTTCTAGAGGTGACATAATTTCAATAGAATCTGTTGCTGGTAAAACAATTGAACGTGATGCAAAACAATCTGCAGAAGGTCTATTCTCTTGCCCTCACTGTGGTCATATTACTCCATATGAGACGGTACATCAAACTCATATGAAAATTCATTATTTTTAATTTAATATTATTTTCTTTTGAATTTCAAAAATCCATGTTGTTTTATCTCCTACATCTACCATTGATCCTGGAAATTGTGCATCTAGTAATTTTATTACATAAATTCTATTACTTGTTTCAAATTTATCAAAAATTCCAATATCTGCATAAAATGTACGTTCCATTTCTCCATGTTCTACTATGAATTGCCATTTTTCATAGTCTCCTTTTTCATCTCTTATGATATCTTTTTTAGAATAATTCACTGTTTGAAATTCTTCTATCCCTAACCATGGAAATAATAACACATTTTTATTTTCATAAATTCTATCTAGTGATTTTTCTAATGTTTCTGTAGGAATAATACCTGAGTATACATTTGAAGTTGCAGAGACTAATGTTCCTTGTGAATCTCTGACAATTTGTATTATCTTTACTTTGTAAATATCATTAATTTCTTGAACATTCACCAATTCATTATTTGTTATAATATCCTCAATAGTCTCACCAGATGCTTGATAGAGTGAACTCCAAAAAATAATCAAAACTATCAAGAATGCCATACGCCTCATGAACCTATTTTTTGATTTTAGTTATTATATTTTGATATTTCAAAAGTTCATTTAGACTAGTTCTCTAGATTCTTTATGCAAAAACAATATTATCCTATAACCTCCTATGTGTTTATTTTTACATTATCTATCGTGTTACTTAATCTGACTTTTGTAATATTTCCTGCATTTCTAATTGCAAATATCGAATCGATTGATATTCAAATCAATCCTTTTGAAATAGGGAATAATGCACCTTTACTATTAACTAGTAACATTATTTTATTTTTAATATGGTATATTCATTCGAAACAAAAATTTACTAGTTTTTCAAATTTTATAAATAATTTACAAACTTTTGATATCTCTAAAAAAATTGCTATATTAGTTGGTATTGTAATATTGATAATTTATTCTGGTTTTACAATTCCTGAATTATTCATTGATGAATCTACACAATTTGCAGATTATCAAATTTTAGTTAGAAGTCTAGATGTTTTTCCGAATACTGATACTGATGATATCTATGTCAATGAACAAAATTCACGATATTTTAGAATGTTACTTCTCTCATTTTCACAAGAGTTTCTTCAAAATATCAAGATAATTCCGTTTCTATCTAGTTTACTTCTTGTAATTATAACTGCACTTTTCACTATATCTCATTCAAAAAATAATCTATCTGGAATAATTTCAATGGTTATTTTATTACAAGGTTTTACTTTTCTTGAATATGATTCGATTGCAGTATATGAAAATATTTGGGTTTTGTTATTCATATCGTCTATTTTTGTATTAAATTCTAAATGG
Source organism: Candidatus Nitrosopelagicus sp. (assembly GCA_028345965.1). Lineage (GTDB taxonomy): Archaea > Thermoproteota > Nitrososphaeria > Nitrososphaerales > Nitrosopumilaceae > Nitrosopelagicus. Next base: position 50,320 of record JAOMEP010000006.1, read on the forward strand.
TTTATTTCTGGACCGTTATACATTTTATCTGTTTTAACAAAAGCTTTTTCAGCTCCGTTCATTATTTTTAATTTATTTTATGTATTAAATTCTGATATGTTGCGCTCTATTAAACTGAAAATCATATCTGTTTACTTGAGTATAACTGCACTTTTCATAATTTATTTTCTATCTGGTGATACAATCTATGACAAAATTATTACTATTGATTTTAACAGATTCCTATACAGCCTATCTGATTTTTCATCACAAATGAGGTTTGATTATATTCTATTAATTTTGTTATTGCCGACTACTATTGGTTTGTATTCTCTGGCAAAAAATGGAATTAAATTTGCAAATTCATTATTATTTTTTCTAGGCGGACTATTGCTTATGGGACCTCTTGTTGCATTGATAACTGATTTCTATGTAATTTTGCCATATCGTTTCGTCCCATTATTGGTATTCTTTTCAATCGCTGTAGCATTAATTTTCTTCAGAACTCCAAAACTAGAAGATGCACCTTCTAGTAATTAATTTTTAAAAAGATAAGCCAATGGAGAGATTTGAACTCTCGACCTATTGATTACAAATCAATTGCTCTAACCAGGCTGAGCTACATTGGCACTATTTTTTTTATAAAATTGCTGTTTTAAAATGTTGAGGATTACCAACAGGTCGTGTTTAATGGATCTAGAAAATCTTAACTAACGTTCAATTTATCTAAAATTCATGCTAATGGATCTTCTTTCTGATATCGTTAAGGTTGACGATGTTTTAATGATAGTCAAAAGTAATGGGGCCACAATTGAAATGAGAAGTAATTCCCTTTCAATAAGACAAAAGGAAAAATGGATAACTATTGGAGAAAATGACGGTCCGTGTCACATGCATGTTAATGATGAAATGATAAAAAATGCCGAATTTGTAACAGAAGAAAAACCTGAAAGAATTAGTTTTAGTGTAAGATTTTTTGATGAGAGTAACGAACGTGTCTTGGCATGTTTCTTCACAAAAATGTATGATGAATCTAAAACAATAAAGTCTGAGCGAAAAAAACTCTATGATAACTTACAGGCAAAATTCGGACAGAAAATTCAGTTCTAATCGTAAGATCTTTCTATTAATTTACTCAAATTAGTTCGGCTTGAACTGTTCGATACTCATAATTTAATAACTTCTAAACTCTGGTTTGATTATTGAAATTAAAATACGTTCAGCCAAAGAAACTCAAAATTCTCATATTAGTATTCACTGCGGTGGGTCTATGGGGTATTGGATTTGGTTTGTTCCGAGGTAGTATTGATGATTCTGGTTCAATGAATAATTTCATGATTGTTGTGTTAGGTGTAGTCAATCTATTCTTAGGCGCATTCATGGCATACCTATACTTAACACAAGTTAGAAAAATTGATCCAAGAAAAGATTCAAAGTACAAACGAAAGAAATAGCATTCCCACGACCAAAATGTTTGTTGCAAAATGCATTGCGTAAGAATGCTTTATTCCTTTTTTATCATAAATATACTTGAATACAAATCCTATTGGTATCAAAACTAATGCCATGTGTATCTTTATGCCCATTCCAATGTGAATTAATGCCCACACTAAGACCATTTTTTTTGATTTTCTAAAGTAAAACTCTTCAAAATAATTGATATGTAAAAACATGTAAAGTAATAATGGAATAAATGGGATTATTCCTAGCATTCCTTGATCTGCAAATGGTCCAAATGCAATATTGTATCCCAGCCAACTCCAGTTTAGTATTGGTATTTGATCAACATATTCAAACACAAACAAAACGTATACTGATAAAATTCCGAAAGCTATTGGCGCATATTTGATTGAATTAATTCCTTCTTTTAGATCTAAAACTCGTTTCTTAGTATCTTTGATTAAAAGAAGACTAGCTCCTACTGTTAGTACATAATATCCAATAAGAAATGCATCTGTATCTAGAAATGAAAGGTCCAATGTAATCAAAGTGCACACTTTCATAAATAACCCCTTCCAATGGATTTCATGACTCTTCAAAAAGGTGATACTGCTGAAGACTTTGAATTATTGGCACATGATGGAATACCTATAACACTAAGCTCATACAAAAATTCAAAAAATGTAGTATTGTGTTTTTATCCAAAAAACCATCTCTTTGCATGTCCTTCAAAAAAAGTCTTTGAGATGGCAAAAAGTGTAATTTCAGTTTATTCTGAAATTACTGCAACTGAAACTATTGTGTTTGCTGTATCTGTAGATTCTGTAGATTCTCAGTCTGATTTTGTCAAAGAATATGAAATTCCATATGTACATCTAAGTGATCCAAAGAAAATTGCTTGTAAGAAATACGCTGGAACAAGCATCACCGGTCTTGCTAAACGGAGTACCTTTGTAATTGATAAAAATGGAATAATACAAGATGTAATGAGAGACATTAATGTTGCATCTCATGGACAAGAAATTCTTAATTCTTTAAAGAAAATCAAAGTATAAATCACACAGTAAAATTATTCGAAGAATGATTGATTTAGTTGCTAAGGAGTTATTCCTTACACGAGGAATTGGTGTTCATGAAGATAAACTCACAAGTTTTGAATATGCATTACGTGATGCAGGAATTGCTGGAACAAACATTGTTTTAATTTCCAGTATCTTTCCTCCAAAAGCAAAACTTATTCCTAAAAAAGAGGGTTTAAAAAAAATTAAACCAGGACAAATTCTATTTACAATTTATTCCAGAAATCAAACAAATGAACCTCATAGAATGATTTCTGCATCTGTTGGTTTGGCATTACCAAAAGATCGTACTAGATATGGATACTTATCTGAATACGATGCATTTGGACAAAATGAAAAACAAGCAGGTGATTATGCTGAAGATATTGCAGCACAAATGCTTGCATCTTCACTTGGAATACCTTTTGATATTGATAAGAGCTGGGATGAAAAACGACAGCAGTGGTCTATTTCTGGAAAGATCTACAAATCTCAAAACATTACAATGACTGCTAAAGGTGACAAATCTGGAAAATGGACTACGGTATTTTCTGCAGCGTGTTTAATTCTTTAACGTTTTGGTTTGTATCCTTTCAGATAAAATATTGCAGCTCCAATACCTATTACAATTATGATTGCAAGCACTGCATATTGAGATTGATTATCTCCGGATTCTTTCTTTCCAAAGTCTTCTATTGATTGGTATTCCTCATCATTCTGTGGAATGTCTTCTACTGAATAAAATGACAGTTCGCTGTTACCATCCCATGGTCCTATCTCTACTCTTAATTCATCTTGAGGAATAACTTTACTTTGACCAAATAGGAATTTTGCATCAATTGAGTTTCCTGCAGGAGAGCTAAAGAACCAACCTCTTTTTGAAATATTCTCTAATGTGGTTAAATCAGTTATTGCATGTGTTGCTATCGTATCTATTTTTGATGGTTCATTTGGAATAACTACTAATTGTATGACTGAATTCAATGGAACCTTTTTCCCATCAAATACGTTTGACCGTGAAATTTCATTTATTCCGAAGTTTTCTAGTACGTTAATTCTTGAAATCTCATCAGCTACCTCTTTCATTTCGTTTGTCACCTTGAAAATGAATAAATTTTCATCTCCAGTTTTTATAATGCTAATGGAAATTATTGATTCATCATTTTTTGATAATTTTTTTGAAATATCATAGAAACCTTGTCCATCTCTAATTTCTTTACTGATTAATTTCCCTGCCAAGTCTGTAAATAAGAAATCAGTTGATTGTTTTGGCATGATAAATGTGGCTGAAACTGCGCCTCTTCCAGAAATTACACCTGATGTTTCTAGTAATAGATTTGCATCATCTACTGTATGTATGAATGTGGAATGAAATTCACTATCTACTCCTAACTCTTCATTTAATTGATCAATTAGTTCATTTCCCATCGCTCTTGCAGAATCTTGAACCATTCTAATTCCTGCGTCACCTTTCAGTTGTTGATAATCAAAATTAATCATTATGCATTGTTCTTCACTTGTAACTCCTATCACACATTCTCCTGCATTTGTAAAAACTATCGCTCTAATCTTTTCATTATCATTGATTTTTTGGATTAATTCATCTGTAAATTTTATTTCTTGATTATCTGTAGTTTCTAGTCCGATTGAGGTTATTACTGAATTTGAATATTGTTGATCATAAATTACAAGTGCACTTTCTTGAAATGTGGCCTTTTCAAACAACTGTCCACTTGCAAATGGCATCATGAGCATTATGCCAAAAATTGCTCCAAGCGACAGTATTTTTCTTTGCATGAAACATGAAACTTGTATTATTTTATTTAGTTTACGGCTTCATGCTATAACGTTTAAATCACTAATCTAATTCTGCATAATTGACATCGAATTCAAACCGTTGGGGAACACGCTGGCAGTCCGATGGCTCGGGCTGCCAGCCCCACATTTTAATTATAATTTAGATAGTTCTATCGCTTTTTGATATAATCTAATCCGCTATGCCAGAATTACAATTAATTATAATTTGGCCAGATCATCTACTTGTTTTTTGATATAATCGAATCCGCTTTGCCAGAACTTTGCTTTAGAAATATCCAGTCCATGTTCTTTTAGGAGTTTTTCAGGTTTTTGTGAACCTCCTGCAGACAAGATATCGGTGTACGTCGACACAAAGTCATCCCCTTCATTTTTGTATGTCTGGAATAATGACACTGCAAGTAAATTGCCAAATGAATAAGAATAGCAGTAAAATGGTGAATGGTAAAAATGTGGAATACAACTCCATTCTATTCCAAAATCATCTGAAATATCTACTGAATTTCCAAATTGTTCTTTTAGATTTTTTCTATAGATATTTGATATGTCATCAACTGTTATGGAGTTTGCAATTTGGTTATGGGCTTCAATTTCAAATAATGTGAAAAATGATTGTCTTCCAATTGTTGCATAGAAATCATCTATCTTATCTGAAAGCATACTGGCTTTTTCACCATCTGAGATTTGATTTGAAATGTTATCGTAGAGTAATAATTCTGAATATGTAGATGCAGTTTCTGCAAGTGGTAATGGTGCATCTGAAACTAGAATTGATTTATCAGATGCTGCAACACTGTGCACTGCATGTCCAATTTCATGAGCTAGTGTAAACACATCTCTTGATTTTCCTGTATAATTAATCAAAACAAATGGTGTGATGTATGGAAGTGGAGTACTACAGAATGCCCCATCTCTTTTTCCATGTCTTAATGAATAGTCTATGTGATTTTCATTAAAAACCCGTGATGCATATTCTGCAATTTTTGGACTGAATCTATTAAGAGAATCAAGAACAAGTTTTGTTCCTTGATCAAATGTGTAATTTTTCTCTGCGGCACTCTTTTTTGATGGTGCATACAAATCATATCTCCTAAGTTTCTTTACTCCTACACGTTTTGCTTTTTGTTGGAAATATTTTTGAAATACAGGTGCATTTTTTTTACACACCTCTAACATAACATCAATTGTTTTATCATCTACATCATTTGAAATATTTTGAATTGAAATTGGATTCTTAAATCCTCTCATATCCATTCCTTCATTTTTCCAATTTAGTACAATATTCTGATAAATCTGACCGATTACTCCTTTATTAT
>JAOMEP010000007.1 GCA_028345965.1 Candidatus Nitrosopelagicus sp.
TTTGGATCTTTTTCAAAAAGATCTTTAATTCCAACACCTTTTTTTGCTTTTGTTCTATCACAAAATTTTAGAAAAGATGTGATACCATGAGCCTCAAAAATATTTAGTGCATATGTGATTCTAATTGCAGTGAATAATGGTTTTGCAGAAATACGATTTTGCGTTAATACGTACTGACGAATTCGAAGTAAGGTAGACAAAGATTTGTTTTGTCCAATTTGAATTCCATTTTTTCTTAATGTTGTATAACGTTCATCTAATGAAAGTTGAAGGCATTTTTGAATTGCTTTCATTTCAGGTGGCAAATCAACCATAATCCATTCGGTATTTGTTTTTTGGATATAGGGTTGAACGTCAGGGCTTTCATCAGTTCTTTGTAAAATATTCTGTATTCCAAGAGATACGATAATTTCAGTTGCCTTTACCTTCTCACTTGGAAGTGTTGCAGTCATTCCAAGTATGAGTGATTTTTCTTTGAAATGATTTGCAATTCCAGTATAGGCATAATCACCAACAGCCCTATGAGCCTCATCAAATATCACAAGACTGAACTGATCAGTGTCAATCATATTTCGTTCTAAATCGTTACGAGTAATTTCAGGAGTTGCACATATCACGCTATTCATCCAGGATTTTTTTCGTTTGTTTATCAAATCTTCACCGGTTACAATTCCAATATCATCTAATAGTAAATTTTCTTTAAGGAAATCAAAATGTTGGTTGACAAGAACACGCGTTGGGGCTAAAAGTAACACGCCCCCTTTATTCTGAGATAATACATGAGCCATAATCTGTAATGCAATGGTAGTTTTTCCAAGACCTGTAGGTAAAACAACTAATGAGTTTTCATTTTTTGCATCATTAGCAAGATTAGTCTGATAATCACGTAATTCAATAGAGTTTGGTTTGATTAATTTATGCTCATAATATCCTGATCCCATAAAGTGAGAACAGAGAATCATATCATTTATGGTTTACAATTGATTAAAAGTCACTTAGAGGTTATATGTTGGCAGATTAAATAATTCCCATGTCTGATAGTTTTGAAAGACCTGGGTGGGACGAATACTTTATGCTTCAGGCAAAGCTTGCAGCATTAAGATCAAACTGCATAACAAGAAGTGTAGGTGCAGTAATAGTTAGAGACCACCGACAGCTTGCAACAGGATATAATGGAACACCGCCAGGAATAACGAATTGTTTTGAAGGTGGCTGTAAAAGATGCAAAGACAGAATGGAAGATAAAGTCAAATCAGGAGAAGGTCTTGGAAGATGCCTCTGTAATCATGCAGAAGCTAATGCAATCATGCATTGTGCAATTTTAGGCATAGAGGCAGGAACAAAAGGAGCCATATTGTATTCCACGTATGTTCCTTGTTTAGAATGTACAAAAATGGCCATAACAATAGGAATACGAAAATTTGTATGTCTTGATGAATATCCAGAAACAGATTATGATTTAATTAAAGAAGCAGGAGTTGAAATTGAGATTTTAAATAAAGAAAAAATTGAGAAATGGGCAAGAGAAATGATATCCTCAAAGAAATAGATATGGAAGCTGTAGAAGATTTCAAACAAGATAAAGTAGCAAATATCCCAAATTCACTATTAATTTCTGCTTCATACAATGGAAAAACAAAGAAAGTTAGCCTCAAATTCTACAATCCCGAATCAGAGAAAATCTATCTGTGGGAAGACAAAACAGGCCATCAGCCATATTGCTTTTCAAAAATGGCACCAGAAGATTTAGATTTTCTGTCAGAAAGAGATGATGTAGTAGAAATCAAAACTGTAAAAAAAATCGATACGTTAAAAGACAAAGAAATTCCAGTCTCAAAAATTATCGTCACAGACCCATTGGCAATAGGAGGTACACAGACAACACAGAGTATTAGAAATGTAGTGGAAGCATGGGAATCAGATATCAAATATTATGAAACTTATCTTTATGATAATTCATTAATTATTGGAAAATACTATAGAATCGAAAATGATACGATAATTCCACATGACTTTGAAATGTCTGATGAGACCAATTTGGCAATGAAGAGCATGCTTTTTGATAAATTAGGAAATACAGGAATGACAGATACAAAACAATTCCAAGAAGAGGTTTCGAATTGGGCTGAGCTTCTAGATCAGCCTGTACCAAAAATTAAAAGAATGAGTTTAGATATAGAGGTAGAAACAGACGGAAGACTTCCAGATGTCAAAATTGCAGATAAAAAAGTTACAGCCATAGGATTTGAAGCAAGTGATGGAATGAGACGAGTTTTTGTTTTAAAAAGAGATGGAATTGAAGAAGGAGTAAATGATTTAGATAAAAATATCGAAGTCATATTTTATGAAAAAGATCAGGAGAAAAAATTAATTGAAGATGCATTTGAATTAGTAAAAAAATATCCGGTGTTGATTACATACAACGGAGATGGATTTGATCTTCCTTACTTGTACAATCGTGCAAAAAGACTAGGTATTTCTGATGAAATAAATCCGCTATACATGATGAGAGATTCTGCAACTCTAACAAAGGGCGTACATCTTGATTTGTATAGAACGTTTTCAAACAAAGCATTTCAGATTTACGTATTTTCACAAAAATATAGTGACTTTTCTCTCAATAGCGTTTCAAAAGGAGTTCTGGGAGAACAGAAAATGGATTATGGTGTAGAAATTGACAATATGACATATTATCAGATTGCAAAATATTGCCAAAATGATGCATATCTGACATTCAAGCTAACTAGTTTTAATCAAGATTTACTCATGAATCTTCTAGTTGTAATTACCAGAATTGCAAGAATGCCAATTGATGACATTTCAAGAATGGGCGTTTCACAATGGATTCGTAGTCTCCTGTATTACGAACATAGAAAAAATAACTTTCTCATTCCAAGACGAAATGAAATTGAAGAAAAATCATCTGGAATGGCAAATGATGCAGTAATCAAAGATAAGAAATATCGAGGAGGATTGGTTATAGAACCAATAGAAGGTGTTCATTTTGATGTAACAGTGATGGATTTTGCAAGTCTATATCCAAGTATAATCAAAGTGAATAATCTTTCATATGAAACAGTGAGGTGTCCACATGAAGAATGTAAGAAGAATACAATACCAGGAACAGCACATTGGAAATGTACAAAGAAAAATGGATTAACATCATTAATTATTGGCTCATTAAGAGATTTGCGTGTAAATTATTACAAGAGTCTTTCAAAAAAAGAAAACATAACAGATGAGCAAAAACAACTGTATACAGTAGTAAGTCAAGCTTTGAAGGTTATTCTTAATGCAAGTTATGGAGTTATGGGTGCAGAGATATTTCCACTGTATTTTCTTCCAGCAGCAGAAGCAACTACTGCATTAGGTAGACATATCATTATGGATACAATTGAGAAATGCAAAGGCATACAATTAGAGGTTCTATATGGTGATACAGATTCACTTTTTGTAAAAAATCCAACGGCACAACAAATAGATGATGTCATAAAATTGGCAAAGAAAGATCATGGTGTTGAATTAGAAATTGACAAAGAGTACAGATATGTGGTATTAAGCAATAGGAAGAAAAATTATTTTGGTGTTACAAAAAATGGAAAAGTGGACGTAAAAGGATTAACGGGTAAAAAATCACATACACCTCCATTCATCAAAACATTATTTTATGAATTATTAGACATACTTGCAGAAGTTCAAAATGAAGAAGAATTCGAAAATGCAAAGAAGAAGGTAAGTGATAAAATTGCCATTTACGCAAAAAAAGTTCAAGACAAAAGTATTCCATTAAAAGAATTAACGTTTAATGTGACGCTCAGTAAGGCCCTATCAGAATATGTGAAAACAATTCCTCAGCACATACGAGCGGCAAAACAACTTGAAACCACTAGAGAGATAAAAAAAGGAGATATCATATCATATGTTAAAATACTCAATAAACCGGGCGTAAAACCAGTGGAACTGGCAAGACAAGATGAAATCGACTCTGGAAAGTACATGGAGTTTATGGAAAGTACTTTGGAACAAATTACATCATCCATGGATTTAGATTTCGACACAATTCTTGGAAAACCTAAACAAACAGGGCTAGACCAATTTTTCTGGAATTAGATATGTTAGACGAAATTACATTAGGGATAGTTGCAATATTAGCAGGATTTTTCATCCTAATAGGATGGATTCCACAAATAATTCAGGGATACAAAACAAAAAAGTTAGAAGATGTTTCAAAATATCTGGTAATATCAATTTTTGTGGGAGCCGCGTTATGGCTCATTTATGGAATTGAAATTGATGACATATACATCATAGGAGTCAACGTAGCAGCAATGTTTCTAACAATGACAGTTCTCATAATGAAGCTAAAATATGAGAACGCCTTCAAATCAATTAGGAAATAAAATGTTTATCATAAATTGTAAGAATTATGACGAAATAGCAGGAGATAAAATTATTAAAATTGCAAAAACTGCAGAAAAGATTTCAAAGAAATACAAAGTGCCAATTGCAATATCACCTCCACATCATTTAATTCCATTAATTACAAAATTCAATATTACAGTTTTAGCACAACATGTAGACGATAAGAAAGTTGGAAGTACAACAGGATTCATGGTACCAGAAATTGTAAAAAAATCAAAAATTAACGGATCCATAATCAATCATAGTGAACATAGAATTTCTGAAAAAGAGATAATATCACTAGTAAAACGCCTAACAAAACTTAAACTGAAATCAATATTATGTGTAAAAAATGTCAATGAAGTAAAAAAGTATGCAAAATTGAATCCGACATTTATTGCAATTGAGCCACCAGAATTAATTGGAACTGGAAGAGCGATTTCTACAGAGAAACCGGCATTAATCACAAATGCAGTACAAGCAGTAAAGTCCGCTAAAAATTCTACAAAACTTTTGTGCGGAGCAGGAATTGTTTCAGGTCAAGATGTTTCAAAAGCGAAAGAATTAGGTTCTAAGGGAATTCTTGTTGCAAGTGGAATTGTCAAAGCAAAAAATTGGGAAAAAAGTATCTCAGAATTGTGTAAGGGTTTAAAAAGCCAGTAAATCGTCAAAATTCTACATGGCAAAAAACAAGTCAGTTTATGCATTTGAAGAAGCAGATAGTAAAAACAGAATGCTGCTAGGTGGAAAAGGTGCAGGATTAAGCGAAATGACACGCCTAAAACTTCCAGTACCTCCAGGATTTACAATCACAACAGAAGTTTGTAACAACTATTATGGTAATGGAAAAAAACTTCCAAAAGATGTCATGCCATTAGTAATGAAAAATATTGCAAAGATGGAGAAAAAGACAGGTAAAAAATGGAACTCTACAAAAAACCCACTTTTAGTGTCAGTTCGTTCTGGTGCTGCAATCTCAATGCCAGGAATGATGGATACAATTTTGAATTTAGGGTTAAATGAGAAAACGGTAGAAGGATTTGCACAGCAAACAAAGAATCCTAGATTCTCATGGGACTCATATAGAAGATTTATTCAATTATTTGGTAAAGTTGTATTTGGAGTAAATGATGAAAAGTTTGATCATGTTCTAGATTCTGCAAAAAAGAAACAAGGAGTAACTGATGATAGTAAATTAAATGTTGAATCTTTAAAGAAAATTGTTTCAGAATATAAGAAAATTTGTGAAACGCATACAAAAAGGAAATTCCCAGACACACCTAACGAACAGTTAGGATTAGCAATTGAAGCGGTATTCAGAAGCTGGATGGGAGAAAGAGCTGTTGTCTATAGAGAGAAAAATGGAATTACAAAAGACATTGCAAATGGTACGGCAGTAAATGTTGTAACAATGGTCTTTGGAAATATGGGAGATGATAGCGCAACAGGAGTAGTGTTTACAAGAAATGGGCATAACGGTAAAAGAGAGATTGAAGGCGAATATCTAATCAATGCACAAGGAGAAGATGTTGTCGCAGGAGTTAGAACAGGAAAGAACGTTGATTTATTAAAAAAAGAAATGCCAAAATCTCATAAAGAATTAAGTAATGCGTGTGCAAGATTAGAAAAACATTTCAGAGAACCGCAAGATATTGAATTTACTATAGAACAAGGAAAATTTTATCTTTTACAAACAAGAACCGCAAAAATGAGTGCAGGTGCATTAGTAAAAACATCAGTAGACATGGTAAAAGAAAAATTAATTGATAAAAATAAAGCATTAACTAGAATTCCAGCACAACAATTAGAAGCACTACTTCATAGAACTATGGATGAATCAAAAATTAAAGAACATAAAAAATTAGCAAAAGGAATTGCTGCATCACCAGGAGCTGCAAGTGGAATTGCTATTTTTGATGTAAAAAAAGCAATTGAACTTGGCGAAGCTGGAAAAAAGGTCATTTTAATTAGAAAAGAAACAAAACCAGAGGACGTGCCAGCATTCTTCTCAGCAGAGGGAATTTTGACTAGTCTTGGCGGAAAATCATCACATGCAGCAATAGTATCTAGAGGAATGGGTAAGCCATGTATTGTAGGATGTGCAGAACTAAAAATCAATTATGACAATAATACATGTAGTGCAAATGGAATTACCGTAAAAGAAGGTGAAACGATAACAATCGACGGCAGCACAGGTACGGTTTTGATGGGAGCAGTTCCAACGGTCGAACCTAAAGTAACAAAAGACTTTCAAACAATTCTTAGTTGGGCGCAAAATACAAAACAATTAGGAATTCGTGCTAATGCAGATACCCCAGATGCAGCAAAATTAGCAAGGCAGTATGGAGCACAAGGAATTGGATTGTGTAGGACAGAAAGAATGTTCAATGAGACAGATAGAATTGGATTATTTGTTGAAATGATTATGGCACAAACACCAGAAGAGCGAAATAAAATACTAAAAAAATTACAAGAATTACAGAAAAGTGATTTTATTGGAATCCTAAAAGCAATGGAAGGACATAAGGTTACAATTAGACTATTAGATCCGCCATTACATGAATTTTTGCCAAATCCAGAAGAGCTAAAGGAAAAAATGAATAAAGAAAACGATAAGAGTAAAAAAACTCAACGAGTGTTAGATAGAGCACGAGAACTAGCAGAAATTAATCCAATGATGGGACATAGAGGAGTAAGAGTAGCAATCACATATCCGGAAATTTATAGAATGCAGATTACAGCAGTGTTTGAAGCAGCAGCAGAACTTTCAAAGAAAAAAATCAATGCTAAGCCGCAAATAATGATTCCACAAGTAGGAAGTTTGGCAGAATTAAACTACATTAAATCAATTTACGATGATGTTAAAAAACAGATGGAGAAAAAATTTAAGAAAAAATTTAAGATAAACTTTGGAACTATGTTAGAGGTAGTACGTGCATGTCTAACATCAGACGAATTAGCAGACACTGCAGAGTTTTTCAGTTTTGGAACAAATGACCTAACACAAGCAGTATTTAGTTTCAGTAGGGAAGATGCAGAAGGAAAATTCCTTCCAGAATATATGGAAAAAGAACTACTAGAAACTAGTCCATTCCAATCAATTGATGTTAACGGAGTAGGGCACCTAATGAAAATTGGAATTAAACAAGGAAGAGATATCAAAAAAGACTTGGAGATTGGAATCTGTGGAGAGCATGGAGGAGATCCAAATTCAATCAAATTCTGTCATTCTGCCGACGTCTCATATGTTAGTGCATCACCACATCGAATCCCTATAGCCATTGTTGCAGCAGCACAAGCTGAGATTGAACAAAAAAAGATAAAAAAATCAAAACCTAATAAAAAATCAAGGAAATAAAATAATATTCTAAATCATTAGAACTAATCCACAGTATAATTACAATATTACAAAAGAAAATTCATGAAATGGAGATCTTCAACAAAAAAAGAGGGTTCAAACAATTCACGAAGGGATACTCTTGAAAGTTATGAACAAAAATATCTTGAAAAATTTAACAAAGTGAAATCTGAAATTCAAAAAATACAGAAAAAGCAAAAAGATGTAGAAGTAAAGGAGTTAAAAGATAGAATTGCAAGAAGATTAAAGTTAGAAAAAGAAGCAGGGAAAAAATATAAAAAAATAATTACAAAACCATTAAAATCAGAAACAAAAGTTGAGGCGGAAATAGAAACAAAGGCTAAGGCTGAAACTGAAAGAAAAGTTGAGGCGGAAATAGAAACAAAGGCTGAAATTTTAGCAGATGTTAAATCAACAATTCAAAAAAGAATGTCAGGCGTATTCAAAGGATTTAGGGAAACACAAAGTAAACCATCAACTGTTGCAGAAGATACAAGAAATTTTGTTCGTAAACGTCGTACCGAAAGAGTGGAAACAGTTGAAGAAATTCATGAAGAGAAAATTCAAAATGATGAATCAGTAAATAAACAAATTAAGAAAGAAGAAGAAAGAGAGAGAATCAAAGCAGAGAAATTTTTGAAGGAAGCTGAAGAAAAAGAAAAAGCCGAGGTAAAAGAAAAAGCCGAGGCTGAAAAGGCACTGAAAGAAGATATAAAGAAAAAGAGAGATGATGAAAAAGAAAAGAATAAGAGATTGTTAATTGAAGATGAAGAAAAATCTAAGAAAAAGACAAGCAAGTCAAAGAAAGGAAAATTAAAAACAGAAAAAGATATAGAATCAAAGATAGCAAAACTTGAAAAGAAATTGCAAAAAGAAGAAAAATCATCATCTGATTTTATCAAATCAACATTAGATACTGCCGTCTCTGAAGGATGGACTAAAACTAAAACTGTTGAAGAGTTAAGAAAATCTAAAGAAAAAATTACTATAAAAAAAGCAAAAGAATTAGTCAGCGAAGCATTTGATGCTAAAACTAAGAAAAATTAGTTAACTGAAAATTATATTTGGTATTTGTCCAACAAACAAAATTACTTGTTCAAATGTATGAATTACAAAATCTTCAGAAGTAAGAAGATCGTGTGAATGCATATCCATCAGATCTATGGTAGCATGAGGATGTGCCTCAGCTAAAGAAGTGAAGCCTATAGAAAATATACCCACAGTCAAAATTGCAAGTAATACTAGATTTCTCACATCAAATTATCCAAATACTACTACTTTAAATTTTTCAAAATAATTTGATCAGTTAATGGGAATAATATCTAAAGCAATCATACTTGGAGGAATCTTTGTTATTTTTTACGGAGTATTCACAATTTTAGAGTAAAACAAGTCACCAAACATCATCAACTTCATCTAATTCTTTGTAGTCAAGAGAACGCTCTTTTTTAACAATCTTCAAACGAGAAATATCCCTTTTGAAAAATAAATCCAAACTCCAATCAAGCCAAACACGGAACTTTTTATCAGAACTCCGTATCTTAGAGAGGTACAAATTTCTCCATAAAAGATACGCCAAAAATCCGGCAATATTGATGCCAAAAAATGATGCAATGCCAGTTCTTTTTCCTATTATTGCACTTTGACCTTTCCATGAATAATCAAATTTGGATAATGTGCCACCGTTCAATAATTCCTTTAGATTGGCTGCAGCAATTTTAGCATGAGCCTCAGCAATTTGAGCAGTTGGAGGAAATTTTTTCATTGTCAATTCAGGATCGAATACTGAACAATCACCAATTGCAAAAACTTCAGGGAATTGTGTAACCTGAAGGAATTCGTTTACAATAATTCGACCTTTGTATGTATTGAATAATGATTCTTTAATTAGATCAGTAGGAGTTACACCAGCGGTCCAAACAAGGGTTCTAGAAGAAATCGAATTAAGTTCAACTAATTCAGAATGACCTTTCTCTTGTGATGAATCACTAAGTAAAACCTTATTTGATTTAGAGTTACTTTTCAATAGTACTTCTTGTCCATTAAATGATGTCACACCAGCATCTAGAATCACATCGATTCCTCGTTCCACCAGTTTTTCTTTTGCAAATCCAGCTAGTTTTTGTGGAAATCCAGTCAAGATTTCAGTGGAGGCTTCAACTAATGTTACTTTGACATCATGTTCATCAATACTTGGATAATATTCAGATACATCATTAATGAAATCATTTAATTCTCCAGCAGTTTCGACTCCTGCAAAACCGCCACCGACTATGACAATTTTTAGTAAAGCCTTTCGGAGAATGGGGTCGGTTTCATTTTCGGCCTGTTCCATTAAATCAATAATTCGGTTTCGAAGTAAAATTGCGTCATTTATTGTACTCATTTGGTATGAGTTTTCTTGAACATCCTTCATACCAAAGAAGTTAGTTTGACTGCCTAATGCCACAACAAGAAAATCATAATGAATTAACATTCCACGATTTTCATTTGTGCCATACAGCGCAACAGATTTTCCATGTGGGTCTATGTACTTTATTTTTCCCTCATAGAATTTTGTTTTTTTTATCAAGGTTCGAATTGGGGTAACAATATGTCGGGTTTCAATTGTTCCAGAAGCCACCTGTGGCAACATGGGTGTAAAAAGTATGAAATTATCTTCACTAACTAGAGTAATTTCAATCTCAGAATTATTTTGAAAATAAGATTCAAGTTTCAAACAACACTCTATTCCTGCAAAACCACCACCTAAAATGAGAATTCTTTTCATGATACATAGGAAGAGGCGTTGTAGAATTAATAACGTATTATCACAAAATGGATAGGAATATCTAGGCAAATAGATAATTCAAAATATCATGATTACGCCGGGACGTCCTGTCAAAGATGTAGATATTTCTAGAAATTCTGATACAGATCATATATTCAAAGAACTTGCACAGGCAGGAGGATTTGAGGCAAGAAACGTAGCAGAAGGCGTGGATATTCTTTACAACATGATTAGTGATGAAAAATGTACAAAATTTTTGTCGTTTATTGGAGCAATTGTTTCAACAGGATTTAGAGGAATTATACGAGATATGATCAAGAAAAAATGGTGTAATGTCGTAATTACAACATGTGGTGCTTTAGATCACGATATTGCAAGACATTTTTCAGAATACAAAGAAGGATCATTCACAATGGACGATAGGGAATTAGCAGATCAAAATATTCACAGACTAGGAAATGTTCTTGTACCAATGGAAAGCTATGGGCCATTGATTGAAGAAAAGGTTCAAGAGATTTTAGAAAAAGCATACAGTGAAGGTAAAAAAGAAATGTCAACTGCAGACATTAATAGAGAAATAGGTAAAGCTATGGGCGAAGATTCATTTTTGTATTGGGCTTACAAAAATGACATTCCGGTAGTAGTTCCAGGAATTATGGATGGAGCAGTAGGTAGTCAAGTATGGATGTTCTCACAAAAACATTCTGATTTTAAATTAAATGTAATAGAAGATGCAAATTTTCTCTCAGGATTGGTATTCAAGGCAGAAAAATCAGGAGCATTGATGTTAGGAGGAGGAGTTCCAAAACATCATACGTTATGGTGGAACCAATACAGAGAAGGATTAGACTATGCAGTGTATGTTACAACAGCACAAGAATTTGATGGAAGTTTAAGCGGTGCGCTAGTAAGAGAGGCGATATCTTGGGGCAAAGTAACAAAGGATGCTACAGAAACAACCATTCATGCAGAGATTACAACTGTTTTCCCATTCATGTACAAGGCATTATTAGAAAAACTAGAAAAGTGATAGGAACCAGAATCTAATATGTTACCATCAATTGAGAGTATAAAACAACAACGACTCAAAATCAACATGACCCAAAAAGAACTTGCTAGATTGGTAGGAGTAAGTACATCAATGATAAATCAAATAGAATCAGGTCGAAGCGCTCCAAGTTATAACACTGCAAAAAGAATATTTGAAGTGTTAGCAAGTAAAGAAAGCGAGGCATCTACACATAATGCAGGAGAATTATGTAGTCAAAAAATTGTAAAATTAAAACCAACTAATACACTTGGAGAAGCGATGTCGAAAATGGATAAAGAAAAAATTAGTCAAATTCCAATTTTTGACGATAATATTCCAGTAGGAGTAATTTCAGATTCAGGAATTATTGGTCACATGAGCGTCGGAGTCTCAAAAAAGATCAAAATTCAAGACATAATGGAATCAACACCTCCAATAGTGGATAATGAAACACCTGCAAGTACATTAGCGCCTCTCATAAAATATTCGAAATGTATTCTAGTTAGAAAAGGAACAAAAATTATTGGAATAATTACAGCATCAGATACTTTGAAAATGATAGAATAGATTAGAGATAATCAGGTAAAATTTCTTTTCGTATAATCTTTAGAATTTCATAGATAGTTATTTTTTGATCTTCTGAAGAATTTCCTAAAATTCTAATTGAAATTCCAGAATCATTAGGCAATAAACTAGAACCCCCAGACATATTTTCCATATGAGAAAACAGATCATTAATCAAATCATTGATTTTTGTTACATCTTTTTTTGTTAATACATAGACAGAGGTAAGAATTGTTTTATTATCAAACATCGTAAGAGCTTGAATTTTTTGTGTTTTTGGAGTTAAAAGTGATGAATCCCTAAATTTTGTTTTTCCATTTATTTTTCCTTCAGTTTTTAGATAACATACATCGAAATCAAACATCTCACCCATTGCAATTCTTCCAGGTACAATCGTTTCAGAGTAAATAACTGTGGATGATTCATCGATATCTAAATTTGTTTTTTGGTAAAATCGTGAATTTTTATACGGAATAATTTGTTCAGGTATAAATTCAAGATACGAGTTATCCTTCAAATTAAGAGTCACCATATGTGTCGCATAATTTGATTCCATTTTGTAAATTCTAGTCGCACCTTGAGTTGTAAGATGAGATATTGCATTATTTTTTAGTTCAACATCCATTCTGTAGCGATCTCCTTGTAAAATTCCACCCGATGGAGATAGAATGAATACATGTGCCATGGAAGGATAATCCAAGTCATAGTGCAAGGCTTTTTGCACATATAGTGGAACTTGTGTCTGCTTTCGAGTAATAATGGTTTTTTGTCTGTCCGAATCATTTTGTAATTCTAATTCCAAGAATCCAATCTTCCCAGATTTACCAACATTCATCTGCGCAACATCTCCGTCATATTGCGATATTTCATGTGGAATATCAGAAGGAGTACAGTGTTCTAGATTCATGGTTTCACCTGAGTGAGCATGTTTTTTGGAGGTTCATCAAATAAGACATCATGGATTATGTGCTGTGCCACCTGTTCGACTCCTTGATCTGTTTTACAATTTACCAAAACATACGGTTTATTTTTTCTGACAATCTTTGCATCACGTTCCATTACGTTTAGGTCAGCGCCAATAGTTGGTGCAAGATCAATTTTGTTAATTACTAAAAGATCACTGGTTTCAATTCCAAGTCCACCTTTTCGAGGATATTTGTCACCTCCAGATACATCAACAATGTATATTGTATAATCTGCAAGTGCAGGACTAAATGTCGTAGTGACATTATCACCACCGCTTTCAATTATTATCAAATCCAAGTCATCATATTTTGTTTCAATTTCTTCAATTACTGCAAGATTGATAGAAGGATCTTCTCTTACAGCCGTGTGAGGACAACCACCAGTTGCAAGACCAATAACCATATTTTCAGGAACTAATCCCTGTTCGGTTGCCAGGTTTTTTCGTATTCTATCAGCATCCTCTTTTGATATTACATCATTTGAGATTATACATACACGATAATTTTTTTTTGCAAGAAATGGAACAACTCTTTCAATTAACATACTTTTACCAGCGCCTACAGGACCACCAATACCTACACGAAGAATTCTAGTCATAACAAAAAAAAATATGTTTATGTAATAAACATTTTAGAAAATTTGTTTTCATGAGTCATTTGTATAAGATCATAGTTTGGAGAAAATTGCCAACAATCATCAATTTTTGTGTCAGAGAATTTTTCTAAAATTTGCTGTATTTTGGGTTTTATTTCATGTAGAATTTTTTGGCTTTGTATATGATCAATGATTCCCAATCTTAATGCAGCGCCAGTAACACTAACACAAAAACCATACATCATCATTTGTGAAGCTTGTTCTTTTTTGACCCCCATCACAAAACTACACACACCTGTAACTACAGGATGCATTCCAGGAGACTCATTTTCGTTAATCTTCTGAGTATAAGTTTCAAGAAGATTGTTGGGCGATATGGCAGAGACACATTTGAGCATTTGCGAACCTGCCCTACATGATGCTGCACGGGATTCTTGAATTAACTTCATAGAACAAAGAATATCATCACATTCAATGATTCCCAAAATATCATTATTTTTTGCACAATCATATGCAGCAGATAAGGCTACAGAATCAGCAGGACCTAATTGTTGCTCTAGTGTTACTTCAAGAAAATCAAAGATGTCACTTTGAGATGATGCACGTTTTTCATCAAAAATTGTTTCTAGTCCATTTGACATTGTATAAAGACCAGAAGGAAAAAATGAATCAGATAATTGCATTAGAGTTAGATCTGATGAATCAGTGTTCATGAACATTCATTCCATTGTTTGGGACAAATATTTGATCTTCAACAACTAATGAAATATGATCAATTATATCAGAAAATAATTTTTCAAATAACTCAACTTCGGTTTCATCATGAATTGGAAACATTATGCAGCCATCAGATGTAATAGATAATGGACGATGTCGATTTCCTATGATATGGCCAAGTTGAACAAGTAGGTTTGGAGACCATTCATTTTCATTTATCATCACACGTATTACTTTTTCAGGTAATTGATGAATTATTATCAATTGTGAATTAATTTCCAAAACATCACCGTTTCGTAAAACCGTTCCAGGTTCTAATGATAATCCAATTTCTAAACCATCTTCAGTTTCAGCACGTAAATGTGATTTTTCCATTTGTGCTCTTGACAAAAATAATCTTTTCAAAGTGTTATTTTCTTTTGCAAAATCTATTTTTTCTTTAAGATTATTTCCATGATACGAATTACCTAAAATTGAATCAACGAGGAGCATTGATAATAGTGCTAATTACTGTGTTTTAAACATAAATGGAAAATAGGTTTCTAATCGTTAAATATGTGAAAAAGCAGATTTATTCATGTTTTTAACACCTAGAGAGATTGATAAATTACAAATTTTTACCGCAGCACAGGTTGCATTAAGAAGAAAAGAAAGAGGGTTGAAATTAAATCATCCAGAATCGATTGCCATAATTGCAGACCACATTTTAGAAGGAGCAAGAGATGGGAAATCGGTTTCAGAATTAATGAGTTCTGGAAAAAATGTATTAAAAAAAGATGACGTACTGCCAGGAGTCATAGATATTATTCATACAATTCAAGTGGAAGCCACATTTAATGACGGAACAAAACTCGTGACAATTCACGACCCCATAGTGTGATAGATATGATTTCCAGATGGCGTTCCAAAACACCTCACATAGGAGAATACATGCCTGCAGAGGGCAACATAATTGCCAATGAATCCAAGAAAACATTCAAACTAAATGTTTCAAACACAGGAGATAGACCAATCCAAGTTGGTTCTCATACACATTTTGCAGAGGCAAATAAGGCATTAGAGTTTGATAGAGAAAAAGCACTAGGATATCATCTAAACATATCATCAGGTACATCAATTAGATTTGAACCAGGAGAATCAAAACATGTCGAGGTTGTAGAATTTGGAGGAACTAAAACAATTTTTGGATTTAGTGGATTAGTTAGCGGAGAATTAGAATCAAAACGAGAAGAGGCGGTAAAAAATATTCATGAAAAAGGTTTCAAAAATGTTTTAGAAAATATAGAAAATGAATCAACTTCATTAGAAATTCCACGTAGTAGATATGTAGAATTATTTGGGCCAACCAAAGGCGATAGGGTCAGACTAGCAGATACAGATTTGGTGATAGAGATTGAAAAAGATTTGATCAAGTATGGAGATGAGTTGGTATTTGGTGGCGGAAAAAGTGCAAGAGATGGTCTTGGTCAAGCAAGTGGAGTATTACGAGATGAATCTGCAGATTTAGTGATTACCAATGCAATGATAATTGATCCAAAATTAGGAATAATTAAAGCAGATATTGGAATTAAAGATGGAAAAATTTTAGGTGTTGGAAATGCAGGTAATCCAAACGTCATGGATGATGTAGACATTATCGTATCATCCAATACAGAAATAATTTCAGGAGAACATACAATTTGTACGCCAGGTACAATTGATAGTCATATTCACTTTATCTCACCTCAACAAGCAATAGATGCAATTTGTAATGGAACAACCACAATGATTGGAGGAGGAACAGGACCTGCAGATGGTACAAATGCAACAACATGCACACCAGGAGAATTTAATATTCATAAAATGATAGAAGCGGTAGAAGAATTTCCAATGAATTTTGGATTTTTGTGTAAAGGAAATGATTCTAAAGAAGAGTCGTTGATGGAGCAAATCAAGGCAGGAGCATGTGGATTAAAACTGCATGAGGACTGGGGAACAACTCCGGCTACAATTAATTCTGCACTAAATGTGGCAGATAAAACAGACACTCAAGTTGCAATACATACCGATACACTAAACGAATGTGGCTATGTGGACGATACTATTGCTGCAATTAATGGAAGAGTAATCCACACATACCATACAGAGGGAGCAGGAGGAGGTCACGCCCCAGACATTATGAAAATAGCATCAGAACCAAATATTTTGCCGTCATCGACTAATCCTACAAGACCTTTTACTACCAATACACTAGAAGAACATCTGGACATGATGATGGTGTGTCATCATTTGAACCCATCAGTTCCAGAAGATATCTCATTTGCAGAATCAAGGATTCGAGCCGAGACGATTGCCGCAGAAGACATTCTACATGATGTGGGAGCACTTAGCATGATGTCTTCAGATAGTCAAGCAATGGGAAGAGTAGGAGAGGTTACAACAAGAAATTGGCAAACAGCAGATAAAATGAGAAAAATGAAAGGACCACTAGCAGAAGATAATGAAGATAATGACAATTTTAGAATCAAAAGATATATTTCAAAAATTACCATCAACCCTGCAATTACACATGGAATATCAGACTACGTGGGTTCAATAGAACCAGGAAAAATTGCAGATATTGTTGTATGGATGCCACAGTTTTTTGGAATCAAACCAAAAATGATCATAAAGGGAGGATTCATCGCATATGCGTTGATGGGCGACCCTAACGCATCAATTCCAACTACAGAGCCAGTTTACTACAGACCAATGTTTGGAGCATTGGGAAAAGCAAAGAAAACTACATCAGTCACGTTCACATCACAACTTGCACTTGATAACGGCTTGGAAGAAAAAATGAAAATTGAGAAAAAATTACTTCCTGTGAAAAATTGTAGAAACATTGGAAAAAAAGATATGGTGCATAATGATGCTACACCGAAAATAGAGATAGACCCAGAAACATATGAGGTAAAAGTTGATGGTGAAATCGCTACAGTTGATCCTGCTACAGAAGTATCACTAGGACGTTTGTATAGTTTATTCTAGATATTACCTAGCAACATCTTTCTATTGTTAATCGTTCTTCGTACTAACATAAATCCGGCAGCTGTTGTAAATGCGCCAAATAGAATATTGACAATACTCATCTCACCAGACGAAGTTCCAGTTAATGTAAAGACCATTCCAAGAATCATCATTAAGCCACCCAAAGCACCAATAATGAGCATCGGGATTGGAAGTTTTTGTTTCATATCTCCACGACTTTTGTCGGGCAATACACCACTTGCGGCTACTTTATGACAAACATCACAAAAGTGCTTTTGCTTTTTTCCTTGCCACGCAGTTTGTAAGAAGAAGAATTCGGTTTGACACAAATCACATGGTTTTTGTGGTATTGTTACTTTGCCATTTTTTTCCCAATCTTGACCAACTTTTAGCATACATGGTTTACAGAAACTTCCAGGTACTCTCCAAAATTTATTGAACTTGTACTTTTTCATACCAAGTACTATGCCACAACCTGTACAAGACGTCATGTTAAAGCATCAATCCCAGCATTAAAAAGAATTTTGGATGAAAATCCAAGTAGTAATTTGTTGAATACATAATTAAAATGGTAAAAGGGGGGAGGTTATTTTGTTGCAGAGGCGTGCTTCTTGCCTGAGAACACTTCTGCGAAGCCTTTCCGTGCTTCCACAATCGGCATGAATATGATGATTGCGGCTGCAGCGCTGACCCAAGCGATTGCGATTCCTACCCATAGTCCGTAGAATCCAAAGTCGAAGACGTATCCTGAGAAGTACAATGGCATTGGCCAGAATATGATAACTATCAAAGTGAGCAAGCCTCCACCTCTAACACTGAACTTGAAGGCTTTCTTTAGTTGTGCTTCATCTTGTTCACGCTTTGCAACTTCGGTAGCAGTGATTTCGTGTTGTTCCATGTCGTCAGTGACAAGGGACATGTGTTGGTCCAATTCTTTCCAATCGTATTTCTTGTTCTGAGCCAAACTGATGACTATACAGATTAATCCTGATGATAATATCGCAACTACATTTCCATAAAGCATTGGGAATGCACCGCCAAGTGATGCTATATCTATGACTCCATTGGCTTCAGAGGCTGCAACACTTGTCCAAGTGGTTAGTGATAGACAGACACCTATTAGTGCGCCCGCTACCGCACCGGCACGAGTTGTTCTATTCCAAATAATCGTTAACGCAATCGGGATGACAGCAGAGCCAATCAATATTCCCATTGCTAAGTATACAAATCCTAAACTAAGTCCCATTCCTAACAGTACGACCGCAAGCGCACCCATTCCAAGTCCAAACGCAACTATAACACCACGACTCACCTTCAACAGCTGTTTGCCTGTAGCCTGTGGATTCTTGTAAGTACGGTATACATCGTATGTAATCAACGAAGATACTGCGATTAGTTCTGCAGATCCTGCTGAAGTCACAGCCATGAATAGCATGACTAGCACCATGATGGCACCTATCTCACCCATTAGCACTGATGCTGCTGCTGGGACTACAAGTCCGAGCTGCACCTGCTCTGGAGATAGCTCAACATCTATCGCCACCGCCGTCAGTCCCATAGTAGTTGCTAGTGTAAATGGAATTGCGAACCAGCACATTCCACCAAGTAAGAAACCCTTTACTGTGGAACTTGGTTGTGCAGCAATTGCACGTTGCCAGTAAGCCTGGTCAACAAAGACAGTTCCAAAGTTTCCAACAATATTGATAACTCCAAAGATTAAGCCTCCTGCCGAAGCCATTGTAAGGTATGCACCCATAGCGTTACCATATGTGCTTGGATCACCTTCAACTGCTCCGCCTTCAGCGAAGGTTGGCGATATCACCGGATTAAGCGAAGCTGCCTCCACCAGTTTGTTATACATTCCTTCGACACCACCAGTGATTGGACTGATGAAGAATACCATCGCAACGAATGTTAGAATTACTATAAAGATAATGACCGTGTGCATGTAATCCGCTACAAACGTAGCCTTGAGACCACCTACAAGTGTGTAAATCATGACACCGACTGGGATTAAGAATGCTGCTAGAGAAATGTCCATACCGGTAAGTCCGTTAACTACGGCTGCTCCTCCAAGTAGAAGCATACCAGTTACAATCATGTTACATGTTAATGCGAAACCTAGGAAAACTTTGTGAGTACCAGCGCCGAATCTTGCTCTGATAATTTCTAAGAATGTGTGTGCGTTTGGTGCCTTTCGTTTTAGTTCAATGGCTAGAATTCCGAACAAAAGTACCTGAATTGATGCTCCTGCCGCATACCAGAAAGGACCACTTACACCGTAAAGATACGCTACAGTTGAGGATTGAAGCAGTGTGGCAGCCCAAGTCCATGCTGACACGATTGCAGCCGCAGTTAGACCAGTTTTAATGATTCTTCCTGCAGTATTGAATCCTTCAGAACTTTGCATGTTTCCAAGGTATTTTTCTTCAATCTTAATCTCGGCAGATATGATTCCGGCAAAGACCATTCCAAGACCAACAACAATAAACCAACCGACGGATTCGTCTAATACTTCTCCAAGTACGAATTCCCCTTCAATGGCACCGGCGGCGTCTGCGCTTTGAATTAACCCCATTGATGCGATCGACATAAGAAATACCGACAGCATTGCCATAGAGCCAATTTTCATAGATGTTTTCAGAACTTTTTGTTATATATCAATTCCAAGAATTGATAATATGACACTTTAGATTTCAAGTTCTGCGGCAGTTATATTCTAACAGTCGACGTCGGCTTAAAATTTATTATTTATAAAAAAATAGTTTTGTGTTTGTTATATGCAAACCACTAGACTAACACAATTGGTTTTGAGCTTAGAGTAAGTAACTTAGAAGTGACATGTCCCAAATCAGAATCAGTATCACTTAGACCCTTACGACCCATTACAATTGTATCAACATTTAGTGAAGTTGCAAGTTCGGATATCTTTTTTGCAGGATCACCTAGCTTGACAATTCGTTCATAGTTTTTCAATTTGCTTGGAAGTAAAATTCCCAAAAGCATTTTTCGTCCATCTTGTTCCATCTTTAATGTCATTTCTTCATCCATGGATTCATCATCATCAGTCCACTCTATTATATGAGCAAGGTAAACTTTGATGTTGGAAGATTCCTTCATTACATAATTTACATAATTCAATGACCGCATGGATGAGACAGAGCCATCTACAGCGACAAGAATTTTTTGGGCAATTTCATTTCCAGAAAGATCATTACCATATTTGTCAGATTTTTTAGGTTTTGAAGAAATGACTATATTTTTCAAAACATGGGCAATTCCAGATCTTGATTGTATTATAGGTAAAGCCCAAACTAAAGACCCAGCAGTTGCAGCCCACAATATGGCAACCCAGATCCAAACATGATAAACAGTTTCAGTAAAAACATAATTTGATAAAAATAATGGAATTGGCCATACTACGACAAGAATCAAAGTTAGTGTCAAACCATACCTCATACTAAATTTAGATGCATTTTTGAGAGATTCCTCATTTGTTTCTTTTTCCAGGCGTTTTCTAATTTGCTCATCAACTACAAAAATTTCATGTTTTAGTTTAGAGAAATTAAAGTTCTCAGGTCGGAATAAACTTCCGATTACAGTGATTATGAGGCTGGTCAAAATTGATGCAAGATTTCCTGCCAATAATGCAAACATGTTAGAAGTAGATGCAAGAGAAATTTCTCCAGAGGTTGCATATGCATATCCAAGCCAAACTGTAACTCCACATCCAAGACCGATTATCGAAGCGATTGTTGCAGCATATCTATTGGTGTCTTTCCATAAAATTGCAAGTGAAATTGGTGCAACTGCAGAACCTATCAAAACACCCATTGCAAGATAGACGTATTGCAAGCTTACTCCAAACTGGAATAACATAGATGCCAAAGCACCCATTCCAAGTCCAAATCCAAGTATAGCATATCTCGAAATTCTCATTAATTGCCTTCCGGTGGATGAAGGTTTGATGTATGTTCGAAATACATCATAAGTTACAAGAGAGGATACAGAGATTAATTGTGCAGAACCTGCAGCAGTTACAGCGGTGAATAAAACAGTAAGCATTAGAATTGCGCCGATGTCGCCTAAAAGATGTGCAGCTGCCAATGGAGCAACCAATCCGGAGCTAATTTCAAGAGGAGTTAATTCAAGATTTACCGCAACTGCAGCTAATCCTAAAGTTGTTGCAAGTGCAAAAGGAATGGCAAACCACGCCAATCCTCCTACTAAAAATCCAGGAACTACAGAACGAGGACGAGATGCAATTGCACGTTGCCAGTAGGACTGATCAACAAAAACAGTACCAAAGTTTCCCACAATATTGATAACTCCAAAAATTAATGCCCCAACTGATGCAAGTGTTAAAAATGAACCAGCTGCATTTCCTTCAACAGGATACATTGCAGCAGCGTTAGATAATTTTTCAAACATTCCAGAGATTCCACCAATATCAGGATTGACGAAATATATTGCAGATGTGAAAATCAAAACGACCACAAAGATGAATGCTGTATTGAAATATTCTGCAAGAAATGTTGCTTTTAGACCACCAAACAAAGTATACGCAATTACACCTACAGGAATCAAAAATGCAGCAATGTAGACATTAATTCCAGTTAGTGCATTTACAACAGCCGCACCGCCCAAAACCAACATTGCAGTTACTATGATATTTGTAAGAAATGCAAAACTAAGAAATACCTTATGTGAGGATTTACCAAATCTTGAATTTATCATTTCAGGAAAAGTGTGAGACATAGGAGATTTTCGTTTTAATTCAATTGCCAATATGGCAAATAATACAACCTGGATTGATGCACCAGCTGCATACCAAAAAGGACCACTTATCCCGTATTGATATGCCACAGTAGATGATTGAAGAAGAGTTGCAGCCCAAGTCCATGCAGATACAACAGAGGTAACGATTAATCCTGTTTTTACAGTTCTACCTGCAGTCGAAAACCATTCAAAAGTTTTCTTGGTTCCAAGCCATTTTGTTTCAGCTTTAACCAAAATCAATACAACAGATGCCAGTAAAATTCCAACACCAATTAAAATTAGATAACCAATACTTTCATCAAGAATATAGGACAATCACTAAACATAAAATAATAATTATTTAAACTCATAGTGCTAATTTAGGCGTGAGTTATTGAAACCCTTACATATTCTGACGAGCATACATGATTAATGACAGACGAAATTGATGAATTAATAATTTCAGCCTTATCAAAAGACTCCAGACAAGATTCCGCAGAAATTTGGGATTTTCTAAGAGGTTTTGGGCATGACGTAGCCCCCGAGGAAATTGAATCAAGAATTTCAAAACTATCTCAAGAAGGAGTGATCACAGGATATTCGATTACAATAGACCCAAAAAAACTACCAAAGCGAATAATCAGAACTACCCTAATCACATTCAAAGTGTCTCAATCACTTCGTAAAAGAACAGAAAGTTTGAAAAAATATCTAAAAGATGCTCCATTTGTAATTTTTTCAGGAAGTACAAAAGGAGGATTAGATTGGATTACAATTAGATCATTCCCGTCGGTAGAAATTGCAGATGAAGAAACCGATATTTTCAGAAATTTGTTTGGAGATATTATTCAGACATACCAGGTTTATGATTTTGCACCAACAAAAGAGGTATCATTACACGCCCTATCATATACAGAAAAGGAACACAAAGAATTTCTTAAAGAATGGATGCCACCATTTCTATAATCATAATTTTAGAGTTTTCTTTAAAGTGACCCTTTCAAAATGAATTGTTTCATCCAACAATTCATGTAATTTGTAACGTAAATCCATCATGTATGTAACTACTTCACGTCTAACCTTTGGGTCAGAAATAGTTTGAGCTTCATTTGCTACAGAATCAATTCGTGATAGAGCCATTTTTAGACCAAGTTTTGTTTTTTTGGTAATTCTATGGGATTGTTCAGCTTTGGTTGTCCGAGGATCGTCATCTTTTTTTACTTTTGATTTCTTTATTGAACGAATCTGTTTTACTGTCAAGTGATCATCATAAATTCTCTGAGCCATTTCAGCTTGTTCTTCAGATGGAACACCTAGTAATTCGAGACTTTGGCTGACCGAAAGGGCATTTTGGATTAACTGCTTTTTTGCCTCAGATGGTAATTTCAAAAGTTGAATTCTATGCGATACATATTCTTCACTTTTTTCAATTTTACTTGCTAGTTCAGATACACCGCCCCATCCAAAATCATCAACATATTTTTTGAATGCTTCTGCCTCTTCAAGTGCATTAAGTGATTTACGCTGAATATTCTCGGTTAATTGTATCTCATAGGTTTGTTTATCACTTAATTCTCTGATTTTTGACTGAATGTGGCGCCATCTCAAAGAACGGCATGCCTCAAATCTTCGATAGCCAGCAACAATTTCAAATCCTAATGCGACAGGTCTAACCAATATTGGCTGTAACAAACCATGTTCTGTGATACTTTTTACAAGTGAGCGGAATTCAGGGTCATTTTTGTCAATTTTATGCCTAACCTCAAATGGAGAATGCTTAATCATACGCATCTCAATTGGCTCAATAATACTAGAATCAAAATGTTCCATGGTGGAATAGTGCTAACATGAACTACTTAGACTTGTTGTTTTTCTAAGATCTTAGAATAATATCCACTATGAAAAAAAAGGCATTTTGGTTAAATTTAGTATATAACTAATTTCAGGTGTGTCTCGCTTCGAAAAAGCAACAAAACCATACGACATTCAACCAACATTATGGATGTCTATCGGATTAACAATTTTGGTAGGTTCGATAATTGGCAAACTGATAGATGCCACAGAATTCACATCTCAGTTTTTAAGATAGTATAATTTTATTTTAATGTGGAATTAGATACAACCGATTTGAAGGTAATGGGTGCTGTGAAAAAAGGTCTCACAACATTTGGTGGGATAAAAAATGGAGTTCATTTGAAAAAGGACGAACTGGTAAAAATTTTAGATATTTTGGATAACAGTCAATTAATCTCATCAACAACTGGAACCGGATTATTAGGGCAGAAAAAATTAATTATCAACTTAACAGACAAAGGAGAAGAAAGAATTCAAGAGTATCTAGAAATGTTACGAGTTAAGTGGAAAGAAATGATTGATTTAGCAATAGCAGGTGAAAGAGACCAACTTGATCAAATAATTGTAGATAATCCATTCATGGTGAACATGATGGTATTTTTTGGAGTTACAGATTTGCCAACTCTGAGTAGACTAAATTTAAGATTCCTTTTGGAAGGAAAACATCTTTGTTACAAATGTAAAAAGGAGCTAAAAGGATTGATGCAAAAATTTGCAGTATCAGATGTTAGGAAATTTAATTTCAAACTACCTCGAGGAATGACTACACGGGATGACCTGTGTGCAGATTGCTTTAACAGTCTAGGTAGATCGTGACATTCTTTTCTTAACTACCTGAAGTACAATTCTTGCAATAATTATACCGATTACAATAATTATAGCGTACGTCCAAATATCAGCTAAATCTTGATCTTCCTGTTGTGCCTCATCTAGAGGTTTTGAATCAAATTGAGCACCAGGAGCGAATACGTCCTTATCCATTACAGTCTCAGCAAAAGCAACACTAGGTACAATTGTAACTACCATGACAAATAATATAATTAAAAATAGATTCAAGTGACTTTTTTGGTGATTTGGGGGATTTAACGATTTGTGAATTAACCTAAAAAGTTGGTTACACCTAGAAAGAGACCAATGATGCTGATTAATACAACTACGACTCCCATTACCTGTTTGTCATTCATAATAATTGTAAAAAAATGACCAATTTAACAATTCAGGGTGTTCGAATTTATTGAAAATTAATTGAATTTGTTTTCAAAGACTACTTTATCTAATGATAATTGTCCACCACGTTCTGCTGCAGGGGAAGCAGCCTTTCCGACAACAATCATCATCACAATTATGTGTTCATCAGGAAGATTGATGATTTTTGCTATCTCATCATATTCAAAACCAACCATAGGGCAAGAATCAAGACCCATTTGTTTTGCAGCAAGCATTATGGTTTGTGCTGCAAATCCACAAGAACGCATTGCCTCATCTCTTCTATTTTGAGGACTTTCAGAATATTTTTTGTGCATTGCATCTCGAACATGTTCTTGTTTTTCAAGAGGATGATTCTTCCAATATCTCATAGGATCGTCTTTCCATGCATCCATATTTCCACATAGTAAGATGACAAGTGACCCATCTAGCGGTTGAGCTTGATTTCGAGCAGCGACATGAATTTTTTCTTTTACTGCTTGATCGGTTATGGTGACAAACCGCCAGTTTTGTTGATTGTAGCTGGTAGGAGAAAGTATTGTTAACTCCATCAATGATTTTACCTGTTCAGGACTCATTTTGTAGGTGTTATCGAATTTTTTTATTGCACGTCTTGTTTTAATTGCATCAAAAGTATCCATTTTCTATATCAATTCCATTTTTTAATTTATTTTTCAGGATGAGAACATAATTCAGTCAGTACCCCCTCTAAGGATTTTGGGTGAATGAATGTGACTTTAGTTCCAGCAGAGCCAGGACGAACCTTTCCCAAAAATTGTACTCCACAACCTTCCATTCTTTCTACCTCACCTTCAATGTTATCAGTTTCTAATGCCATGTGGTGTAGACCTGGACCTTTTTTATCAAGAAATTTTTTAATTGGACTATCATCTTTGGTTGGTTGCATCAACTCAATTCTTCCATTTTCCATAGAAATTATTGCAACCTTTACTCCTTCAGATTCTACTGTTTCAAATTCTATTTCATCAATACCAAGTGCTTTTTGATAGACCTTAGCTGACTCCTCTACATTGTTTACCGCAATCGCGATGTGATCAATTTTCATCTAAAATATCTCCTTTGGCTTATATTCACCAAATACTTCCCGTAACGTGTTACTGATTTCTCCGGTTGTAGCATATGTTTTAACAGAATCAAGTATGAATGGCATGATATTCTTATCAGTCTCTGCCGCTGCCTGTAATTTTGATAATGCCGTATTAGTTTTTTTGTTATCTCTAGATTTTCGTAATGCCTTGATTGCCTTTTCTTGTTTTGCACCAAGGGAATCATCAATTCGTAGCAGTTTTTGTTTTGCCTCAACCTCATCTACAAATTTGTTGACGCCGACTAAAACTCGTGAAGAATCATCAACCTCTTTTTTGATACGATAAGCATTTTGTCTAATCTCTGCTTGGAAGAATCCTTTTTCTATTGCTTTGAGTGAGCCACCCATTTTATCAATTCTTTTGAGATATGCCCATGTCTGTTCTTCAATCTCATCACATAATTCTTCTAGATAATGTGAGCCAGCCATTGGGTCTACTGTTTTTGTAATACCTGATTCAGATGCAACAATTTGTTGTGTTCTTAATGCAATTTTTGCAGATTCTTCAGTTGGTAAAGCCAATGCTTCATCTCTCGAATTGGTATGAAGTGATTGAGTTCCCCCCAATACTGCAGCCATTGTTTGCATTGCAACACGAACAATGTTGTTATCAGGTTGTTGTGCGGTAAGTGATTCACCACTAGTTTGAGTATGGAATTTTAATTGTAATGATTTTTCATTTTTAGCATGGAATCTTTCTTTTAAGATTTTTGCATATACTTTTCTTGCAACTCTGAACTTTGCTATTTCTTCAAAGAACTCAATAGTACAACAAAAGAAAAATGATAATCTTGGAGCAAACTCATCAATTTTTAATCCCTGTGCGATACATGTTTCAATGTATTCTATGGCATTTGCAATAGTAAATGCAATTTCTTGTACAGCATTTGATCCTGCTTCTCTTATGTGATAGCCAGATATGGAAACAGGATACCATTGTGGAACCTCGGTTGCACAATAACCAATCATATCACCGATTATACGCATCGATGGTTCAGGAGGATAGATGTACGTATTTCTTGCAATGTATTCCTTGAGTATGTCGTTTTGTGTGGTTCCTCGTAATTGTTTACTTGAGAATCCTTGAGATTGTCCTACGGCAATATAGTATGCAAGTAATGTGGATGCGGTTGCATTAATCGTCATTGATGTTGAAACTTTACCTAATTCAATTCCGTTGAAAACGGTCTGCATATCTTTTAGAGATGAAATTGATACACCTACCTTTCCTACCTCACCTTCGGCTTGTGGTGCATCAGGATCGTGACCAATTTGTGTAGGTAAATCAAATGCCATGGATATTCCAGTTTGCCCCTTATCCAACATGAACTTGTATCTCTTGTTACTTTGTGCAGCATCGCCGAATCCAGCATACTGACGCATAGTCCAAAATCTATCTCGATACATTCCTTGATGAATACCACGTGTGTACGGGAATTTTCCAGGAACTTCTTTTGTTTTCTTTTTAGTGGATTTTACATAAAATGGCTTAATTGGAATACTAGAATCGGTAACGTATTGTTTTTCTGCTAATTTTGTTTTCTTTTTCGCTGCCATATTTTATCACTTTATGAAATTTTTTGTCAGCTTGTCTGCTGCCTCAAACGGATCCATTTTTTTTTCTTGTACCTTTTTCAAATATGAAGAAAATGACTTGTTTTTACCAATCATTATTGAAATTTCCTGTCTGACGTTATTTAAAATAATATCTTCTAATTCAGATTTTAGGCGAGTTTTCTCAGAACTCTTTTTATCCTTTATTTTTTGTTTCATTAATTCCTTTAACTTTGAAGCTAACTCTTTGATTCCCTTATTTTTCTTTACAGATGTTTTGAGGATTACTGCTTCTTCTTCTGCAGTTCCGATAAAATCTTGTAATGCCTGAAATAGTTGTGTTGCGCCATCCAAGTCACTCTTGTTTACCAAATAGATATCACCAATTTCTGTAATTCCTGCTTTTATGGTTTGAATGCTATCTCCAGTATGTGGATTAAATGTGACAACGGTAATATCTGCAATTTTTGAAATGTCAACTTCTGTTTGTCCCGCTCCAACACTTTCAATTATTATTGGATTGAATCCGGCATATTCTAGTACACGTAAACTATTCCGAACTGAGTGCGCAATGGCTCCAGTTGCACCACGAGATGCAATACTTCGAATATAGGTTCCAGTATCTGTTGATTCTGACATTCTAACACGGTCACCTAAGATAGCACCACCTGTAACATGGCTAGTAGGGTCTACTGCCAATACAGCCGGTTTTAGTTTTAATTTTTTCATCTCCATCGATAATTTGTTTATGAGAGATGATTTTCCAGCGCCTGCAGGACCTGTGATTCCAATAACAATTGCCTTGCCAGATGTTTTGTAGATTTTTTTGATTAATTGACGTGCCTCTTTTGGGTCATTTTCCATTATGGATATAGCCTTTGCAATTGCACCTCTCTTTGCTTTTTTTAAATCTGGAAGCATTGCCATACAAAACCGTCTCATCCCTTGATTAAAAATCTTAGATGTAAAGAAAGATTTTAAAGCCAAATTTTAAGAATTAAGTCATGAAGCAAAAGGTACAATCACGACGCGTCAAAATTCTAGTTGCTAAATTGGGTCTAGACGGTCATGATAGAGGCGCCCTAATCCTATGTAGAGCATTCAGAGATGCAGGAATGGAGGTAATCTATTCAGGATTATTTGCTACACCAGACAGAATTGCACAAATTGTAGAAGATGAAGATGCAGACGCTGTTGCCTTAAGTTTGCTTAATGGGGCTCACGGAACATTATTTCCAAGAGTTGTAAAAGAATTAAAAAAGAAAAAGATCAATGATGTGCTTGTTGTCGGAGGAGGAGTAATACCTGAAGAAGATAAAAAAGCATTAGAAAAATCAGGAGTTACAGGAAACTTTGGTCCAGGAACATCACTAGATTTGATAATTGAACACATTACAAAAGGCGTTTCTAAACTAAGAAAATTATAAGTTTATTCAGTAGAATCAGGCCACATCATCTTTCTCATCTGTTTTCCTACAGTTTCGATTTGATGACCATCCAAGTCTTTCATGTATTTATCAAATGCAGCCTTTCCTTCGTTTTGATAATTATCAATCCATTCTTTGTTGAATGTTCCGTCTTGAATCATTGTTAGAACTTTTTTCATGTTTGCTTTTGTATCAGGTGTCATTACCATTGGACCTCTTGTTAATCCACCGTATCTTGCAGTCTCTGAAACACGTCTCCACATTCCATTAATTCCATATCTTTGAATCATATCTACAATTAATTTTAATTCGTGTAATACCTCAAAGTATGCAATTTCTGGTTGATAACCTGCTTCTACTAGAGTTTCAAATGCATTAACTACCATTGAAGCTGAACCTCCACATAAATCGGCTTGTTCTCCGAACCAGTCAGTTTCTACTTCTTCTTTGAATGTTGTTTGTATTAATCCTGCACGTGCACTACCAATTGCTTTTGCAATTCCTAATGTTCTATCCCATGCTTTTCCTGTTTTATCTTGTTCAACTGCAACAATTGATGGAGTTCCAAAGTTTTGTAGATATGTCTCTCGAACTTTAGAGCCAGGACCTTTTGGTGCAACCATGATTAGATCAACGTTTTCTGGTGCGTCAATCCATTTCCAGTAAATTGCTGCTGCATGTGAAAATGATAATGCTTTTCCATCAGATAGGTTTGGGCCAATCTCTTCTTTGTACACTTTTGCTTGAACCATATCAGGAATTAAAATATGAACAATGTCTGCTTTTTTTGTGGCATCAGCTACTGACATGACTTCATGACCATCATCTTTTGCTTTTTGCCATGTTGGACTACCCTCTTTTAGACCAACAATAATTTTGAGGCCTGAGTCTTTCATGTTGTTTGCCTGTGCATCACCTTGGATACCGTATCCAATTACTGCGACAGTTTGGTCTTTGATAGGGTCAAGACTAATGTCTGCGTCTTTCCATGTCTTTGCCATACTAAAATTCAAAGTCAATTCTATATAATCTATGCAATAATCAAGTTCATGATTACAGATAATCCAAAATTTGTAAAGTTACTAATAATTGCAATATTTGCAATTGTAGTTCCTCTCAGCATTATAGGAATTAACATGTATGAGAAAAACGTTACAAATCCTCGAATATGGGAAGGATGGACATGTAGTGAAATGGAGAAATTTGCATTAGAAGATAGAGATGATAGTCTAAACGATTATCAGGCAAGTAAATTTCATGAGGATTTGTCAGAATGTCTTTCTAGATAATTATAAAGTAATTATTTTTTTACAACTTGCACATTGGAGCTTTACTCCGTTATCTTCTAGTCTTTCAAATTTTTTAGAACCACATTCAGGACATATTGGACATGCTCTTGCAGGTTTCATTGTGGCACACCGCTTCCAATTATGCGAACAGTGTTCGATTCAGGTTTTAGTAGTACACATACATCACCAGGCATTACAATAACCGGTTTTTCAAATGTTAGTTTCATAGGAGATACGGATGCAAATTTTGCAGCCTTTATCTGAAGACCTACACTTACAAGACACATTTGATTTTCTGCCAAAGTTGATTTGAAGAACTGATTTTGTTTATAGTCTATAGTAATTTCAGTTACTGTTTTGATTGAAGTATCATTTGATAAGACATCACCACGAGTTATCTCATCATGTTTGATATTTTTAAGAGATAATCCAACTCTAGCAGGAGAAATGGATTCTTTGACATCATCGTCATGCATCTGAATTGATTTTACCATCGCTTCAATTTCAGAGGGATAGTGCTGAATCTTATCATATTGAGTAATTTTTCCAGACAGAACCTTTCCTAATGCCACGGTTCCCACACCTTTGACATCAAATGTATGATCAATTACAATACTGGTACTTCCATCTTTTTTTGCAACGGTAAAGTTTGCTAATTCTTCTTTAATTTTATCCTGTTCAACTTTCGTGTATCCTTCAATTACAGTTCCCTTTATCATTAAATCTAATCTAGCCTCATCAACATCATATGAATGAGATAAAATTCCATCTTTTTTTCCAAGCGCATCTAATGCAAGAATTTGTTCACCCGTAAATTTATCCAACGTATTTACATGAAAGATTACGTATTCTGCTAACGCAATTGCCTGAAATAGAGGTTGGATTTTTTCGGGAAATCCATTTGGAGTTACAAATGTGTAAATTTTTTCCGCTTCTTTCCTATCAAATAATGTTAGATCAGTAGACGTACCTTTTTTGCCAAAATCAGTTGCAATTGATTGGTCACCTAAGATTACAAAATTTACAGACTCCATTGATAACCACTAATTTTATCCAGAGGCTTTCTTTGTTGCGCTTACTAGTGAAATAACATCTCTATCTCGCAACTGATAGTGGGTTGGCAATCTAAGATTGTACCTCAAATCTTTTGCATGTAATAATCCCTTTGATAATCCGGTGTGAATTTCATTTGCTAAGTCTTTTACGGTTGCTCCATCTTTGAGTAAAATCAAATCAGGAAGTATGTGTCCTTTTTTATCAGAAAGTTTATTCTCATCAGCTACTGGGTAAACTGCATTCATTTTTAATAATTTGAAGACGGTGACATTTATTGCAAATTGAACTCCAGTTCGCATATATTCACCCATGATATCTTGTTTGATGAAATTAAGTGCGTTTGTTTGTTTATCGTTTAATTCTTCAGGTTTAACAATATCAAACTGCTCAGATCCTGGAGAATATTTTATCAAATCTTGCTGTTCTGCACGTCTTAGAGTTAACTCACTATCAGCACTTGCAGGGACAGTGATGACTTCATTATATCGTTCACGAAGACGATTAAAGTTTTTGTCAGCACCAGGAACATCAATTTTGTTTGCAACTATGAGAGTAGGTTTTGAAATTTTACGTAAGATTTTTGCAAATTCTTTTGTTTGACCCATATCAAAGTCATCAAAAGCAATTTCTTCTAAATTGGTAGTTTTTAGTGCCTGAAGTACATGTGATTTTTTAACACCAATTCCTTGGTATAGCTCAGTTAATGCATCAACTTGGTCTGTACCATCACGAATATTTTTAGAAAGTTTATCTCTATTTCCTTCCAGAATTTTTTGATACCACATTACCAACTCTTCTTCAATGTCAGCAAAGTCAGATACAGGATCACCAGAACCAGGTTCTGTTATTTTTCCTGTTGCATCAATACTTCCAGAGCAATCAACAACATGTAACAATGCATCAGATTGTGCAGCAATAGAGAGAAATTGGTTTCCCAATCCCTTCCCTTTCCATGCATCTTTGATTAATCCAGGTAAATCAATTAATTCGATAGGAATGTAACGCCATCCGTCAACACATTTTGAATTGTTTGGTTCATCTTGAACATTAAACTCCATATGAACACACAAAGTAATTGCCTGACCGGTTCCTGTTTGCGGTTTTTTTGTTGTAAATGGATATGTGGAAATTTCAGTAGATGCTAATGTTGCAGAATTAAAGAAGGTGGTTTTACCAGTATTTGTTTTACCTATAATTCCAATCTTTATCACCATGAATTATTTTCCATTTTATTGTATTTATCTGATTATTTTTTGAGTTTGTTTTCTATATTTGATATTGAATTTTGAATTTCTTTTAGATTCCATTTAATCTCGTCTAATTCTTCAGGAGTGATTTCATCATGCCATTTTTCAAGCATTGTTTTTGTGATTTCAGTACAATTGTACAAAACGGCCCAGTATGGATGATGCTCTGCAGTTGTGTATGCCAATTCTGCCGCATCATCTACCCCAAGTTTTGCTCTTGTGACAGAATCCATTTTTTCACCAAAAATTTTTACAGAGTCATATTCGAGATTTGATTCCATCTTTATCTGAGTCTGTTTTTTCTCAAATTTTTCTACTAAAAGTTGAAGCTCGTCATAAAATGCTTGAAATGAATTATCAGACATTATGATAACCGACTATGTTCTGCCAACATGCATCTATTGTAAACAACATCAATTCCAGCATCTTTTGCTAGTTTTTCTGCTTCTTCATTATGAATTCCCTCTTGAAGCCAAATGACTTTGGGTTTTTTCTTTATTGCTTCTTTTATGATTGGCATTACCTGATCTGATGGTCGAAATACATCTACAATGTCAACATCATCAGGCACATCAGTAATCACATCATAGCACTGTTTTTTCAGTATAACATCTGCATTTGGATTTACAGGAGTGATGTCATATCCATTTTCATGTAGATATTTTGGTACATAATGTGCAGCCTTATCGGGATTTTTCGACATCCCTACAACTGCAATTTTTTTCATCTTTAAAATTTCTAAAATTTCTTCATCAGAATGAGGATCGTCTTCCATAGTAGAAAATTATTTTTTTGAACTAATTATACTAATCGTCATGTTCATGCTCTGTTAAATGGCAATCACAGCTACAAAGCTCAGTGGTATGATTATTTTGGCAATCAATACACTCAAAGTGTCTATGATTCTCACAGCTAGAGCAGATCATAAATAACTATACAACTACATGTTATTTATTATATATCAAGAAAACTTTGGTTATTATTACGACAAAGATCCTTCAAAATTGTGGATATTTCTGTAGGACATACACCAGATTCAGATGACGCATTCATGTTTTATGCAATGTTTACGGGTAAAGTAAAATCAGATGACTTCAACGTCACTCATGTTATAGAAGATATTGAAAAATTGAATAGAAAAGCAAAGAATCCAGAATTAGATGTTACCGCAGTTTCAGTTCATGCATGTGCGCACATTCCAAATTATGTCATGTTAAGAAGCGGTGGAAGTTTTGGAATTAACTATGGACCAATTGTTACTGCAACAAAACCTATGACAATTGAAGAGATAAAAAAATCAAAGATTGCCATTCCAGGAGAGATGACTTCGGCATATTTGTTGTTACAATTAATGATTGGTAAATTTGATTATGTCGAAATGAACTTTAGTGATATTCCAGAAGCTGTGAGAAGTGGCAAGGTTGATGTTGGATTGGTAATTCATGAAACACAATTATCATTTGAAGAAGAGGGGATACAAAAAATTCTAGATGTAGGGGAATGGTGGGATAAAGAATCCGGAGGATTGCCAGTTCCATTAGGAGTTAATGTCATGAATGAAGAACTTGGTCCAGAATTAATTAACAAATTTGACTTGTATTTACAAGAATCCATCAAATTTGCAAGAAATAACATTAAAGATGGAATTGATTATGCAATGAAATACAGTAGAGGAAAATCAAGAGAATTGATTGAAAAATTTGTACTCATGTATGTTAATGAGGTAACTGTAGATATGGGAGAACCAGGAGAAAAGGCTGTAAAATTGATGTTTAAGATGGCAAAAGAAAAGGGACTTGTTCCTGAGTTTGAGTTAAAAATTTCAAAACCGCTCTAATTATTTTTTAGAATTTCTAAAAAACGAGGTAACAAACAATGCCATACCTGCCAAGAGAATAACAATTCCAATTGAGAATTCAATTTTCAATCTATTGTGAATTTCTTTTTGTTCAGATTCCAAGGTCGCATACATTTCAGGCTCAATCTTATCAAAATATTGGATTTGTGGATAATCAAAAAGCATGATGAATGAACCTAGAATCAATAAAATGATTCCAATGAAAAACCATGTGGGATTTTGTATATGTACCAATTATTTTCTAAAAAAAGAATCAAAGATAAATTGTTCATATTGCTTATATTCAAAATTCACTTACTCTATACATGAAAACAAACCAAAATAATGATTCAACATATGATTACTCTGGACTTTTCATTGATGACGAAGAATTCTAGTTCTGAGCCTATCAAGTCAACATCTAGTATTTATTATGCAGAGCCATAAACTGTCCATGAAGCTTTACTTAGACTTTGATCCTTGTGTTGAATGCAAAGAGATGATGACAGAATTGTCATCTGAAGAGATGCTTTTTGCAGACGATGAGACAAGAGCAGATGTATCAGCAAAATTCTTGAGACATTTGACATACAATCACAATGAGGTTGTTAAAGCAGTAATGTCAGAAGTAAAAAGTCAACAAAGAAGTCCAGAGTTTGACCTTTACAAGTAATTAGACTGTCACTTTCTGCAATAATAGTTCTTTAAGATCATCTGTAGTTTTTGCAGCACTTAGTCTATTCCGAAGTTGCCCTCCCCCAACAGTTCCTTTTGTAAATCGGATAGCCTGTTGCTTGATATTTGCAAATCTAATGTTGTATTTTTCTGTTAATTCGAGGTATGTGACAAATGCTTCTAACCTATCAGTAAGGGAATACTGTTTGTATGTACCATCTTCAAGAAAATCATTAATCTGCTCAAAAATGAATGGGTTGCCCATTGCACCTCTTCCAACCATTAAATAATCACATCCAGTATAATCAAGAACTTTTTTAGCAATTTCAGGAGAGGTGATATCGCCATTTCCAACTACAGGAACAGAAACATTTTGTTTTAATTTTTTAATCATATCCCAGTCTGAATGCCCAGAGTATCCCTGAGAGACAGTTCGTGGATGTAATGTCATTAATTGTATTCCTTCTTGTTCTGCAATTTTTGAGATTTCTAAGAATAGAGATGTATTTTCTTCAGTGACACCCATTCTCATTTTTAGCGATATTGGTTTTTTCACAGTATTTACTAGTGTTCGAAATATTTCTCGAGTTAAATCAGAGTTTTGTAATAATGCACCACCTGCCATTTGTTTTGTAATATGAGGAGCAGGACACCCCATATTGTAATCAATCATGTCAAAGTGAGGTTCTACAATTTTTGCAGCCTTTTCTAATGCAGTGATATCAGAGCCAAATAATTGAACGGATAACGGACGTTCTTTTTCAGAAAATTCAATAAATTCAGTAATATTTTTTGATTCAGATTCTAATTGTTCATGTTTAGCAACTATCGCATTTACGCTAGTTAATTCTGTAACAACAAGTCCTGCACCCATCCTTTTACACATTATACGTAGTGCAGGATCACTTACGCCAGCCATTGGAGCCAGAAATACCTTACTTGTGAAATGTGGGAGTTGTGACATATGATGTGTTTTTCAGAATTATATATTAAATCTACATTTCCTAAATGAAGTTATGTTAGTAGATAAAAGAATTTTAGCAGGAGGCGTATCTATGATTGTCGTTGGAATGGTATTTTCAGGAATACTAACAGACATGACACCAATTGGCAGAGAAGGAATGACTGAAGAAGAAAAGTACGAGTTTATGGTTAATGAAAGAGAAAATGAAGATTTTAAAACACTTTCAGGTATTTTGGTTGGTATTGGATTTTTACTAGTTTTGATTAGTTTTGGGGCACGCAGAAAAAGAAAAGGCGGTGCAAAGAAAACAGAAAAGAAACCGGCAACTAAGTGAAGGTTTGAAGTGTTTTAAAGAATGTATTTCGTTGAATAGGGGTACGACCAATCTCTTTTGCTAAATTTGCTAATTCCAATAATGAAGAGTTGGTAGGTTTCCCCGCTGCACGATAAATTTCCTCAGAAAATGCGGTTCCCACAAGATCATTTCCTCCATGTGATAATGCAACTTGAGCGAGTTTTGTTCCATAAGCAACCCAGTATACAGAAATATTCTTGAGTGTCTGTGCCAGCATTAGTCTAGATAGTGCAATAATTTTCAGATCATAGATAGAAGAGGATTCATGTTCCACCTTGTGTTCCTTTTCAAGTTCAGTATTATCTAGACTGAACTTTAGTGGAATCAAAGTGATAAATCCATTAGTCTTTTTTTGTAACTCTCTAATCTTAATGAGATGATCAACTATGTGTTCTGGTTTTTCAATATGACCATAAAGCATTGTAACGTTGCTTTTAATTCCAAGATTATGTGCAACTTCGATGGTATCAAGCCATTGTTGGCCAGTACACTTTCCTCGAATGATTTTTGTTCTAACATCAGGATGGAATAATTCAGCTCCGCCTCCAGGCATTGAGTCAAGACCTGCATCTTTTAGTCTAGATAAAATTTCAGTGACAGAGTTTTTTGTTAATTTTGAGAGAAAGAAAATTTCTGCTGCAGTGAATGCCTTAATGGTCATATCAGGATGTTTTTGTTTTATAGCAGACATCATTTGTTCGTAATAGTCAAGTTGTAAATCAGGATGAAATCCTCCTACAATGTGTACTTCAGTTGCACCCAAATCTTTTGCAGCTGCAACTCTTTTTTCTATTTGATCAGGAGTAAGTGTGTAAGCGTCATCTTCATCACCTTTACGATAAAATGCACACATTTGACAACTGGCAGCACACAAATTTGTATAATTCATGTAGTATGAGGCAGCAAATGAAACAGTATCTCCTACAAGTTTTTTTCTTACAATATCAGCTGCTGCACCAACGACATGAAGATTATCATCATTTAAGATCTCCATACCATCATCAAATGTTAGTTCTTCACCATTTATGGCATGTTCAATTGCAGTTGAAGTCCCAACCAACTCTTCTAACATGTTTCACTTGATAACAGTGAAAATATAAAACAATGCAAACCAAGATTTAGTATGGTGTTACCGTTAGTTGACGAGGATAAACCAAAGTGCTTTTTGTGCCATGATACATTTGATGACTATGATAATCTACGAGAACATCAGGAAACAAAGCATAAGGATTATTTTGAATTTCATGATAAGAAGAGAGGTCCCGCACCAGGCGATGTTAATATTTTTTAGATTTTTGTGATTTTAGTAGTTCTAACGCCTTTTGTTTGCCCATATTTGCTAAATCATAGTCCTTGTCAATTGTA
This sequence comes from Candidatus Nitrosopelagicus sp., assembly GCA_028345965.1. Classification (GTDB taxonomy): domain Archaea; phylum Thermoproteota; class Nitrososphaeria; order Nitrososphaerales; family Nitrosopumilaceae; genus Nitrosopelagicus. Next base: position 38,105 of record JAOMEP010000007.1, read on the forward strand.
AGCGCCTTTTTGAAGCAAACCAGAGCAGAATCGAGCTCACCCATCTCACCCAAAGACATACCCTTGCATGCAAGCGCCATTGCGAAACGAGGTTTGATTTTTAATGCAGAATCATAACACTCTATGGCATCTAAAAATTTAGATTTGGCATGAAGCAATGTTCCTTTTCCAATTAACGCATCCAAATTTTTTGAATCTTCCTTTAAAGCAGAATTATAAGTCTGAAAAGATTGTGAATTTTTTCCCATTCGTTGTAATGTAGCAGCCTTGTCTAATAATGCAGGGATATTTTTTGGATCAGAATGAAGAACTTTATCATAAAGAAGAATGGCTTCGTCATATTCCTGATCTTCAGCAAGATCGGATGCTTGTTCCAACATTTTTTGGAATTTGTTTTCCACTGATTAGAATAATATTTCCTAGATAATATTTATTTTCGTTTAATTTTTCGATATATTGAAAAACCAATTAGGGCGAATATACCAGATATAATTCCAACAAATATTACAAGAGGTGTAAAGTCTTCAGAGAAATATCTTGATTCAAGCCATGCGTTTGGCAATACGGTTACAAAATCATTTCCAGAGAAATCCTCCACATATCCTATAGCAAGCGCCAGTTTTCCAGAGGAACCTGTTTTATCAAATACTGCCATGTAGTATGTACCAGGTGCTTCTATCTCAAGATCAATTTCTTGACGTTCCCAATATGTGATTTGACCAAAGGGTTCATAGAATTCTGTTGAAGGTATAGAACCATTATAATCAAAAACATATGCATCGTAACCTTCTGGAATAGGATAATTGAAATTTTTGTCAGTATCTAGTACCTTTAGCTCATCCACCAGGTCAAGAAATGTTGAAGGTCCTATCAATACAAGCGAAGGAGTGAATTTTTCTAAATTATCTAGCTTTGGAATAACAATACTACTGAAAAGTCTGTCATCTTTTTCTGCATCAAATTTGTAAAACAATGCGTTGCCTTCCAATTCTTCGTACATTGCCCAAGAAATAACAGGATCTGGAATTTCCAATGCAGATTCATAATCTGTATTCGTTCCATCTGTAGGAATTAATTTATGACCAAATGCAGATGCAGGAAGCATCAACAAACAAAACAATCCAATAAAGATAATTTTCTGCATGATTACCTATCAATGTTTGAAGATTTAACGCATGAATGCTAATTTCACATAGTAGACAAATCTAGGCATGAATACTAGTGCTAACACGTAATTTTTTTACGTTTGTTAAATACACGGTTTCGGGAGTAATCTCCATGGAGCTAAAACTGCCATTCAAATTAAAAATAAAATATCTAAATGCAACCGGAGATAGTTTTCAAGGTAAAGCTGTATTTCACGAAAAAGAGCATCCTATCAAAATTCATGCAGAAAATAATGAAAAGATTATCAAAGTTCCATTCTCAGTAATGGGAGTTACTGACGATGAAATACTAGCGAGAGTGTCAGGACCATCAGGAGTATACGTAGAAGACCGCATAAAATTCAAAGGACAATCAAAATGGGTAGAAATAGACTCAGACATAATATTTTTTGAAATTGCAAACAGTCAACACAAGTTTGATACTATGGAAATATTTGTTAAATAGTTAGGTCCAAGAATAAAAACAATTTTCGGTTGATTCTCCAAAAAAGAAAGTCAACGTTATGCGAGATTTTAATCCAGATATAGATTCAATTTGATGATAAAATTTTGGATTTAAAATAACCATATTTCCAACGATAGGTTTTATTTTTGTTTGATAAACACCTCTAATCAAATCTGAAGAATAGCCAAATTCTGGTTCTCTCATCATTTCATCTTTTTTAGACCACATTTTATGAAAAATTGTTAGTTCTCCACCCACATCAGGAGATTGAAGATAAAGAATTGCAGATAATTGATTTTTGAATCGACTTACATTGTATTCACTCATCTCAAAATTAGAATTATCACGATGCAGGTGTACAGAATCTCCACTTTCATGTATTCGGATTACAGCATCAGAGTAAACATTGCCATTTTCAGTTGTAGTGTATATTTTTTTTCCAAATAATTTTGATATTTTTTGTTGCATGAAGGTTAAAGGTGAAATATTTTCGGAGAATAAATTTTTTAAAATTTCATTTGATTTTTTTGATTTTGAAAAGTATCTTTGCTTTTCATATATATGCGAACTTAGAGATGTACCAAATTTTGTTGAAGAGTCATTTCTTTGAGACATATTCAAAATTTTACGAGATATAGAAATACAATCAGATTTTGATAAAACCTTTGGAATAATTAAAGCAGGAATTTTTCCAGTAATCAAATCATCGTACGATGATGTTTCATCTAAAATTTGTGGAGCCCACATCAGTATCCGCCAGCGCCCGAATGCGAGACTGTACATACGAGTTTATTCTCAGAATTCCTGCCTGAAATTTCACATTTTACAAATTTATTATTGAGACTTTCTTCAATTTGAGTGATATTTCTAGAGTTTTCATCTACAGGAATACTTGGAATATCAATTTCAGTGAATTGAATTTGTTCCACATCTTGATAGCTATCCTGATTAGTATCCTTTTGATGTGAAACATTCATCTCAAACGAATTTGTTGTAATAATTTTTGTTACAGTTCCCCAAATTATATCAGACATTTTTTATCATAAGAAAAAGAAAGATGTTATGGTACAACAATAAGATTCAACGGAAGATCTAATTTACCAAATGGTTCTGCAATGCGCAAATAGTAATCTTTGCCTGAATCATATTCAAAGTTCTCATAACTACCATAACCTATTGCAGGTCCCCATAAGATATTAACAAATTTGGCTTGTCCTGGTTTTAGTACGACATTACCAGATGTAAAGTCAGAACCAGAGTTTACCCATTTTTTTCCTCCATCCCATACGGTGTAGTTGCATATTGATGGGCTAGTGCACATTAGTGTCTCATTTGAGGAACCAGTGTTTTGAACCATCATTTGTAGGTTTAAGAGAGGTTGGCCTGTTGCAGTGTATGCGATGTTATTGTATTGTTTAACACCCTTTCTAGTTTCTTCTTGCCAATCTGCTACATAATAATATGCAACATTACCAAGTTGGAATTTTTCACCGCTGCTCTGGTATGTTTTTAATTTGTATTCATCTTTAATTACTTTCTCACATTCGCGGATTTCTCTTTTGTTTTCACCGCCTTGACATTTGGCTAACATTTCATCAAGATCTGCATTGCCAGATGATTGTGATGTAGTAGTTTCTTTAGGAGTGGATTGATATTGTGATTTTGATGCACCGTCATCACTTACAGCGCTTGCGCTAACTTGCATGATACCCATCTTAATCAAATATTGAAGTGCGTTGACAAACTCATTTTCAGTTAGTGTACCATCTGCCCACCATCCTGCGTTATTCTTTACCCAAGCTGGAATAGTATCAGAGGCGCCTGAACTTCTGGTAGTTGATGGAACATTGATTATTCCATTTTCAATCATATATTGAACACCAGAAACAAATGCAGCGTCGTCAATTTGGCCTTCTGCCCACCATCCTGCATTATTTTTTACCCAATCAGGGACATTAGCAGCATCAACACTGCCAACCATAGAGGTCAGTAGTAAAACGCCTGCAATTCCCGCGAGTATTGCTTTCATTAAACATTGGACGCAATTACAATATATAAGCAAGTGCTAATTGGTCGACTAGTGCCTAACATCACCATCTTTAGACTTTAATTCAATAAATTATCAAAAAAGATATGCCAAAATTTTCATTTACAAAATTAGTTGACATTGATAGAGACGTATTCTTTGCAATCAGTACAGATTATGAAAAGTTTACAAAAATTCTTCCAGAATATTTTCTAGAACTAAAAATTATTGAAAAAAAGGACAATACTACGATAATTTTTGAGACATTAAGATTCCTAGGAAAAACGGTTAACGTTACTACAGAGCATGTTGTAGAAAAACCAGATAGACATATTGTCAAAATGCTGGATGGACAAGCAAAAGGTACAGTCTTTGATGAAACATATGAAAAAGTTGGAGAACAGACAAAGGTTACAATCGAAGTTAATTTTGTACTATCGGGTGGACTCAAAATTTTGGGAATGTTTGCTAAAAGTAAGATTGAAAGTAGTATGAAAACGGTCTTAGACGAATTTGCAAATTATGCAAAAGATCACTCAAAGTGAAGAAAGATGTTTTTCTATTAACGGATGTGCTAAAACAGCACTATGTGCTGCAGAGTCGGTTCCAATACCATAACTAATAGTAGAATCACCTACAAAAAATAACCCATCTACGTGAGATACAGAATGTGGCATTTTATTTTTCCATACTAAGCCTGGTTCTTTTACCACAGCCTCTACAAGTTTCCAAGCCATAGGCCTATCCCATAATAAGGAATCATCAAAGTCAGGATAAATTTCAGATAACTCCTGTTTCATTTTTGAAACAATTTCTTTAATTCGTGTTGGATTCTCGGTTTCTTCAGGTTTTACAGGAGTGCCAACTATGATGAGATGTTCTCCTTTAGGAGATACGGATGGAGTAATGTTCGAAATAAAGAAAATTCCTTTTGAGACATAGTTTTCACCTACTGGAAAAACAACCTGACGTTCATCCAGTCTTTTTGATAATGCAAAATGAACTTCAACTACAGAAGTTGTTTTATTAAGTCGATTTGTTTTTTTGATAAAATCATCATCAAAGACTCCAGAGTCAAATAATTGATTAATCGCATGATATGCAGGATATGAGATAATTACACAGTCACTTTGGACTATTTCCCCAGTAGATAGTTCAACACCAGTTACCTTTCTATCTTTAACAATCACCTTTTTGATAGAAGACCCCAGATTAACTTGAGAATTTTTTTCTTTGACATAATTTGCCATTACCTCACTAATTCGATCATATCCGCCCATGTCGGGATATGCAAATTCACTTGTTCCCCCTTTGAATGGATTTGCACGAATTATGGTTCTTGCAAATTCACCAAGAGAGATATGATCAGGGGTGTCTGCAAATGCAAGCATACAGACAGCATCAAAAAATTGTTTAGAATGAAAATCAAGTTTGGAGGTAACTTTTGTTAAAGGTACAGCGTCTAATTTTTCTGCTTTTTCCATACTAGTGAATGCCATAGGAAGAAGTATTTTCAGTAATGATATTCGGCTCTTGAATGGAATTAAAGACATTTTCAGAATATCTGCAATTCCTTTTGGGTAAGTATGGAATCCATTGTCATAAAATGCAATTTTATCGACAATTGCAAGTTTAAGTCTAGATTCTATCTTGACATCTTTTAGAATTTCATATATTGCCGATTTTTTGTAAAACGGCATTATATGAAAGCCATTATCTAAAATGTGGTTTTTGAATTCCATAGAGGCTGTTCGCCCACCCACACGCTCAGATTTTTCATAAACAGAAACAGGGTATCCGTCATTCACCAAAAGAGTTGCAATTGATAAACCGCCGACTCCAGCGCCTATTATGGCGACTGGTTTGGTCGACGGATTTTTTGAAATCTCTTTACTGTGATTTTCAGAATTCATTTTATGCAGCAACAGTTGTTGTTGATTCGACTGGTATGACTCTTTTCTTATTTCGAGATTTGGTTCTCAAAATCATTTTGCAACAAGGACAGCGAATTTGTTCAGTGTCAAGCCATACTTCGCACCAACTGCAACGTTTTAGTCCGTATTGATATTTCATTGAATTTGGAACTTTCATTACTTTGTGCTGTGTGCATATTCCTTTACATGATGCTCCCATGAACAAATTACTGAATTATGATATTTAATAGTTATGCACTAGCGTGAGTCTAGTGCTAATTTTTTACATTTTAGCATTAAATAACCGATCAGTTCATTTTCAGATGCAGATTGCATTTTTTTCATAGATTCAAAAAGTATTTTTTCTACATATTTAGAATAACGTGAAAGAATCTTTTTTTGTAATTCAGAACGATTATTGATATAATATTCAGCCAGAGGAGAGTAAACATTTTTTCCAATATCATTTGATTCTATAATTTCAAATCCATTTTTAGAAAGTTCATTAACAATATTTTTTTGGGAATAATGTTCTGATGACCAAGTGAATTTCAATATTCCAAGATTGCTAAAACTAGAATTATCTATAGCAGTAGGGATTGCAAGTGCAAGAATACCATCATCTTTTAAAACACGATTCGATTCAGAAAAAAAATCTCCAATAGGTTTGAAGTGTTGGGCAGATTCTAATGCAATTACACAATCTAATGAAGAATTGGAAAATGGAAGCATCCTTGCTGTAGAATTTATTTTTGATATATGACCAGGATTAACCGAGGCTAATTGTGAGAAATTTACGTTTACAGAAGAGATTTGTAATGAAGGATATTGAGAACTCCAAATTTTTGCAGGTCCTAAAATTCCACTTCCAATATCAGCAATCACCTCTGCGGCAGATATTTCAGCCATTTCACCAATCATTTGACATAATCGTTTTTGCGCATCAGTAGGATGAGGAGTAGAATTATCCCAATATCCGAAATTCAGCATATCTCCACCAGTAGAGACCTCCATAATTGGAGAAAGGGAATCATATAATTTTACAACGTCACTTTCATTTCTTCGAAATGTCCATAGAAGTAAATCTATAGGATTAATCAGCATGTTAAAAATAAAAAAACCGTGGATATATGATTTAAGGCAAATCCACTAATTCTTCAACACAGTGTTTGTGAACCCAAACCTCATCTGCGTTTTTGGCGATTTCCTTACCTTTTCGGATATCATCGCCGCAGCTTTTACATTTTCCGTCAAATCTTGCTTTCATGTAAGTCAATAGCGAGGTGTGCGTAAATGTGATACTTTGTTGATTAGATTGACCTGAACTCAGTCTAAAATCAATTCTTGGTCATAGAGGGATCAATTTTTTTGACCAACTTTGTCAATCAGAAAAGGCAATTTGGATATTATAGATCAAAATACAATGTACCAATATGCAAACTGAAGATTTTGAATCCAAACCGGGACAGGATTTTTGGGACAATGCAAACAAGTATTCTTGGTCAAATGGAGAATACGAGTTTTTAAGAGAAATGTCATTTATCATGGTAAATCTCCATCATCAGAACAAATCTGAAGAGCAATAGTGCTAAAGAAAAAAAATTAACACTAGAAGACATTACTAATTAATTCAAACCGATATAGTAGAGTAGTGAAAAAAGATACTGAATCTAATAATCACGTTTGTAAGACTAACAAAGGGAAAGATGTTCTCTTAGTTTCTGACAGTACTACGGGCGAGGTAATGTGCTCATCTTGTGGAGAAGTTATATCACAAAATGAAGCAGAGCTTGGACCGGAATCTATGCAAACAGGTGAAGATTACATGTCAAAATCCAGAACAGGTCGAAAATCAACTCTTGCATTCAACGACATGGGCTTATCCACAGTAATACAACAATCAGACAAAGATGCAACAGGTAAAAATTTGAGCGGAGAAATGAAAAGAACATTTTATCGTTTACGAATGTGGGATAAGAATAGCAAAGCACTTCCAGGCCATAGAAATATGCAGAAAGCTTTCACCCTCTTAGAAGGTCTCAAAGCAAAATTATCACTTACAGATGCAGCAGTTGAACAAGCAGCATACATTTACAGAAAAACCTTAGCCAAGAAAATTGGAAGAGGCAGAAGTATACCAGTGATTTTGAGTGCCTGCGTATATGCATCATGTAGATTCACAAATACTCCAAGAACCATCCAGGATGTTGCAGATGCAACAAATCTAAGAAGAACAAGCATACATAGAATTTACAGAATGCTAGTGCGAGATTTAGATTTGACATTAGAAACATACAACCCAGTAAGTTTCATTACAAGAATTACAACAGAGGTAGGTGCATCTGAAAAAACTAAACGAGATGCAATAAAATTCTTGATCAAAGCGGAAGAGTTGATGATTACCAGCGGTAAAAATCCTGTTGCAATGGCTGCAACAGTTGTGTATCTTGCAGCCATATCAAATTCAGAAAAGGTTTCTCAAACTCAAGTATCAAAAGCAGCAAATATCAGCAGCGTTACAATTAGAAATCTTTGTAAAAAACTAAAGGATGCAAAGATAGCATCATTTGCAGACCCAAAATTAACTAAAGCTGTAAAAAGTAATGAAGAGACAACAAATGATGTAACATATAATGTCACTACAAGACAAAAACTGAAAAAAGATTAACCGAGTTCTGCTTTTGTAATACCACTCGTTTCTATTTCATAACGTAGTGGTGCTGGAAGTTCCAAATAGGTTTTATTCACCAATATCTTAACTTGATCATCAGGAACTTGAACATGTTTTAGTAATTTTCCGCGTTGATGAGCATAAGATTTATTCCAAAAAGTATTTGCATCGAATGTTTCGATTTTGACCATTAGTCTCGGTCTATAAATTCAGTTGGAGCAGGAGGATTTGGACTTAATCCCTTTCTTTTTCGGATATCTTCAGTTAAAGTTGCAGCGATTGATTTCGGAACTGCAGTCCATGCTTTGAAGTGTGTATTCCACATTGCTTTACCAGCTGTTTGACCACGCATTTTTTCAGAAATATCAAATGTTTCAACTGCAGGAACTTCACCAATTACAATACTTGTTGCACCTTTTTGTTGCATATCCAAAACTTTACCACGTTTGCCCTGTAATACAGATGAAACGTTTCCAATTAGATCAGTTGGAACACGAACCTCAATTGCAAGCATCGGTTCTAACAATACAGGTTCTGCAGATAAAAATGCTGCAAGGCATGCACGTCTTGATGCAGGACCAATTTGAGATAATCCTCTATGAGCAGTGTCTTCATGGGGAACAAAATGTGTGAATGTGAATTTACAGTTTCTTACCTGTTCTTTTGTAAGCCCTCCCTCACTCATCACCTCATCGAATCCAGATAATAGTGAATCAGTGGATTCATCTACAAATTGAACACCTTTTGTTCCGTTAATCATAACGTTTCCACGAGAATCAAACCGCATTACTTTCTTTGCAACATCTGGCGACCAACCTTTTTCACGTAATAGTTGTGCGGTTTCTTTTTTATCCTTCATTTCACTTAGAGTGCCATTTCTACACATTTCAGCAATTTCAGGCTCTAGTGGTTCAACTTTCATGAAAATTTTATTATGACGATTAGGAGATTTTGCCATCACAGGTTCACAACCCCCGTTAATTGTCTCTCGGTAATTGATCAATGGTTCGGATGTCACAATCTCAACTTTGGCATCTTTGATCAGATTAACTGCTACATCAAGATGTAATACACCCATTCCGGCCATAATGGTTTCACCACTTTCTTCATCAATTTTGATTACAAGATTTGGATCTTCAATTGTAAGTTTTCTTAAAACCTCTACAAGTTTTGGTAAGTCTTTTGGATGTTTTGGTTCAATTGCCATTTGTACGACAGGTTCTGAAACATATTTCGATGCTTCAAATACAGGGATATCTTTCACGGTGGAAATAGTCTGTCCAGCACGAACATCAGTTAATCCCAATAATGCAGGAATATTTCCTGCTCCTAATTCACCTACTTGTTCTCGTACATTTGACATGAAAAAGTTTACAGATTGAACACGTCCTTCACGTTTTGTATCAATAATGTTAATTGTTTGACCATCTTTGATTGTTCCAGAAAATAATCTTCCAATTGCTACAGGACCAGCTGCAGGATCAATTGTCATGTTCACACACATCATAATTGTAGGACCATTATCATCACAAGCAAGAAGTGCTTTACCAGTATCAGATTCCAAGTCACCTTTCCAAATTTTTGGTATTCTATACTTTTGTGCAACATGTGGAGGAGGATGATGTTTTACTACCATTCCAAGTACACCTTCAGCTAGCGGTGCCTTCTCGACTAAATCTTCAACTTTGCCAGAATCAGAATATGCATCAATAACATCTTTGAAGGTTACACCTTTTTTCTTCATGATATCAACATTAATTGCCCACTTGTCTTTTGCAGAACCAAATGTTACACTACCATCTTGAATAGAAACCTTCCATTTTTCTTTGTATTCATCTTCAGCATAAGTATCAATTAATTCATTAAAGTTTGCAACAACACCAGCTAGTGTTTCTTGCATTTTTTCAGGGGTTAATCTCAGCTCTTTGATAAGTCGATCAATTTTATTAATATACAAAACAGGTCTTACTCGCTCTTCAAGAGACATTCGAGTTACAGTTTCAGTTTGAGTCATGATACCTTCTACAGCATCACATACCACCACAGCACCGTCAATTGCCCTAAGACTTCTAATTACACGTCCAGAAAAGTCGACGTGACCGGGAGTATCAATCATGTTGATAACGTAATCATCATTGTCTTGCTGATAATGTAATGTAACATTAGCCTGAACAATTGTAATTCCTCTTTCTTGTTCTGCCTTCATTGAATCCATTGCCAATGCACTTCCAGCAGTGGAAGGAGAAATAATTCCAGAGTGTGCCAAAAGACTATCACTCATAGTGGTTTTACCGTGGTCCACGTGTGCAATAACACCAAAATTTCTGATCTTATCTTTATCACTGATAATTTTCATCACTTCAGATGTGGACTTGTATTTAGTCATATGGCAATCATCCTAGATAATCGTGTATTAAACCTTATGAGAAATTATTGTTAACAAAGATCAAATTTCTAAAATTAAAGATCAATTTCACTTTGTTTCATCAATTGTTTTGTCATTTGAAGATATAATTCAGGATCCAATTCTTTAGCAAATCCTTTGTCGGTGTTTATGAGATAAACAGAATGAATATGGGCGTTTTGAATATCTTCTAAATTTATTTTAGGATTTTTATAAAAACGGTCACATAATTTTTTAAGTTTTTTTACCTCATCAAGATTTCTTGCGTTTGGAGGAAGTAGAAATACTTTAGACATTGGCAAAATATTCACTACAGGAGTAGCAAGTGAAAATTTTCCGCAGTATTTGCTATATCGAGCAATTTTACTAACAATTCGTGCAGCATAGTAATCTACAGTGTCTAATGCGTGTTCAGGAGGAGTAAATCCAGTCTCAATTTCAATTATTGTGGTTCCATTATTTTTTTTTCCAAATAAATCACATACCAAAATGTCAGATATTGATTTTTCAACATCAACTGTGAATCCTTTGGAAATTAATTCTGCCGCACAAATTAATTCAAGAACTGAATGATTGATTTTTACTAAATTTTTCTTATAAAATTCAATTAGGTTTTGCCGGACAAAGTTCAATTTTGGAGTTAATTCAGGTGACAAATTCTTTGACAAGAGTTCAGTTATTGCATATACATCATCTTGAAATTTTTCAACATCCACTATACAATTACAGCGGAAAAGGAGCTTAAGAAGTTTATAGACTACCTAAATAAAAATTGAAAATAAGAAAAGTGGACAGTTAGATTCGTGGTGTGAAACTAAGTCTGCCTTTTGCAGATAATACTACGATTGAAGAAATTGCAACAACAAGTACTAGAGATGCAATTGTACCAAATTCTGGAACAACTGCGCCATCAGCAATCTCTACTTCAACGGTTGATTTGTTAATTGAGGCAGAACCTTGTTGTGCGGTAATTGAATACACGCCGTCTTGTTTCCACATTGGACCACCAACACCGATTGTTGAAGTGAATGAACCATCAGAATCAGGGTTAATTTGATCAATAGAAACAACGTTTCCATTTGGTGCAAGAACCATGACTGTTACAGGAGTGTTACTTGATGTAGCATGTCCTGTGATGGTGATTGTTGTTGAACCCTCAACTGCATCTGCTTCAATTGTCAAGCCATCCATTGCATGTCCATCAGCAAATGCCATAGGCATTCCTGCAACTAGCATCAAGCTTGCCAAAATTGTCAGTGTGTGTTTAGAGTTAATCACTGGTATAACAACCGAATATGTGTATATAAACAATCTGATTCAATGAAACATCATTTTTTATTTATTTTCTTTTAAAAATATACGAATTGCTTCTAGATGAGAGCAGTTTGCTTTCAATCCTTTCCCATGATGGAATTTGTAGAAATTTTTGAAACCAGGACATTCGCAAGAATCAGAAGTTACAAAATAAGATTTTGAAGGATCGCTAGACGATTTAACTTGAAATAGATCATCTTCGATTTTTACAACACCTCCATTTTCAACAAGTTTTTCTGCTTTTTTGATTGTGTTAGAACTCAAATTATTGTGTCCATGCCATGTAACCACCTTCAAGGTTGATTGCAGAAAATCCAGCCTTTACTAATTCATCAGCTGCAATATTCCCACGGTAACCAGAAGCACAATAAACACAGATTTTCTTGTCTTTAAGATCATCGATTTGACCTTTTTTTGCATTTCTGATAGCTAAGCCCAGAGGCATGTTTTGAGAGTTTTCGATAGCTCCGTTAGCAACTTCGTCTGGCTCTCTAACATCAATAATAACAAATTGGTTTTGTTCTTGCTTAAGTTGGTCTTTTGTTATAGATTCTGCCATAAGATATTACAATTGTATTGACATATATTTTTTAATTTAATCAAAATATCATATGAATGAAAAAGAATTACAAGAAATCGTAGAAAAATCTAGTTCAAATTTTAAAATTTTAATTGAAAATGAATCATTTGTAGTGGATGAGATCAAAATGCTTCAGACAGATAATCCAATAACCGAACCTACCACTAGGGGAGGAGTGTATTTTGCAGAAATGAAAGAGTGGAAAGTTGAAGCCACAATTTTTGATACATCAATTGTAAAACACCTTTCAAAAGCAATGCTTGGACCTAACAAAGATTTTCTTGATATAACATTGCATACAACAACGGAAAATGAACAGAAAATTTCACTTGTCACAAATCTTAAAAATAGTATGCAAAATGCATCGAAAATTATCCTCTATTTGACACTAAAAGATGTAACTATAAAATCACAATAATTTACAGAATTTATCATATTCAGATTTCAATTTTTTATCGGATAATATTTCATACGCCTTATTGATTTGAGCCATTTTCTCTTCTGATGAATCTTTATTTCTATCAGGATGGTATTGTTTTGCTAGTTTTCTATATTGATTTTTAATTTCAGACTCAGAAGAATCGTTTGTCAATCCTAATACCAAGTAATAATTTGGTAATGAATTATCATTATACATTTCACTAAACTCTTTTGCCTCAGTACTTCGTTTATGAGAACCGAAGATTTCTTCTTCAGACCATTCTGAATGATATTTTTCATAATCACGATCCTTTTTAGAATCTAACTTTGCATCATCATAACTGGTTTTCTTTCTTAGTATGATATGTCTTGCAAGATAAATGAAAATTCCTGCAATGATAACTATTGCAATAGCAAACGTAAGATAAAGATCTTCAGGACTAACATAATAATCAGATACGGCCGATGGGGGATTAACTTGAGCACCTGAATCATAGAAAAATTTTGTAGATAATGTATAATCACCTGATTCAGCTACAACCAAATAATTTCCACTTTTTTGCCATCCACCAATTCCTGCAATAATTAAAGTAGAAAATTTATTTTCATCATCAGGATTAAGGCTTTCATTCCAAACGTTCTTTCCGTCAGAATCTCTTACAGAGATAAAAACAGAATCGAAGGGAGTGGAGCCCCATACAGAAATGAAATCAGATTTTTCATACAGAGGTTTGTCAATGTTGAGAGTTAATTCATCTCCAAATGCATTAGAAAGTGGTAAAAATAACATTAAAGATATAATCCCAAAATAGACTTTTTTCATAAGAAAATTAATCAAAGAATTAGATATAATGTAAACTGTTGAATCTATTCGTAAAATTCACACCAGAAAATAACCAAAAGTGTTGAAAAAATTTAACAGGTTTTTGCTAATAATAGAGAACAGTTTAGTGGACATGGTAATAGGTTACTGCGTAAAATGTAGAGACAAAAGAGAAATGAATGGTACCCAAGCTGTGACCATGAAAAATGGAAAACCAGCAACAAAAGGTACATGCCCAACATGTGGCATCTCGATGTTCAGAATTGGTAAAGCATAACTGAACATCAAATAATCTTTTTTGAAGAATTTTCCTAGGGATGGTTCCATTCATCAGATATTCCATTCCATAGAGAACGGAAAGCTTTTGGCGATTGTTCAATTTCAGCTTGAATGCGATTATCTACTACAAAGAAAAAATTTTCCATTGCATCTACACCGCCATCATCAAAAAGTTCTTTCCCAATTTCTTTGAATCTAGATTTTTTTGATTCTAATTCATCAGACGTGGGATTTTGTAAACAAAATGTTAGTAAATCAAGCATTTCTTCTTCTAACATAAAATCCATGATTACACTACAGTTTTTTGGTTAAAAAATATTGAGGTTATAATTTCGCTCCAAGTTTATCATGAATTTGAGCAAGAATCATTTTTGCCTTTTCTTTATTTTCAAAGGATTCACCTTGTTTATCTAATATCGAATCTATTTCAAATTCCTTATCCGTGAGAATTTCTGCAACATGCTCATCAAGAGTTCCTTTTCCCACCAAATAATATGCAAAGACTGTATTTTTCTGACCAATTCTATGCAGTCTATCTTCTGCCTGACGATGAATTGCAGGACTCCAATCTAATTCTGCAAATATCACATACTTTGCATTTGTTAAATTAATACCAACATTACCCGCCCTCAAACCTGCAATCATTAATTTTGTTTGTCCTTTTTGGAATCTATCAATTTCACGTTGTCTAACTACATCAGTTTGACCTCCGATAATTGATGCAGGATTGTAATCTGCCAAGCTTTGATGTAATAAATTATGAATTGCCTTATGGTGGCAGAATACCACAACACTTTCTTCTATTTCCATAATATCATTTACAAAATTTGTTACGTGTTTCAGTTTTGCAAGACCTGCAGCTTGTCTTTCACTTTCTATTGCACGGTGATATGATGCAGATTTATCAAATGCAGATTCTGCATATTTTTGTTCTTCCTCTAATTTTTTCCAAATTTTTTGCAATTCAGATTTATAGAATTTTTCATCTGCATGAACAGGAGAAGAGTAACGTACCTTAGCTTTTAGTTCTTTGAGAACATCTGATTTTTTCCTTCTCAGCATAACATGTTTTGTTAATTGATTGCGTAAGGTATCACGTTTATTTTCAAGTACTATTGCTTTGCCTTTTTCATTCACATAGCAGAAATATTCACAAAATTCCTTAAAACTTCCGAGAAGACCAGGTTTTAAAATATCAACAATTGGCCAAATTTCAGAACCTCTATTGTAGATTGGCGTTCCAGATAAACCAACTCGATATTTTACACTTTCATCAGTGGCAAGTGCT
>JAOMEP010000008.1 GCA_028345965.1 Candidatus Nitrosopelagicus sp.
ATGGTAAAAGTATTGTGAAATCATAAAGAGATGAACCAAAATTGAAAATTGGATAAAGTGATGCGGCGGTAATATGGAGCGTTACCTGTGATGTTTCAGATACATTTCTTCCAAATGGATGCCAACTTTTTTCATCTATCCAATTAAAGTATGCATCAGTTCCGTTTTCTAAAATATAATCAGTTGCTCTATAATTAAAGAAAGGATCAAACTCAAACAATTCAAAACCATATGTCATAGGTGTAGAACGAATCATCATTGAAATTGATACCGATAATGCCAATACGCCAATTACAAGTAGATGTTGTAATCTAAAATCAAAATTTCCAATTGTAAATAATTTCTGATTGGATACCATAATTCAATTCAATTTTGATAGTTATTTACAGTTTATTGCACTATGGTGCAAAAGTTCCAGTTAGTTTGGCTTCGGCTAAAATATGACCTTTCATTGCATCTTCCAATTCCTGCTTAGAATAACCTTCTTTGAGATCTAAGTGAGTGTCTAAAGCATATCCTTTGAAGATGTACGTGTGTCTTCCATCTGGTGGTGCAGGTCCACCATATTTTATTTCACCAAAATCTGTTTTACCTTCAATAATACTTGAAAAGTCATTTGCATTGTTATATGCCAACCAATGAATCCAGACCTTTCCTACTGCTTTCATTGCATCTGGATCATCCATGATTAGTGCTAATGCTTTTGTTTGATCAGGGACAGAACCAAATGAAATACGTGGCTGTTCGTTTTCATGTTTGTAACCAAATTTTTTGGGAATTTCCTTTCCTTCATCAAAATCATGACAGCTAATATAAAATTCAGACATAATTCATTGGATAATTATTTTTAAAATAAAGTTTTCTAGTTTTCAAGAATAATCTTATCATTATGAATTGATAGAATTGAGCTTCCTGATTGTTTTATCTTATTTTTCAATTCCCTATCCATAGTAGCTACAATACTTCTATTTTCTTTGATAAAATCAAGAATTGCCACATCTGCATTACTGCCATCGATCTCATTTGTTTTAAAATTTTTAATAAAATCTAGGGTTTGTTCTGAAATAATTTTTTTATCAGGATCTCCTACAAGATGTTCTAACTCTTTTTTAACAATTTTAGGTACAATGAATGATAAAGTTCCAATTTCAGTTTCTATAGAATCAATATTTTTTATTCTATGAGTTGCCAAATGAATTAAAAAACTAGTATCAGAGATTACTTTAACCAATTATTCCAGCACCGATTAATCTCCATCTATCAGCGATTCTTCTACTAATTGCAACATTACTTTTCTCAAACAAACATGCAGGACGTCTTAATGTTACTTCAATGTCAGTTCCTTTAACTTTGGTAACTTTTCCAGGAATTGGAGCAGTACCAATGTTTAATCTCAACATTTCACCCATGTTAATTGGAGCAATTTTTTCATTACCTGTAGAACCAACTGCAGAATCAAACAAACTAACTTTTAATTTTGCAATATCAGAGTTTTCTGGTAATGAATCTGGTTTACCAATTACAGAACCAATGAATGAATCACCTCTTGTTAAATTTGGATCAAGTTTAGTTCCAATTGCAACTAAACCACCAGGTTTCACATTATCAACAGTTCCAGCACCAGTTCCTAGAGAAACAATTTCAGTAATCAGTGGCTCATAATTTTTTTTCTTTTCATTTAGTAATCCAGGTTTAATTTCAATTTCATCTCCGATGTTAAATTGACCTTCAGTTAAACTTCCACCAATAACTCCACCATTGATATTTGCAATTTTTGAACCAGGCTTGTTAATATCAAATGAACGTAAAACATGCATTACTGGTGACTTTTTGACATCATGTTCTGGTGTTTTTATTTCAGTTTCAATTGAATAAATGAGTGCATCTAAATTTAGATTGGATTGTGCAGATACAGGAATTACAGGTGACTTTGCAGCATTTGTACCTTTAATGAATTTTGAAATATCAGAATAATTACCCATTGCTTCTTTGTATGTAATTAGATCAACTTTATTTTGAACTACAACAATTTGTTTAATTCCTAATGTTTGAAGTGCTAAGAGATGTTCCTTACTTTGCATTTGTGGAACCTTTTCATTTGCAGCAACCAATAAAATAGCTCCATCCATTAATGCAGAACCTGACAACATGTTTGCCATCAAACTTTCATGTCCAGGACTGTCAACAAAACTTACTACTCTACTTAGTTCTCCCTCCTGTTTACAGTTTGGACATTTAGGTGATGTAGAATAATTTGTTGGAGGTTCACAATCAGGGCATTTGTAGAATGCTGCATCAGAATAACCGACTCTAATGGTAATTCCTCTCTTCAGTTCTTGACTATGGACACTTGTCCATTTTCCTGTTAATGCTTGAATCAACGTAGTTTTTCCATGATCCACATGGCCTGCGGTACCAATGTTTACACACGGTTGATTGCCATATTTTTTTACGTACGAGTCAGGAAGTGAATCTTTCCAATGCATAGTAAAATTACAAATCGAGAGTATGTTAATTTATGCATTAAATTTTGAGTTATGCAGATTTTTTACTAATCATTGGAAGTTTGCCTTTCTTGTACAAAATTGCAATAATTGCAACAATAATGATTATTCCAGCAATTGCACCCATTGGTGAATCTCCCTCTTCAGTATCTAACAAAGATAATGCTGAAACATCAATTGTGGTATCATATGATAGTATGTGCTCTTCTCTCATGGAATCTTTGTATCTAACTTCAATTGTAATGTCATGTTTACCATCTAATGATACACCATCAAAATCAATTGGAATGTTAAATGGAACAGGACTGTCAGGTTCTATTTCATCAATGTATTGTGTGGATTCTATAATGTTAGAGTCTCCTCTTGGTTTTAGAGTAACAAATCCAAATAATCCATCACTATTTCCTTCATTTAGAATTTCGCCAATTACTGTTTGTTTTCCAGATAAATCTATTACTTTAACACCATAGATTGATGGATCAACTAATCCATTAATGTAAAAGTCAGTTACTCGAGTAACAGTTTCTAATTCACCATGAGCATCATAATATGAAATTGTCATAGGAAGATGCAATGGTTCATTTTTGATTGTTTCAGGAACAAATACTTTCAATGAAAATGTCACAGAAGATTGCGGCTCAATTGTTCCAACATCCCAATGTGTTTGATCAAAAATTACATTTTCTAGATTAGTAACAGAAGATGATGTAGATGCAACAGAAGTTTGATCATTTTGCAAAACAATATCCACATTGTTTAATGGTGCACTACCAGCATTTGAAATCTCAATTACTACATTATTGTTTATGATAGAAGTGAGAGGACCAGATATCGGTCTTAAGTTAACTATACTATCGCCAGTAAGTTTGAATGTAAAGGGAAAATTCTCACTTCTTTCACCAGATTCTCTTAGTCTTGAAAATGTAAGGTCAATGGTTCCAGAATAATCTTTGATAGGTGCTAGTTCAGAAACATCTACAAAAAATGTTAGAGCAAATGTATTACCTGCGGATGCTTTTTGATCATTGTCTGCCATCATAGCTACACCTCTTCCACTTGGAGATTGATATGGTGCAGGAAGAGAAAGTTTTCCTTTGATTCCAGTAATATCTTGTGTTCCTACGTTACTCATTATTACAGTAAATGGAACATTTTTGTCTCCAGGTGCAACTTCAATTTTATTCCCTTCAGTTCCAAAATAAGCATCTAAAAATTTTACACTAATCACAAAGTCTCGTAACACACCTAGAGGTGCGTCAGCTGGTCCGAGTCTTTCTGCAAATGATAAAGGAGTTAATGAGGTTAAGATCAATGTCATTGAAAATAATATGATTAGTTTATTCATGCTACAATCTCCATTGTGTTTTCTTCTTCATACGATTTACCATCTTTAATTGTAATTATCCTATCAACATCTGGGAATTGATGTTTATCGTGTGTAACAATAATGAATGTTTGATTTAATTCCTTAGCCATTGTTTTTGCTAGTTTGACAACTTTTCCTGCAGTAACTGAATCTAGATTTCCTGTTGGTTCGTCTGCTAAAACCACAGTTGGGCGATTAACCAATCCTCTGGCAATTGCGGCTCTTTGTGCTTGGCCACCAGAAATTTTGTTAGAACGTTTGTTAATTTGATCCTCCAATCCGACTTTAATCAATAAATCAGTTGCATTTTGGCGAATATCCTCAGAGCTTCCTTGAATTTGTTGTGGCAACATTACATTTTCTAAGACTGTTAAATCTGGTAACAAATTTGCGAATTGAAATACAAATCCTAGTTTTTCATTTCTATATTGTGAGACTTGTCCATCTTTTAGAGTAGTCGTTTCTTTTCCATCTAAGATTACTTTTCCAAATGTTGGTTTATCTAATAATCCAATCATGTTTAGTAATGTAGATTTCCCAGAACCTGAACTTCCGACTATTAGAACAAATTCACCACGTTTGATTTTAAATGAGACATCATCTAATGCCTTTACTTGTGTATCACCTTCTCCAAAAATTCTTGAAACATTTTGCAGCTCTAAAACAATATCAGACATTTCTCATCGCCTCCACTGGTTGTAGTTTAGTCGCTCTATAAGAGGGATATATTGCTGCAAGAATTGCTAAGAAGAAAGCCAAGAGTGCGGTTTCTGCAATTTTTGGCCAATTGTAATTTACCTCAAGCGCTAAACTTCCTTGGAATTGCATATTGGTTTCTTTTGCATATGTTGTATATGCTAAACCAATTCCAGTTCCAGCACCTGCACCAATTGCACCAATAATCATTCCTTGTAAAATAAATACCATTAAGATATCCTTTCGTTTTGCACCAATTGCTCGCATAACACCAATTTCTCTAGTCTTACTGTTTACAAGCATCATTTGTATAGTAACAATTGCAAACGCAGAAGACCCCATTCCAAAGTAACCAATTAAATTAATCATTGCAATTCCAGAACGAAATCCTTTGAGTGTTGCCTCAGCTGCCTCTTCAATTGTTTGTGCCTTTAGATCATCATTTGCATAAGCAGCTAAGAACTGTTTTCTAATTTCTAGTGCAGCCGCTGGATTTTTTTCATTTAATTTTACAAAAATTGAGTTTGATTCATTAGGTCTATCAACTAAACTTCGTAGAGTATCAATATGAACAATCACGCTTGTATCAAATCCTTGACCTCCGG
Source organism: Candidatus Nitrosopelagicus sp. (assembly GCA_028345965.1). GTDB lineage: Archaea > Thermoproteota > Nitrososphaeria > Nitrososphaerales > Nitrosopumilaceae > Nitrosopelagicus. The sequence goes on from JAOMEP010000008.1 coordinate 5,172, forward strand.
CAGTTTTAGATATTCCAGTGACAACAAATCTTTTTGAATTTTCTTCTCCACCTTGGTTTGTCATAATTAATTTAAGATTATCACCGACTCTTACACCACCTAAATCTTCTGCGACAGTTTCACCAACGACAATTGAATTTCTAGCATAGACATACTGCCCATCACTAATTGTTGTATGAATTTTTGAAGCTTGTATATCAGATACGGGCTCTACACCAACTACTGGCACATCATATTCTTCGTGAAATTCTCCCATGCTTCTAAATTCTATATCGGCACTGCCCGAAAGCCGGGGCGTCGCGGACTGCACAAGTGGTACTCTTTCAAACCAGTTTGTGTAAACTACATGAGATCTTTCAATAGTTGCTTCTTCTTCATGGCTTACAAAAATATCTCCAAATCTATAATCAGTCATATCACGAATTATTGCATCATAAATTCCCTGAAAAATTACAAAGTTAACATGAATTACCAAAATTCCAATTGATACAGCAAGTACTGCACCAATCAAACTACCTCTCTTGTTTGCAAGCATTCTAGCTGCCAGATTTACTCGATAATCCATAACATGTATAGAAATGTCGAATATATAATACTGATCAAGTATAGTGCTAACATTTAGGACATAATTGAGTAGAATGGTAAGATTAATTAGATAAATATACAATTTACTTTACATATTGGACATTTTAGATATGAAAATTCTCAGTAAATTACTGAATAATTGTAGAAAACCAGATAGGCAAATTGGAAGGGAATTAGGAATTTCTGGTGGAGCAGTTGGTTCAAGAATTAGTAAAATGCAAAAGTTAGGAATTATAGAAAAATTTTGTCTTAAAGTTGAACCTCCACTTTTAGGATTGAATATGTTCTACATTGTAGTAAATACTCAAAATCAAAAAGAGATTATCAAAAATGTCAAACTAGCTGGAATGCCATTTGCAATTGTACCATGTGTAGGAGGAAATACTGTCATCGGAGTCATAGTAAAAGAAGATATGAAACAAAAAATTGAATTATTAGAAAAATTAATGCAAAATGTACGTGTGATGTCAGTTTTTGAAGCTGACAATACTAAGATTACACATAATCTAACTAGAACGGATTTAGCAATTTTAAATCAATTGATAGAAGATCCTAGAAAAAAGATTGAACAACTATCAAAGGATACAAAGCTATCAACAAAAACAATCAACAGAGGATTAGAGAAATTACAAGATAATGAATTAATACAATTTACACTTGTATATGATCCTAGTAAAATTGAAGGTTTCTTGTGTTATGCAGTTGTAGCAATCACACAAGAAGATATTCCACAAATGTTAAAGAAATTTGAAAAAGAGTTTTCAGAAGATTATCTAATGACACCGTTTTTAGCGAAAAATCAGATTGTTTTATTTTTGTATAGTGAAAGTATTTTTAAAATGGATGAAATGACAGAGAAAGTAGCAAAAGTAGAAGGTACTATAACAACTGAATTATTTATTCCAAAAAAAATTGATATGCCAGAAAAATGGTTAGAAAAAAGATTGGAAACATTAACAAAGTCACAAACATTACATATTTCTCAGGTAAATTAAAAATGAAAAAGGAGAAATTATACAAAGGTAGATTGTTTGAAATAAATGCATACAATATGCAGGTAGAACATAGAAAAGTTAGAAGAGAGGTTATAGAACACCCAGGTGCTGCAGCGATGCTTGCATTTGATGAAAAAGGTAAAGTGCTTTTAGTTAAACAACATAGATTCCCTCATGGGTACATTCTAGAAATTCCAGCTGGTACTTTGGAAAAAGGAGAAAAACCAATTGATTGTGCATATAGAGAAATTATTGAAGAAACTGGCTACAAGGCCAAAAAAATGACTAAATTAGTCTCATATTTCCCTTCAGTAGGCTATAACAAAGAAGAAATTCATGTTTTTGTAGCATCAGGAACAAAAAAAGAATTTGAACTAAAATTAGATAATGATGAATTTATCACCGTTGTTAAAATGGATATTAAAAAATTAATTGGAATGATTAAAGCTGGAAAAATTATTGATTCAAAAACAATTTGTGCTGTAATGATTTATGCAGCAAAGAAAAAATTACTTTAGCTATTTGTAACTTGGTTGTATAAGATCTAAAATATCAGACCATGATTTTTCATAATTTTCAATTTGTTTTATAAGATCAAAAAATGGAAGAGCATCAGTTGTTGTTAATTTTGCTTTTGGATTAATTCTTGCAGTTGATAATTTTTTCAGAAGTTTTTTATGAAGATTGATTGCATTCAAAGCAAGAGTTCTATCATTAGATAAAAATGCATCAACTGATTTTGTTTGTATTTCTTCTATATCTTTTGCATATTCATGAATTATTTTCAAATGTGAAACTGACAAAGATCTAAAAGCCATGGAACTATAAATTGTACGAGTTATAGATACAATCGTATCACCAGCGTTTTCAATTATATTTGCTGCTAATCTATAATCTAGTATATCCATATCACCAAGATTAAAAATTGCTGCAAGTCTTTTGTCTACAATAGCACTACGAATTAATCTTACAAGTAAGAAATATTGTCTATTAATTTCACTATCACGTTCTTCAACAGATACATGATGTTTAGGATTTTGTAATATTTCTAAAACATCAATAAACATTCCCTGAGCAATAGAACTCATTCTCTTAAGAATTTTTTGTGGATTTACTGCAGACTCATCTAGTAAAAATTGAGCAGTGATAGTTTTTGCATCTTCATCTATAATCTCAATTGCGACCAGACTCCTTAACGATGAACGTATACTTTCTCTATCTTTAATTGAAATTGATGTTTTACCTTTAATCCGAATAAGATCATAACCAAGTAAGTACGCACCAGTAACATTTGCAACAACACTTTCTTCATTAGAAAGTGGATATTGAATTTCAATTTCTTTTGTTGGCTTAACAGAATGATGAGCAGTTATTGAAAGACTGTTTTTGTTTGTTTCAATTTCAACTTGGTTAGTTTTATCTAGATTATTTGCATCAATCCATTCTTTTGGAAGAGATACCAGAATACTACTTCCAATCTTTTGCAGGCGTCGTGTGAATGTAGTCAATTTATACTAATTTATATTATTTAAGCCAAGTATTAATATTTTCCAAATATGTCATGTTTGATCATGATGGCAACAGCGTTTTGTCCTGCACATATCACAGGTTTTTTCAAGGCAGAATTAGATAAAGAAGATTCCAAACAACTTGGATCTTTAGGTGCAGGATTTTCTATACAAAAAGGTGTTAAAACAACAGTCACTGTAAGAGATAGAACAAAACATGACATTTCAGATTTTGCAATAAAGGTGAATGGTTTTGAATCAGGAGATATGCGTGTATCAGAATTAGTTCTAAGTAGATTTAGTGTGAAAGGGAAATTTATTGATGTTACACATGAAATTGATGTTCCAGTTGGTTATGGATTTGGTTGTAGTGCTGCAGTTGCACTATCATTATCTATTGCATTAAATGATGCATTAGATTGTAAATTAACAAAAATTCAGGTAGCACAAATAGCACATGACATTGAGATAGAATGTAGAACAGGATTAGGAGATGTTTTAGCATCATACCATGGAGGATTTGAAGTTAGAGTAAAACCAGGTGCACCAGGAATAGGTCAAGTAAAAAAAATTAATTCAAAAGAAAAACGAGATGTAATTATAATTTGTTTTAATCCAATTTCAACAAAAAAGTTTCTCAAAGAAAAGATTTCATCAATTAATGGGCTAGGTGGAAAAATGGTAAAAAAACTTGTTGAAAGTAATGATACCGAAGAGTTTCAAGATATGTCAGTAAAATTTGCAAAATATGTTAATGTAGTAACACCAAAAATGAATCAAGTTATCAATCTTTTACATAAAAATGGAATAAAATGTGGTGTAGCATTATTTGGTGAGACAGTCTTTTCATTAGTAACAAAGAATGAAAAAAATAAAGTAAAAGAAATTTTAAAACAATTTGACGATGGATTGATTATTACATCAAAGATTGATAATTTTGGTGCCAGATTACAATAAATTTTTTGATGTACATGAATATTCCAAAGTCTCATCCTCGATATTTGTCTCTTCAAATTAGAGAAAAATTAGTTAATGGTTTTGATAATAACTTGGTTGCAAAAGAAGGACTGTTAGCTCATGGTAGAGGAGAAGCTTTTGATTATTTGATAGGTGAAAAAACAACAAAATCTGCAAAAGATGCAATTAAAGCTGCGTCAATTATGCTAAATCAGGCAGAAAATTCAGTAATTTCAGTTAATGGAAATTTTGCTGCACTTTGTCCAAAAGAAATTATTCAGTTAGCAAAAATAACAAACTCAAAGATAGAAGTGAATTTATTTTATTCAAGTGAAAAACGAAAAAAAGCAATTTCAAATATTTTGAAAAAATCTGGCGCAAAAGAAATTCTAGGAATAGATGAAAAGCAGTCTACCAAACTAAGGGGAATTGATAGTGCTAGGAGAATTGTTGATAAAAATGGGATATTTTCTGCAGATGTGGTCTTGGTTCCATTAGAAGATGGAGATAGGACTATTGCTCTAAAAAATGCAAAAAAGAAGATTATTACATTTGATCTTAATCCACTATCAAGAACTGCACAGACGGCAGATGTGACAATTGTAGATAATGTAACTCGTGCAATGAAATTACTTGTCTCTGAATCAAGGAAAAAATCTAAAAAACAAAGTTCATTTGATAACAAGAAAAATCTAAAAATTACAATTTTAGAGATTCAAAAAAATCTAAAACGGAGAGCAAAAAATGTCTAAGACTGTGAATGACATAATACAGATGAAGTCAAAAGAAAAAATCACAGTATTAACTGGATATGACTCAACTATGACTACGCTGTGTGATAAAGCAGATGTAATTCTAGTTGGAGACAGTGCTGGAATGGTGATGTTAGGATACGATAACACAAAAGATGTGACAATGGACGACATGGTACGTTTTACAACTGCCGTAAAAAATGCAAAAACTGATTCATTAATTGTCACAGATCTTCCAATTAACTCCTATGAAAATGAAGTTTCAGCTATAACTAATTCAAAAAGACTGGTACTAGCAGGAGCACATGCAGTAAAATTAGAAGGTGGAAAAGAAATTGCAAATATCATCAAAGCGGTAAAAGATTCAGGTATTCCAGTAATGGGACATCTTGGATTACTTCCACAAACTGCAGAAAAATATTCTGTTCAAGCAAAAAAAAGTGAAGATGCAGTTAGATTGATAGAAGATGCCAAAATTTTAGATGATGCAGGAGTGTTCAGTATTGTGTTAGAGATGGTCACAAGTGATGTTACAAAAATTATTACAGAAGATGTTACTGTTCCAACTATAGGAATTGGTTCAGGCAAAGATTGTGACGGTCAAGTATTAGTTGTTCACGATATGCTAGGAATGTTTGAGAAAATAAAACCAAAATTTGCTAAAAGATATTTGAATTTATCAGAAGAAATTAGAAATGCAGTTAGTGCATACGTAAAAGATGTAAAAGAAGAAAAATTTCCTGGAGAAGAACATACATTTTCTATGGAAAAAGACGAGTTAGAAAAGTTGGAGAAAGAAAATGTCTAAGAAAGGATTACCACATCCATCACTTGACATTGTAGAAAGTCATGGTACTGAACTCACTGGAAAGAATATTGTTCTTTGTGTTGCAGGTTCAGTTGCTGCATACAAGTCAATTGAACTTGCTAGATTACTAATGAGACATGGGGCAAATGTCAAATGTGTAATGTCAAATGCCAGTACAAAATTAATCAAACCTGACTATATGAAATGGGCTACAGGAAATAATGTAATCACAAAATTAACTGGAGATATGGAACATATTGAATTAGCAGATTACAAAAGATCTGATTTACTAATCGTATACCCTTCAACTGCAAATACCTTAGGAAAATTAGCAACAGGTATCGATGATACACCAATATCTACAGTCCTTACCGTTGCATTTGGTTCAAAAATTCCAATAATCATGGGTTTAGCAATGCATCGTTCAATGTATGAAAATGCTGCTGTCAAGAAAAATATGGACTTTCTAAAAAAGAAGATAGATTTTGTATCTCCACAAATGATTGAAGGAAAGGCAAAAGCACCAGAACCAGAAGATATGCTATCATTTGTTTTGAAAAAATTTGGAGGCTCAGAGAAATTACGTGGAAAGAAAGTTTTGATGACTGCAGGTCCAACTATAGAAAAAATAGATTCGGTTCGTGTAATAACAAATCAAAGTACTGGAAAAACAGGAACATTATTAGCTTCAGAATTAGTTTCATCAGGAGCAAAAGTTACCGTGGTGTATGGCCCAGGAACAAGTGAACCACCAAAAGGTGCAAAAGTAATTCGAGTAAATTCTGTAGAAGAAATGAATAAAGCAGTCAAAGAATGTTTGAAGAAAAAATTTGATATTGCAATAATGACTGCAGCAGCATCAGATTATGTAGTAAAAAATGGAACTACAAGTAAGATAAAGAGTAACAAAAAAGAGATTAATGTAAAACTTGTGAAAGCACCGAAAATTATTGATGTCATAAAAAAGAAGCAAAAAGGAATTTTTCTTATTGGTTTCAAGGCTGAAACTGATATTTCTAAAAAGGAATTAATTAATCGTGCAAAAAAGAAATTAAAAGAATCAAATGCAGATATGATAATTGCAAATGATATTGGTCGTAAATATAACAAGGACATAAGATATAATGAGATAGTAATTGTAGATTCAAAAACAACAATAAATATTCCAAGAACTAAAAAAGAGAGACTTTCTAAAATAATTTGTAAAAATATTGAAAAAAGAATCTAAAGGTGTAAAATACAAACAACGAACTATTTCAGTTTGGAATGAGGTTGCACCATTTTATCATAAGAGATGGGCAAAAAATGAAGTTGGGCCATTTGGTGTTACAAAAAAACTGCTAGAGCTATCTAAAATAAAAAAGAATGATTCAGTTTTAGATCTTGCATGTGGTACAGGACTTGTTACAAAAAAACTAATCAGAAAAGTTGGAAGTAAAGGTGAAATTTATGCAATAGATTCATCAGAATCTGCAATTAAAATTGCAAAAACATGGACAGGTAGTGCTAAAAATCTACATTTCATCAGAGCAGATGCTGAAAAAATTCAATTTAGTACAAAATTTGATGCAATTACATGTCAATACGCATTATTCTTTTTTCCTAATGAACAAAAAGTATTGAAAAATATGAAAAAGTTTTTAAAAAAAAATGGAACAATTACACTAGCCGTTCATGGAAAATATAATGTTCCATACTTTGATTGCATTTTAGAATCAGTAAAGAAATTCATTCCAGATTACTTACCAAAATATCCAGAGATGGATAGATTTGGAACCAAAGAAACCTTTGCAGAGGCGATAAAAAAAGCAGGATTTAGTAAAATTATAATTAAGAAATTTGTTTTTAAATACACTCCAGGTACGTTTTCAGAGTATTGGAATAATTACAAAAAACATCTATCAAAACCTCTAAAAGAAAAATTTGACTCTCTAACAAAATTTCAAAAAGATAATCTTAGAGAGATGGTTAAAGACAAAACCAAAGAATTTACTAAAAAAGATGGAAAGATTGTATTTCCATGGGAAGTTCTAGTCCTGAGTGCAAAAAATTAAAGATTTTTTTATGAAAAACAATTATCTATATTCTCCACCACAATCACCAATTGACGTAAAAAGATCATTTGCCTTTGATGTAACATATTTTATCTTTTCATAGTCATCATTTTGTAATTGTAGTGAAAATGTTTTGGTATTTTGTCCAATATGATCAGATAAGCCTAATCTTGAACCAATTATGGTACCAGCTACTGCAGGTCTATCTAAAACAAAACGTGTTGCAACATTTGCAATTTTTACATTATGCTTTTTTGCAATTTCATCTAATACAACAAGTAATTCTTGAAATAATTTCCAACCACCCCATGCATCAATCATATTCATATATTTTTGGAGGCTAAATGTGTCAAGCTCTGATTGTGTTGGTTCCGATGTACCAAGGTATTTCTCGGTGAGTAATCCACCTAGTAAAGTTCCATATGCTAATAATTTCATATTATGATTTTTACAAAATGATGCCATCTTTACATCTGGACGTTGATCAATTATTGAATATTGAACTTGATTTGAGATTAATTTTATTCCATTATCATTCATTATTTGCATTCGTTCTGTATCAAAATTAGTCAATGCAAGATGGGATATTTTACCATCATCACAAAGTTTTGTCAATTGGCGTAATGCATCAATGTAACTTGCATCATTATAATCCCACCAATGAAATTGAATCACATCAATTACATCTACATTCATCTTTTTCATTGATTGATCTATGTAATGTTCTACGATAGATCTTGTCATTGGTCCAGGGTTAGGAACAAATTTTGTAAAGCCTTGAATTTTTTCTAGTTCATTTTTTCCTTTCTTTTTTTCTAATTCATTTCTAAAATCACCATAAAATGATTCAGCAGGTCCATAGATGTCGGCCATATCCCAAGTATTGAATCCATTTTCATTATACTCTAACATTTGTGATATAGCTGAATCATGATTAATTTGACCATGTCCACCAGCTACCTGCCACATTCCATTTAGAATTCTGCAAATTGAAAAATCTGGTGCAAGTTGAATTGTTTCTATTTCAGACAATAATCTATCTAGATGTTGTGATAATTTAGCATAATCGGTTATCCCAAAAAAATAAAGTAATATGATATTTCAAACATTATATACACTTCAATTGTATATTCATCAATTGGATTTATTCAAAAAAAAATCTAAAACTACGACCGATTTAGTATGTAAAATATGTAAGATGGAATTTTCTAATCCTGAAAGAACAATGAGGCACATGATTAAAGCACATTCAAAACCACAAAAAGTAAAGAAAAGACTTGGTAGTGGGAAATATGATTAAATTATTATCTTAAATTAATTCAATGCTTTCTTTATTGCATTTTGTAACGCATCTCGATGCTCTTCAATTATACCTCGAATCTCAAATGTATCCACATAACCACCAGCTGATGCCCTAGTAGCTTTCAACAAATAATGTAATGTTGCCTCCTCAATTTTTCCTACATAGTATCCATAAAGAAAATCAAGTTCATTTTCACACTTCCAAACTTTTTTTGTTTCTAGAAATGTTTCTTTGATTTCTAGAGGTATTTCTTGAATTCTCCTTGAAATATAGTCATTTAATGATTTTAGAATTGAGGTATCAGTAATCACAGTCAGTATTATTTACAAACGGTTAATCAAGATAGCTGAAATAGATTTAACTTTAGTAGTTTAGAAATTTTTTTTATAATATGTCTTCACAAAGTACAATTCTCAAATCATTCCCAAAGGAGTTTGCTCCAAGACCACTTCAAGAAAAATTAATAGAAGAAATTCAAGAAAAGATTGATTCAGGTGTTAGAGTTGTCTTACTTTCAGCCCCAACAGGAATTGGTAAATCACTCATTGCTGCAAGTGTTGCAGGATATTTTGGCAGTTCATTTGTTGTAACAGCATCAAAGCATTTGCAGGATCAATATACCAAGGATATGCCGTGGTTTAAACCAAACAAAGGAATGCCAAATTTTGCATGTCATAAAATGATGGAAAAACACGGAATAGATTTGACAGAGACAGATTTTGCTGTACAAAACAAATGGACCTGTGACATGGGTACGTGTTTTGATAAAAAAACAAAAAAAGAATGTAAATACAAACCAAAACTTGCTGAAGTTGCAGAAGGGAAAAGAAAATCAGATGACTGTTTATACTATTTACAAAAATATCAAAGTTTGATTTCTTCACATTCCATATGGAATTATGCCTCTTACTTTCAAATGATGAAGTATCAAAAAGAAAAATACGCTCAATATCTAAATAAAAAAGTTGCAATATTTGACGAAGCACATAGAATTGAAGATCAAATAATTCAATTTGTTGGAATCGATATTTATGAAAGAAATTTGAATGAATGTAAAATTGATGTAGAAAGTTATGATTTAGAAAATATCGATGATGTAATGAAATTATCAGATGGTTTATCTGAATCTTATGCAAGACAAATTAGTAATTTAGAAGACAGTAGTGCTTTTGCCCAAAATCCAGATTATGAAGTTGTTCAAACATTAGAAAATAAATATAAAAAATATGCAGAAGCACGTTCTGAAATTTATTCAAATAAACAAAATTTTATCTTAAACAAACCATATTTTGATGAAGGTGGAAAATTTAGATCACTATCTGTAAAACCACTTGATATATCAAAATACGTTAGCACATTTTTTGAACATCCGGTTCAAATTTTCATGTCTGCTACAATAGACAAAGAAAGTTTTTGTGAAAATACAGGATTTGATCCAGGCATTGTAGAAATTGTTGATACACAAGTCTCACCATTTCCAATTGAAAATAGAAAAGTAGAGTTTACGGATGTTAAAAGATTAAGTTACAATTCAACACGAGATGACGAATTACTAGTAATAAAGAAAATTGATGAGATAATGACTAAGTATTCTGATAAGAAGGGATTGGTTTTGACATCATCAAAATCAAGATGCTTTGAAATTTTACAAAATCTTTCAGAAGTAAATAAAAAACGGATTAGAATTTGTCACAGCTTTAACTCAGATGGTAAAACCCAAGATCAAGTTGTACAAGAACATGCAGAAAGTGAAAATGGAGTTTTGCTTTCATCTTCATTATGGGAAGGAGTTGATCTAAAAGAAGATTTATCAAGATTTCAAATTGTTGCAAAAGCACCTTATCCAATGCTATCAGAGACTAGAACTAAAATAAAGATGCAAAAATATCCGCTATGGTATAAGGCACAAGCAATTATGAAATTACTACAAGGATTTGGTAGATCAATTAGAGATTATGGTGACTGGGCTGACACATATGTTCTTGATTCTGCAGCACATGAATTACTTTTAATGAATAGAAAAATGGTACCACATGCCTATCATGATATAATTTTTCCAAGTTCCTTTAAGGAATTTTTAGGAGATAATTAATCGCAACCGTATTTTAGTGCCCAATCTAATCCACCAAACTCACTTCTTCCACAAAATCTTGGATCAAGTTCAGCATGATCATTTTCTAAAAGTAATTCATTAAGCGATGTTTCACTACAAAATACAAGACCAATTTCTCTATCAAATGATGGTTTTTGACCTCTATCTAAAATGAATACAGATTCACTTCCTGCAGAACACTGTGATACTGCAAATGCTTTTGATTCATCACCGCCAGGTTCTGTACGTTCTGGTGCATTTACAAGTGCAAGTCTAATTCTAATTTCTTCACCACTATCTGAAAGAAATTTTACGGTATCACCATCAACTACCTGAGCAATTACACCTGTTGTACAAATTTGATCATCGCAATTAATTGAGGTATCAGGTGGCGTAGTAGAAATAGAATATGCGACAATTCCAATACCAATTATAGAAATAATCATCATCGAGATTGCCTTTAAGATATTACCCATGAATTAGATATTTATCAATACAATATAGATGATTTTTTAACTCAATTAATTAGATGATAGTATGTCAAATGTTGCAGATGCAAGAAATTTTGCTAAAAAGAAACATGCGGGTCAATTAAGAAAAAATGGTAAAACAACAACATTTTCACATCTTAAAGATGTAGTAAAAAATTTAAAAAAAATGAAGGTTACAAACAAAGATACCATTTGTGCTGCATGGTTACACGATACAATTGAGGATACTGATACTGATTTTGATTCAATAAAAGATAGGTTTGGGAAAAATGTCGCAGATATTGTAGTATCAGTGACTAAAGATAATCGCTTGTCAAAAAAACAAAGAGAAATAAAATATGCAAAAGATTTGAAAGCTTCAAGTACAAAAGCAAAAATTGTAAAAATTGCAGATATTTTAGCAAATGTGAATGATGCACCAAATGCTGGAAGAAATACACAATGGGAGAAACAACAATTTGTTAAAAAATCTAAATATTGGAGTTATGTTTCGAGCGTGAAACCAGGGAAACTTGCAGAACTTTCATGGGCAAACAATGAATGGAAGAAACTACAGGAAAAATATAGTTAATTTTTTTGCTCGTAAATGTTTAGAGTTGCTTTTACAAGAGAACGACTAACATCATCAGGTAGAATAATCATTATTCCACTATCTTGCGTTACATTAGAACATGTTCCTGAGTGACTGATTAAGTTTTTAGCAAAACACCCAGGTTCAGTATAATAAAAGAAGGTTCCAGTTTCCTTATAGCTTTCATATTCAGAAATAGATGGAACAAAATACAAATTTGCACCTATTGTTTTATCATCAATTCTAATACTATAATCAAAATTTGATATATCACTTATCATGCAAATTGGAATAAAATGTGCGAATGCAGTAGGTAATTTTGATTCCTGTTGAGAATCAGAATATGAAGTGTTTTTTACATTTGGAAATTGAATATTGTAAGGATCATTTGTTAATTGTAGACCCATAGCAACCTCGATGTTTTGTCTTATCACATCAACTGTAGAACGATAATGATGTGGTTGAAAGTTGTACTGACACTGATTGTTTTGATGTGATAAACGAACAAATGACTTTTCATGTATTGAATCTAGTTCATTTGTACCATAATCATCCGGAAGAGTTTGATCAAATGGAACATATTTTTGTGAATCATCTAACACGGCATTTGATTTGTTCCATGTTGATGTAACATCAAATACAATGTTTGATGGATAACTATTCCAAACAGGATCTAAATGTACGTACAATGAGTGTCTGTTAACAGACATATCTTCAAACTCCATTGGCATGTAAAATTCTACTATATCTAATAGAGCAAGAATTGCTGCAATTCCTACGATAAATAATAAAATTTTCATCTGTTTTATTTTAGAAAATGTGGATTTTTGTGACAATATCTCAAATATGAAAAAAGCCAATAACTAGCTTACCAGTTTTGGATTAATCTAGTGACCAAATAATGAAAAATTAGTTGTCATTTTTATTTTCTAGAATATCTATTACAGTATGGAAATAAAAAAAATTTTAGTTGCAGTGGATGGTTCAGAACATTCTGAAAAAGGACTAGATATAGCAATTAGTCTTGTAAAAGAGACTAAAAAAGAAATTTTAGGTTTGTTTGTAAAACCTCATTCAGTAGATTCTCTTAGATACGGAGATGTGTTTTCAGGACATCAAGATGAAATTGCAAAAAAATCATTTCAAAGTTTAAGAGAAAAATGTGAAAAGAATAATGTTGAATTTAGAACCGAGATAAGAACCGGAGATGTAAAAACTACTATTGAAAAAATGGCAAATGATGACCAAATGAATGTAGATATGGTGATAATTGGTTCTAGAGGAAGGGGCTCAGTTAAAGGAGCACTTCTAGGAAGTGTTTCAAAATATGTTTTGGACAAGAGTAAAGTTCCAGTTCTAATAGTAAAATGACGAGAAATCTTTGTATTGTTCTTGGAGATCAACTATCACAAAATATTACATCTTTAAAAAATCTTAGAAAAGAAGACGATAAAATTTTGATGATGGAGGTTGTAAATGAAGCAACATACGTAAATCATCACAAAAAAAAACTAATTTTGATTTTCAGTTCAATGAGACATTTTGCAGAAAATTTAAAAAAACAAGGATATACAGTCATTTATTCAAAAATTAATAATTCATCAAATACATTTACTGAAGAATTAGTCAAGCAATGTAAAAATACAAAACCAAAAAAAATTGTGATAACACATCCTGGTGAATATCGAGTCTTACAAGAAATAAAAAAATGGAAAAAAATTGTAAAAATTCCAGTATCAATAGTTGAGGATGAGAGATTTTTTTGTAATATTAATGAGTTTGAGAAATGGGCGACGAGTAAAAAAGAACTAAAGATGGAGACATTTTACCAAATGATGCGAAAAAAATACAACATATTGATTGATGAAAATGGAAAACCCCAAGGAGGAAAATGGAATTATGATATAAAGAATAGAAAGCGATTACCAAAAAATTATCCAAATATTCCAAAACCCTTGGAACATAAACCAGATAAGATTACAAAGCAGGTAATTGAAGATGTAAAAGAAAAATTTCCAAAACACTTTGGTAATTTAGAAGCATTTTGGTTTGGAACAACTCATCAAGATGCAACAAAAAGCTTGAATGAATTTATAGAAAATAGATTAGAATTATTTGGTCCATACGAAGATGCTATGGCACAAGATGAAAAATTTCTATATCATTCAGTTTTGTCGATATATCTCAACATAGGATTGTTAGAACCAAAGCAGGTAATTGACAAAGTTTTACAAAAAAAGAATATTCCAGTAGAGTCTGTAGAAGGTTTTGTAAGACAAATTCTAGGCTGGAGAGAGTACATTAGAGGAATTTACTGGCTAACAATGCCAAAATATTCAGAAACAAATTACTTTAATGCAAAAAACAATCTTCCAGAATTTTATTGGACAGGAAAAACAGATATGAATTGCATGAAAAATTGTTTGAATCAGACAATACAAGACGCCTATGCTCATCATATACAACGATTAATGATTACAGGGAATTTTTCATTAATTGCAGGAATTAATCCTAAACAAGTTTGTGATTGGTATCTATCAGTTTATGCAGATGCGTTTGAATGGGTTGAACTTCCAAACACGCATGGAATGACTCTTTATGCAGATGGAGGTATTGTTGGAACAAAGCCTTATGCTGCAAGTGGAAATTATATCAACAAAATGTCAGATTATTGTAAAGATTGTAAATACGATGTAAAAAAGAAAGAAGGAGAAGATGCATGTCCATTTAACTATCTTTACTGGAACTTTTTTTTAACAAACAAAAAGAAACTAGAAAATAATCCAAGACTTTGGACCGTATTTTCTAATATCAAGAAAATGTCAAAAGAAAAAAAGAGACAGATTAAAAATGACTCTAAAAATTTTCTAATTCAAATCACTAAAACATAGATCATGCTTTTTTCATAAATTCAGAGCACGGACAGGTCACTACCATACATTGCCGTTTATCTCCAAGATGTTTTGATTTTAAGTGTCGGCAAGCTATATTTTGACAAGTATTTTTTTCAATTTGTTTTTTTACAATAGATGCTGCAATTCTATTTGCCTCTTCTTTAGATAATTTTTTTTTGTCAATGTAATAATGGACAACTTGGGACCATAATTTATCCACTTGAAATGGAGTAACATTCTCCCACATCATGGCATAGTTTATGCGTTGGTCATAAATAAAATTGATCTATTCACACTAAGTGAAGTTGAGAGAAGCCACTACGGAAGATGCTGACTTCTCAGAATGTTTAATTATAATCATTTTTTCTGTTTTTTTGTTTCTTCATCTGGAATATATCGTGAGATAAATTCATCAATTACTTTGAAGAAAGGACATTTACCTTCGTATATCATGGGTTAGTATACACAGTTGTAGAATAAAAGCATGTAGAGAAGTTTTTTTCTAAAAAATTTTGGTAAATTATTTATTGAAAAAAATATGCAAAAATTATATGCGACTTTCACTATTCAAAATAAGCATTTTACTGGTAATAATTGGAGCATCTGGTACAGGAATCATATTTTCAGAATCAGATAAGATACAACAAACAATGTCATTAAAACAGACAGAATTTAATGAAGTAAGCTTATTTTTTGAGGCAGAAGATATAGCATATTACAAGATAACAATTCCAGAATTTGAGGGTCAAGGAGTATTTTATAGAATTGTTGATGAGGACCAAAATACCATATCAAAGGGAATATCTGAAACAAAGATGTCAATTAGATACTTTGATGTAAAAGAATCAGGCGTGCATACAATGATTGTAACAAATCTTTCTCAAGAGAGTATGAAGTATGAAATAGAAATTGGGAGCACAGATGCAAATAAAATCATTATTCCAGCAGGAATTATGTTTGTAGGAGGATTATTACTATTATTCACATCTTTTATGAAGTTGAAAAATTACAGAACAGAACAACCTGATGAAAATATCAGATGAATTGGCATACATTGAATATAATGGCCAAAGTATAATGCAAAATTAAACGCAAGCCATGTTGTCATAAGTAGAAAAGTTACAATTGAAAATGGTAAAAATGCATTAAGATTAGTATTTTGACGAGATTTTATTATTAGAAATCCACCTAATGCAGATAAAACAATTCCAATCTCAAGTGGTTGATGTGTCAATGATAACAAACCATCAATTCCAAACATATCATGAGATATGGAATCTCCAAAACCTGAGACAATTTGCATTATAGAACCAATTATTACAAGTTGCAATCCACGTTTCAAAATTCCATTAATTGGATTTTTTATCAATAAATTGATAGAAAATAGAGATGCAACGGCAACAAGTGTAACACCGGCATATACTACAATATGTGGATCTGACCAGAAAAATTCCGGTGAGTTTTGAATATGATTAATTGCATCCCATATACCTGCTACAAGAATTATTAGAGGTCCAGTAACTGCTAGAATTGAAATTATAGATAATTGTGAATTAGACTTTAAACAAAGACGATTAGAGACTTTTTCAAGTAGAGTGGTAAGCATAATTTAATGCCGTTTTTTTATATTAAAAAACCAATCTCATAAAATCATATAATGGAATTAGTTAAAAAAATGAGAAGTTTAAGACCAATAACTGTGTGTTCATCTGCTACACACGTTAGTAATTGATGACAACCTCTCTATTAGCTCTTTTAAAAAAAAGACAATTAAAACAAGTATTTCATTATTGACGTTAAGATCATAACTTGAGATCAAATTTTTAGAATTTATGCCTACAAAGAGATTTAATGAAAGGAAAAAACTTGGTTGTATGTCAGTCTGGTTGGGTGGAATATTTCTAAAAGATGAAGGTGGATATGAGATCGTTTTGAAATCACTTGTCCATTACAAGAAACGATTACGATCAATAGGTGAGAGTCCGGAATTAAAAGAAGCAGCTGCTATGTTTGCACCTATTTTACAATCGCAAGCACAAAAAAGATATCCAATGGTTATAGGAGCAATGAAAAAAATTGAACAGATGTTACAAGGCACAATATCTCCTCAATCATTAGAAGAGGATCTGGACACTTTAGAAAAAGCGTTAGAATGTCATCAATCAGATATTGCAAAGGCACAAGATACAGGTAGAGAATATTTTATGAAGTTATTAGGAGATTTACAAGAGGCACAAAAAGATTCAGAACCAATTAAAAACGCACTTGTAAAGATAAAACAGTATTCAGATTAGTTTTTCAAAGATTTTACATAATCTTCAAGTTTTTGTTTCTTTTCTTCAGGAGATAATGGCAGGAATTCTTTCCATTGTTCTTTCATTTCTTGTTTCTTTAGCTCTTTAGCTTCATCAGACATTGTATCCCATTGCATTTTCATTTGCATGAAATGAATAATCATAGCAGCTCTATCTTGAAGTGAAATAGACTTCCATGCATCACCCATTTCTTTAAACTGTTTTTTCTTTTCAGCAATCTGCTCAGGAGTCATGTCTTTGTAGTAGTCTTTCATTTTTTGATTATATTTTTTATCATATTTTTTATCAGAGTAACGTTTGTTTTTGTAAGAATCTTTTGATACAACATCTGATACGTAAAGTTGTTCTCCAGTTCCAGCATCAACTAGAACTTTGTTATGACCTCTGTTATCATCCATCATTACAACTTTGTATACAAGAAAACCGTTAATCACAGAAAGTTTTCCATAAATTGCTTTACTATCAGGTACAGCATCTTCAGCTGTAGACATTGCATCAACTAATGTAATGTTGCTTAACTCAGCAAAATCTTGACCATCTGCAATAGGAATTGTTCCTTGAATTGCAGGATAACTTGTTTTATCCCAATCAGCGAATGCAGGAGTTGCACCAACGGATGTAACTAATACACTAATCAACATTAAAGCTGCTAATTTTCCAACAAGTTTTGTCATATCAAATCGTTTGATAATTGATATAAAAAAGGATCCTAGAATTTGTTCATAGTATAATTTGCATATTAGACATTTTACAATGATAATTGGGCGATTAGCAACCCTTTTTTCTTATAATGTGTATTACAGGATATGACAGATCCAATTTGTAATTTATGTGAAAGAAAACTTTCGGACCATACATACGAAGAATCTATCAAATGTGCTATGGAATTAATCAAACAAGGACACAAAAAAATTGGAATGGGTCAACATCGTCTACGACAAACAATGTCAAAGGATAATTCTACGTGATACTTTAACCGCAATTATAGTTCCAATAACACTTGATACTGCGCCACATGCTATTAACAGAGGAAAAATTACAACTATGAATTCTGAATAAATTAAAGGTATCATACTAGGCCATACAAGTCGATGAAACATAACTTCATTGTATGTATACGTGATTAAAGGAAAATATGAAAAAATGAAACTAGAACCGATCATTGCACCTGCAATGTAATGAGATTTCTTTATTTTTGATTTGTTTATTATTACATCTGCTAAAACAAATGGAACTAGATTGAGTAAATAAAATGGTATAGCATCTACTAAGACAGGATTTGGCAACAAAGCAGACAAGATCATAATTAAAATGTAAAATGCTCCAGTTGTACTTAGGTAACCAAATCGTCCAGGATTTACTTTTGATGAACTAATCAAAATGAATGCCATTACAATTGGATAAACAATTGTTGCAAATATAGCTGCAAATGTTGGTTCTGGATTGAAATCAAAATAATCAGTTTTTGAAAAAGGAAGAGAAAATGAATGTGCAAAGCCGGTAAGTGAAAACCATACGCCGGTAAAGATTAATCCTTGTAAAATTACACCAGTTTTTCTTTTTAATTTATTTTCAATCCGAATAATTCCTATCACCGATGCAATACTGGTAAATAACATTCCCGTCATCAATACTAAATGTGTAGGACTCAATAGGCCATCAAGACCATATGTATCGTGCCACCAAAAATCTAACGGTCCTGCAATTATCAATAAAAATATTCCAAGTCCAGAAAAAAGTTTTGGAAATTTTAGGTTGAAAATATTTTTGTTTTTTATGGGTAAAAATAATCCAACAAAGCCACTAATTGAAACAATTACACCAGCATACAAAATGATATGAGGTTCTGCAAAAAAAGATTCAGGTTTATTCAATATATGATTAGTAATGTCCCAAGAACCAGCACCAGTAACAAGAACAACACCCATTCCTAAAACAATGTAGGGTATGACAATTTTCCAAAAAGGAATATTCTCTTTTATTTCAGATATCTGATCACTCAACTATAATCACCTTTTTTTCTACAAATTCATTATCTTCATCTACTGATCCACCTTTTGGAAAGATTGAATCTACAGTAAATGGAGCAGATTTTGCTTTAGTAAAAATTCTAAATTCACCTAAATTTTCTGGAGAAATTTCTAATTGTAAAATTGGTTTTTTATTAATTGGATTTGGCATATTAAAGATATGTAATAAAGGATAATCTGCAATTTTAAAATCACTAGGATAGTATGTTTTTACTTCATCACCAATCTCAAAAAATTTTGCTGATTGTGTAAACTCACTTGATTTGATTTTTATTTCATCAAAAGATTTTGCGTCAGGAAAACCAATGATTAGTATTAACATATCAGAATCTCCACCAGTTACTCCTGAATCAATGATTAGATCAATTGACTCTCCGCTAGAGATTGATTGGTTATCTAATGACGTAACAAAAAATGGTGATGTTATTTTTTTTTCTGTTAATGACATTGTATCTGGAAATACAATGCCCATAACTAGAAAATATACCGCCATTATAGCTATTGAAGCAAAAATTAGTCGATTCATGTAAAAAATTACAAAGAAGAATATTTGAGACTTGGCAATTAAACAACCTTAAACATTATTTTTGAACGAGCTGATTCCTCTTTGTGGACTACCATTGGTTTAGGATAATTTATTGATTCATCCAATGGTTTAGTTTCAATTTCATGAATCTCTTTTGTGGAAACATCAATTAATTCTGGAACCCATTTTTTTATGTATACACATTCAGGATCAAATCTTTTTTGTTGTAGCCATGGATTAAAGACTCGGAAATATGGTTGAGCATCACAACCAGTAGATGCAGACCATTGCCAGCTACCTGCATTAACACATGGATCATAATCAATCAGATATTTTGCAAAATGTCTTTCGCCAAGTCTCCAATCACATTGAAGATCCTTTGTGAGAAATGATGCAACAATCATTCTACATCGATTATGCATGAAACCCGTTTGTTTTAGTTCACGCATACCAGCATCCACTATAGGGAATCCAGTAATCCCATCAGTCCATTTTTCAAACTTCTTTTTATTGTGAGACCATTTTAGATCTTGATATTTTTCTTGAAATTCTTTTTTCTGTGAATATGGAAAATGAAACATTAGATGTGAAAAAAAATCTCGCCAGTATAATTCAGATATGAATGAATGATCAGTTCCAAAAAATTTGGAGGCTGCTTGATAGACTTCTCTTATTGAAACAGTTCCAAAACGATTATGTGTAGAAAGTTGTGATGTAGGTTTTGAAGGAATATTTCTTTGTACATTATAATCTGCAATATCATCAAAATTTTCTAAAATTTTAAGACCATTTTTTCTTCCTCCTTTGATTACGGTAGTATCTGGAATTATTTTTTCAAGTTTAGAAATTGTGTTATCAGAGTCTTGATTTGAACTGATCAAGTTTTTGTGAGTAAATTTTCGTGGTGATCTCACCTTATACTGAGATGCTGCACGATAAAACGGAGTAAATACAAGATAAGGTGTATCATCTTGCTTTAATACAGAACCTGCGTCACGTAGTAAAAGATCACCATATGCCTCAAAATCAATATTATTTTTTTCACATACGAGTTTGAAATGATTATCACGTAATCTACCATATGGTGAATTATCTCGGTTCATAAAGACAGCATTAATTTTGTCTTGTTTTACAGAGGATGAGATTAGTGAAGAAATAGAATCTTGTTTGATTAGAATATTACAATTTTTTGCTTGCTCAAACAAATCTTTTAGTGAATCAATCATAAATCTAATACGCATTTTTGCAAAAACTGGATTATTTTCATTTATCAAACTTTTTTCAAATAAAAAACAAGGTATAACTTCTTCAGAATTTTCACAAGCTTGAATTAAACCAGTGTTATCATCTAAACGATAATCACGTCTAAAGACAAAAAGTGACTTTTTGTATTTCAATAATGATAGTGTGTATTTAGAAATTAAAACCCTTGATATGATTATTTTTTAGTTTCTTCTTTAGGTGCGTCTTCTGCTGCAGCTTCAGTTTCTGCTGGAGGTGCTTCATCTTTTATTTCTCCATCATATTTGCAATTTACTTGGAATATTTCGTCAGAAACTGTGTTTCCTCTGACAAGTTTTCTTTTTCTCAATCCTTTTTCAGTATCCTGTAGTCCAACTCCTTTTGATAGTAAAACTCGTTTTCTTGCCATTCCATGAAGGTCTCCTCTCATTGGAACACCAGACTTGTCACTACCACCGGTAATTTTCAATTTACCGGCTAATCCTACAATTGCAGCATCAGTCTCTGCACCAACTATTAGACCCATGAGTGGATTTGCATCTCCTTCTTTGAGTTCTTTGGTGATAGATTTGCCTTTAACATCTGAAATTGTCAGTTTGAAATTAGCCATTGCGATCTCAAAAATTTGTGAACTACTAATTAACCTTTGGACAATTTTAATTTGCAAAAAATCTTTAATTCGATTTTCTTGTACACCAACCATGAAAGAAAAAGTCGAGTGTCCAAGATGTAATGAAATAATGCTCGACGTACAGGCATGTCATCTTATCTGTCCTAGATGTGGATCGCATATGGATTGTTCAGATAAAGGATCAGTTTGGTAATTAAAAACCAGGTCTATCAGGAATATAATCAGTAGCCATGTTAAGTGCTTGATCTTTCATGATTTCAAGATATTTTTCATATGTTGCCTCAAATTTACAATGAGGACAGGTGACTTTTGTAATTTCATCGTTTACTTTAGCGACGTTTTCACATTCAGGACATCTTGCATCAAGCATGTCTCTGATAACAATCCAAAGTATATAATTCTGATCGAGTGATTTGATTGTAAGATTTTATATAAAATAAAGCAGGAGTAGTTTCATGAGTTATAATGAAATTGCAGAAACTTTTTCGGAATATTCTAAAGTAAAATCAAAAAATTGCCAACATCTAATTGAATTATTTGAGCAAGCAATGATTCAGATGCAAGAAGAAGAAGAAATTATACTGGTTCAACATCAGAATAAACCTGTAAAAAAGAAAAAATTAGTTCAGCAATAATTTTAATTACATTTCATTTAATGCACGTTCTATCATTCCACGATCTTTTGCGTTTGGTGTGAATTTGATATAATTTTGATAGTCTTCTTTAGCTTGTTCTATTTTATTTTGTTGTTGTCTTACATAACCACGATTTTTGTATATAGGACCAAATCTGTTATCATTAATTTTAATTGCATTGGTATAATTTTCTTCAGATTTATCAAACTGCTGATTTTTTAAATAGAAATTTCCAAGACCTCGGTAAGCCAAATAGCAGTTTTCATTTTTTTCAAGACTTTTTTCATAGTATGAGACACATTCCGGATTATTCTGCTCGTTTAGTACTCCTCCTAAAAGACATAATGCTGTAGAATTATCTGGATTAATTTCAATGGCTTTCTCTAATGAGTCAGTTGTTTCCTTTGTTTGTTTTTGTAAACTAAGTTTTTCAGATTCAAAGCACAGTCTATTTGATTTTGTTTTATTTTGATCAGACTTGAGCGCAGATATGATATCAGTTGGACCTAACAGAACCATTAAACATCCATCTTCAGACCAGAGTTTTTCAAATCTTTTTTCTGGTATAACACCTACCTGAATTCCTTCTTCAGATGGTTTTTGTTCTGGAACATAATGAAAAATTGTTTTTTCATTATCATCATATCCAGAAATTACTGATGCATGTTGTACCACATCATGCAATCCAGGTAAAATTACAATTGGGGGAATTCCCATATCAATTACCTGTTTTAATTCTGCAATACTAGAATGTAAAATTAAACTAGTAAGTCCATGTCGTTCTGCAAGATTAATACCTTCAATTAAGATACTGCCGTTCATTCCTACATATTTTGATGCAATTTCGTTTGCTTCTGCGATTGGAAGATCAATATTCCAGTACTTGGCTACTGCGTTTATTGAAAGTGGTAGGCAAATATTATCATCATCAGAAATTGGTGGTAAAACTAGTTCATGTCCAGAATCTTCACTCATGTTGATTCAATAATTTTATCATATTAATATCATCAAAGTTTTGTAAATTTTGTAATCATTGTTTGACCGTCTTCAGTCATCTCTGGATGAAACTGTGTGCCATAAATTGACAGTTCTTTATGTTTTACAATCTCATTTTTACAATTTTCAGACTTTGCTATAGAGTCTAGTGAGTTACCAAGTTTAGAAATTTCATATGAATGACTTTCAAAGACTGTTTTTTTTCCATCACTCAAATCACTTTCATTTGAAACAATTTCTTGTTCACCTCTGATAACAGAAGATTTACGAATGGTTCCACCTAGAGCAAGAGCAAGGATTTCAGCACCATAACAGATTCCTAAGAGTTTCTTTTTTTCATTTACTGCATGTAAGATAATCTTTGAATTTTTTGCATTCATTTGTGAATCGTTCTGACGCCGACCAGATAAAATAAATGAGTCGTATTTTCTTATTTCATCTAAACTAATCTCATCAAATGATTTTTGCTCAAATTTTACATCAGATTTTGAAAGTGTGCTTGAAATATCTTTTGTAAAGACAGAGCCGTTATCTACTAAAAGTAGCACGGTTAGTCTTTTCCAATCTGAATCTTGATGTAGTGAATTTCAGCAATTCCGTCTACAGTGTTAATTACTCCAAAGTATAGAGAAGTATCTTCTTCCCACATCAATACTCTAGATGTTCCTATAGCGTATTTGCTCATGAACTCATTAATCATTTCCTCAGTTGCGGCTTTATCAGATTCATTAAAGAATACAATTTCACCTTCTTCAAATGATAATGGAATTTGAATTGCAGTTGGCTTTGTAATTGTTAAACCACTATTGCTTATCATTTCCATGATTTTTTCGAATCTTTCATCTTTGTCTAATTGTATTATAGTTTCACCAGTTTTACTAGTAGAGACAACGCCAGATAGCTTTTGTAGGTATGCTTCAAATGCGTCTTCTTGTGTATCACCTAAACCAACATAATACTCTCCTGTAAATCCAGCACCTACTGCAGCGATAGTACCTAATTGTGCTACAGAACCACCAGCTCCTGCAGTGTATACCGGAATAAAGTAAGTATCTTGATCTCCTACACGATACAAAATATTATCACCAATTCTTGGGTTTCTCAACAAGGTTTTGAGTTGTGCAAAGTCAGGATCACGGTCAAGTGCTTCTCTTACTGAAGTTGGTCCCAAAAGTTTTGTTTCAGAATCTAATGGAACTTCATAGAAGGTCATCTTACCAAGTTTATCCATATCATTTTCTACAATCATGTATCCTGCCAAGTTACGTCCTTGTGAACCACGAAGTTCTAAGGATAAGAGTCCGATGAATTCAGTTTCTTCAAATCCAGGTGGTTTTGCTTGAATGTAATATGTATCAAGTCCTCTAGGAATTTCATAAAACTCGTTTGCTTGAATGAATGTTTCAACATCAGTTACATGGTAAATGTTGTACATTTCTGTTTTCCAGTTGAATAATTCCTCTGGATAACGAATTTGTTCTTCTAGCCATGCAGGTGTATCAATTATTTGATCATCATATTGTGCCATCAGCATGTTTGAGAAAAAGTCATCACCATTTTTTATCAGATCAATGTTACCGTTGTATGTATCAACAAGTGCAAATCCTGCTAATCTAAGATATGGATTTCCAGCAGAATATGGAACATCACGTGTATCAAATCCAACAATTAATGGAACAAGCCAATATGTGTTAGTACCATCAGTTACAGGATAGGAATCTAGTTCTTTTCCAAACATGTTATACAAGAAATAAGGATAAAGTGTTTGCATTCTATCGTTGACATCTTTGTATCTCATAATGTGAAGTGATTCACCAGGGTAAGATAGGATAAAGTTTGGTTCGAAGATCCATGAGAGTGGTGGTGGTACGTCAACTCCTCCCATTCCATCATATTTTGCACCATTGAGCTCTGCACTTGTTTCACGATTTACGGGGTAACCAGACCAGGTTTCATCTAACAATCCACCTTCACCATAGTAAATTGATCTTTGTTGGAATAATTCAGAACTATCAACAATTTTTCCTTCTGTTGCTTCTAGTGTAAGAAATCCATCAGGCACGTGTGTGTATACCAAATGCTCGTTATACCATTGATTTTCAAGGCTTACAGATGAAGGAAGTATTGGTTTCATTGATGCAGTCCAGTAAAGTTTATCGTCAAATCTCAAAATATCATTATCTTCAAAGTCTACATAAGGAATAAGACCAATCTCTGGTTTTAATTTTGCAAATGCAGCGTTCCAGTCCCATACACGAATCTTACTTAGTACATCTTCATTAGCGTCAATGTAAGAATCAATTACGTTTGGATTAACAGATGTAATTTGTACTTCGTGGGTATTTTCATTAATCAAATCAAGTTCTGCAAGATGACGATTAACACCAATTTGTTGTGCAGTGTATGGTCCAAGATATTCAATCTTTTTTGCATCTGCAACACTGTTGTTTACACCCATTGCAATTCCTACGATGAGAGCAATGGCAATGATTGCTGCAACACGAATGTATACATCACGTTTGAACATGTGTGTTAAAACACGTGCACGCATTCTATCAAAGATTGAAAATGCAATTAATGCAAATCCTACAACAAAAGTTCCACCTATTGCATATCTAGTGTTATAATCAATAGTATCTGTAAAGAACATGTTAAAGGCAGCCCAGATTATTCCTATTCCAATTACAGCCTCAATTGTGGCCATGTAGTTAAGATATCTTGGTTTTCCTTCTTTCGTATCATGTAGGTAGAGTGTAACAACTTTGATTATGTAATGAATTCCTACAAAGAGGATTAGACGAAGTCCAATCGCTCCAATGATTGGTGGAATTATAATTAGAAGTGAAGGAATCATCGGTGTTACGTTATCCATTGCAAACATTGGATCATTTGGTGGAGTTACAAATGGAAGCGAGAATAGTGTTGTAATATTTTCAACGCCTAAATCATTTCCTTCTACCATGTAGAGTAAACCAAATCCAAACATGAGATTTGCAAAGAATGCACCAAAGAGAAGAATTTTTGTGATTTGCCATATTGCAAATTGTACGCCAGATAATTTGAATTCAGAAAAGTTTGGTACAGTTTGTTGAACTTGATCTTGTGGACCACGGTTCATCATGTTGATTACGCTAGTTATAGCAAACCAGAAAATTGATGATCTGCCAACTACGTTAACTCGAAGTAATGCTATACTTGCAAGAGTGACTCCACCTATCAATGCAAACATTAGTGGTTTTGTAAATACATCAGCAAATTCTGTCACATTCATTGACAAAACTACGGCTTGATTTCCAGCCAATGCAAAAATTATAATTCCGATTAATGCAATAATACCAATTTTGATAAATTTGCCAGCATCTGGTGGTGGTTGACTACTGTCTTCATTTTTGGCGCTGTACAAGTTGAATAAACTCGATTTTCATTAAATTAATACCTTATTGGTAGAATTACAAAAAAATCTTAGATTACACGCATGATGCTACGCCTTTACACATCATATAGACTGCTGCAAACTTTGGTACAGATACTTGTTCATTGTTAAATGGTCCAAATTTTTTCTTCTTTAATGAAAACTCGATCGGACAATTTGCTGCAACTTCGATTTCTTCATCATCAATAAAGCATGCATCAGTATATGGATCAAATTTTTTCAGATCCTCTACGAAAATTTTCGTAAGACCACTCTTACTGTTAATGGAGCCAGGTAATCTAAAAATTCTGTGAATATCTTGTGTGACATTTGGGTCAATTTTTATTCCAATTGAATCTCTAAAATTTTCTAACTTTTTTTGAAATAATGCATAACCACCAGAGAGTATTTCTTGGGAAATTTTTGAGCGGTTTGATTTTGTTTGAAACAAATGTTTTGCAAGTCTTCCATTCCATCCAACATCATCAAATTTTGGAAGAGATGATTTGTTTGTGTTAAATTTTCTGAATCCAAATGTTTCAGGAATACCTCCACGAAACATTATGTAATCAGAAAGTTCCGCTCGTTCTCTAGAACCAACACTTTCGTATTCTGATTTATGAACATAGATATGAAATCCCTCGTTTCCAGAAAAAAAGATCTTGATATTTTCTTCATTAATTCCTAAATCATCTATGAGAATTTTGTTTAGTTTTAAAACCTCATCTTTTGTTGATTTTATACAGTCATCACATGTTAGTGTGGTAAACGAAAGTTTTGTGGAATTACATTTAGGACATGATTCACCAAGTTCAGAAATTTCATTACATTCAGAGCATTTGATTAATGTGTTATTTTTGGGGTGTTCTTTTCTTAGATCTTTTGCGTCAATATCAAAAATTAGCTCTGCATTTTGCCAATCTTTTTCAGACATTGGTAAATTTGGGAACATGTATCGTGCATTAGAACAATAAACATCAGAAGGTTTGTTTTGCATTAAAAGTAAGTGCAGTTCTTTATCGGATTTTAATGAAATATGTCTATTCATTCCTCCGTTAAATTTTTGGTAACCAAATTCTCTTTGATTAGGATCATCAGGTACATGTAAAAGATCAAAATGTTCAAAATAAAATTTTTTGAATGTATCTTCTAAAAATGTAACATCTTTTCCATTCATACTCTTTTTCTCCCAAATTGAAGAGGATTGATTATTGTGTCACATGCAGGAACAGGAAAGCAAAGGTTTTGACTCTTTACCTTTTCACAAGATGGAGATTTGTATTCGGTAGTACCAGATATACCAGAAAGTTGATTCAGTTGATAAATTGTAACTTTTGGATTATAGTCTGGTGCATTTTTGAATAAAGGTGCAATTTGTTCAACAGTCTGCCCTTTGTTTAAGAGAAAAGTTGCAAGTAGGAATCTTCCGGAGTGTGGTAAGTTTTCTCCTTTTTCTAAAACTTCTATTGCATGCTTTATGCATGGAGGAAATTCCTTTGACTCTACTGTTTTTACTTCGAATTTTTTTGCAAGTTGTTTTAGTTTATCAACATATGTCTCAAATCCAATTATCATTTCAGGAGTTGATGATGAATTGATTTTTGTGTAGATATGTCTGTCAAGTTCTTTTCTAACTAATCTTACGGTTTCATGTGGTGTGAGGTGAACCTTGCCATTTGTGACCTTACGATTAATTAATTTCCATTCACGCTCATGAAAATTAATAGAGTGTTTTAGATAATCACTCACTAAAATTGTAAATTCTTCATCTATTTTTTCTACAGTTACAGAAAATAATTCTTGAAGTATTTGAAGTGAAAGTTTTGCTTTTGTGATATCTTGATGATTCATTAAATCTTTTTCAAGAAATTTTTCTGCACGACGAGCTTCTGCTAGTGAAAATCTTCTGATCAAGGTATTCATTCCAGATAGCTTTAGTAAGATTACAGCAATCAAGAATGAGAATATCTCTAAAGGTAATGCAGAATTATTAGACGATGGATCAGATTTGAAAATTCTTCCTTCTGATGAGGTGATAATTCTTTCAAAAGCATTATCAACAATTTTTTTTAGATCGGGATCGGTTCCAAATTGTTCTAATGAGAATCCCAGATCATTTAGATATTTTCCAGCTTCTGTTAAAAAAGGATATTTTACAATTTCATCGTTTCCAAGATTAACCATAACAATAGTGTACCAACTTAGTTTAAAAATTGCAATCATAAAATTGCTATTTTCATTAGATCTCTAGTTTAAATTGTAATAAATTTTAGAAAATGTATGCAGATTGGTGCGCATATATCCAAATCTGGTTCTCTAGAGAGTTGGGTAGATAATGCAATTGAAAGAGAATGCTCAGCATTTCAAGTTTTTACTAGAAGTCCAAGAAGCTGGTTTGCAAAAGATTTGGATTTAGAAGAAGCGGAGAAGTATAAACAAAAACTCGAAGCTTCAGATATTGACAGAATGGCAACATGTGCACATATGCCATATTTACCAAATCTTTCTACACCTGAAGATGAAGGGTATGAAAAGTCAATAAAATCAATGATTGAAGAAGTCAAAAGATGTGACAAGTTAGGAATCCCATATCTTGTTACACATCTAGGAAGTCACAAAGGTTCAGGAGAAGAAAATGGAATTAAGAGACTCACTAATGCATTAAACGAGGTTGCAAAAACAAAGGCAGATGTTATGATTTTACTTGAAAATACTGCTGGACAAAAAAATTCTGTTGGTTCTGATTTTAAACAGCTTGCTGAAATTTTTGCAAAATGTAAACCAGTAAAAAAATTTGGAGTTTGTTTAGATACATGTCATGCATTTGTTGCAGGATATGATTTGAGAACTAAAGCTGCTGTAAAAAAAACAATGAAAGAGTTTGATGATACGGTTGGATTAAAAAACTTGAAAATTTTACATCTAAATGATTCAAAAGGAGAATTAAATTCAAATTTGGATAGGCATAATCATATTGGATTAGGAGAGATTGGAAACGAAGGATTAGGAGAGGTAGTTAAAATTATGAATAAAAATAAAATTCCAATCGTTTTAGAAACACCAATTGATGATACGAGAGATGAGTTTGAGAATATTAGAAAGGCAAAGTCACTTGCATGAGTAATTACGCATTTATTCCATGATTGTTTTAGAGTTTTAGTATGAATTACGAAAGCGTGATGAAACTTGCACTTGAAAGAGCATTTTATTTTCCAAGTTGCGAGGTTTATGGAGATGCCCAAGCAGGTTTTTGGGAATATGGACCAACAGGCGTTAGTGTAAAAAATAAATTTCTCGAATTATGGAGAAGAGAGTTAGTAAGAAGAGATAGAATGCTTGAAATTGATGGCTCACAGATAATGTCAAAATCAGTTTTTGAGGCATCAGGTCATCTCGGTAATTTTGCAGACCCAATAATAAAATGTAAAAAATGTGGATTGACATTTAGAGCTGATAAATTAATTTCAGAAATTGCTAATGTTGAGATTCCTGAAAGTGCGGATTTAGAAGATTTTGATAAAATGATTCAAGAAAAAAATATTGTTTGTACAAAATGTAAAGGTGAATTTGACTCTGCAAAAAAATTCAACATGATGTTTAGAGTTGGAATTGGTCCTGAAGATGTAGAAGCGTATCTTAGACCCGAGACATGTCAATCAATATTTGTTGATTTTCCAAGATTATTCAAAACAATGCGTGGAAAACTTCCATTAGGAATAGCTCAAGTAGGAAAAAGTTTCAGAAATGAGATCGCTCCAAGACAAAGTCTTTTGAGATTAAGAGAGTTTTATCAAGCAGAAATTGAGGTTTTTTGTAATCCAGGTAAACTAAACGATCTAGAAAAATTCTCAGAAATTGAAAATACCACATTAAGAATTCAAATTTCAGATGACATTCAGGTAATGACATGTAAAGAAGCAGTAGAGAAAGGAGTAATCCCAAACAAGTTTGTTGCATACTATCTTGGATTATTAACAGAATTTTATGAAAAGACCGGAATCGATATGGAAAAAAGTAGATTCAGAAAGCTTGGAGAAAAAGAAAAAGCATTCTACGCAGATGTTGCATTTGACTTTGAAGTGAACACAACAATTGGATGGCTAGAGTTGGTAGCATGTAACTACAGATCAGATTATGATTTATCAAGTCATGCAAAGAAGAGTAAAGAAAAATTTGAGGTCATGGATAATGATGAGAAAGTTTTACCACATGTATTTGAAATTTCAATGGGTATTGATAGAAGTCTTTACACAATTTTAGAACATTCACTAAGGGAAGATAAAGAAAATGAAAGAATGGTTTTATCGATTAAACCATATTTAGCTCCAACACATGTGGGAGTTTTATCATTGGTGAAAAAAGATGGTCTCTTAGAAAAAACAGATGAGATTTATCGTCTTATTAGAACAAAATTTGATTCCTTTTTAGATCATTCAGGTGCAATTGGACGAAGGTATAGAAGATTAGATGAAATTGGTGCACCATTTGCAATAACAGTAGACCATCAAACAAAAGAGGATAACACGGTAACCATTCGTAGAAGAGACGACATGGCTCAAAATCGTGTGAATATTTCAGAATTAGAGTCAATTCTTGCAAAAGAGACAGCATATCCATAAGATATTTCTTCTAAGGTAATGATGAAATTTTATGAAATTAGCAATTGTAATTCCAACGTATAATGAAGCAGAGACTATTCCTAGTCTAATTAATGAATTATTTGAAAAAATAAAACAGTTCGTTGAAAGATTAGATATTTTAATTATAGATGATTCTTCCCCAGATGGAACTGCAGATATTGTAAGAGAATTAGGTACAAAATATGAAAAAATTACAGTAATTCAGAGACCAAAAAAGATGGGATTAGGTGCAGCATACAAAGAAGGATTTAGACATGTTTTAGAAAAACTTGATTCCGAATTGGTTCTTCAAATGGATGCAGATCATTCACATCAACCCAGTGAAATTCCAAACATGCTTGAAAAAATAAAAAACTTTGATTTCTTAGTTGCAAGTAGACATGTGGAAGGTTCTGATGTTATAGGATGGGGAATTGGAAGAAAAGCAACACATTCTGTTGCAGGTGCAATTGCCAGGATTTGTGCAAAAATAGAGATCAGGGATTCAACTAGTGGATTTAGGATGTTTAAGAAAAAAACACTTGAAAAAGTTGATTTTGATAAAATTCGTTCAGATGGTTTTGCATTTCAAATTGAGGTTTTACATCAGCTAAAACAACTAGGAATGAAAGGATTAGAAGTTCCAACAGTTTTTGTAAACAGAACAGAGGGTAGCTCAAAGATGGGAAGTAGTGAGATGATGCAATTTATCACAATGTGCATTAGTTACATAGGTAGAAAATAAAAGAAGAAGGCTAACTACTCAAAACTTGAAGTTGATGTTGTTTGTTTGTATTCTTGAGTTGGAAGCTCCATTGAAGGTACTGATGGAAACTTGTCACCGATTTGTTGCTCTGCAACTGCGGATGCCTCTTGAAGAATTTTATTTGTTTCTTCACTAGATGCATCTGATTCCATGTTAAATGAATCACCGGAGATCGAGTCGACCATAAGTCCGTTTAATGTCTGGGTCATTGCGTTCAATTCTGAATCTGCTTCTGGCATGAATTTACCTAATGATGATTGTAGGCTCTTCATTGTACCCATTGCAGGTCCAATTGCAACCATTGCATCACCGAGGTCATGAATTGTTGAAAGTCTTAATTGAACTTGTTCCAAGGACATTCTTGCACCGCCAAGCATCTTTTTTACTTTTCTAACTTCTGCTAGTTCGTTTGATAAAACAGTGCTTGCACTTTTATCATGATTTTGAACTGCTGTGACGACACGTTGGAATAATTGTTGATCTCGTTGCTCGAGTTTTCCCAACATAGTGTCCATCTTAGAAGTTTGTGTCTGTAGTTTGTTAACAGCATTCTGAATTCTTGGTTTCAATGCTCCTTGAGGTTTCAAGGTATCACGAAACTTGTCAGTCATACCTGCTGTTTCTTGACGTGCCCATGCTTTATGGAATGATGGCATGTGTAGTCTCGAAAAAAATGCTCTTAATTAGAAGTGTGGAATAAGATCAACACTAGACTAAATTTAGCTAACCAATCATACATGAATGAAGATGAAAATTGTTGTTTTTGACTCAGGATTAGGTTCTTTATCAATAATTAAGGCAATTCAAAAAAAGACA
The DNA here is from genome assembly GCA_028345965.1 of Candidatus Nitrosopelagicus sp. GTDB lineage: Archaea > Thermoproteota > Nitrososphaeria > Nitrososphaerales > Nitrosopumilaceae > Nitrosopelagicus. Next base: position 38,170 of record JAOMEP010000008.1, read on the forward strand.
AAATCAGATATCGTCTATCTGGCAGATAAAAAGAACTTTCCATATGGAAAGAAAACAAAATCACAATTATATAAAATAGTTTCAGATACAATTAAAAAAATTTCAGAAAGATTTGATCCGGATGTAATAGTTCTTGCATCAAATACACCATCATTACTTTTTAGAGAAAAATTACCAAAAAATATAATTACAGTTTTACCCCCACTTGAAAAAATTCAGAAACCAGGTAACATTGCAATACTTGCAACAGAGATTGTTACAAAAAGTAAAGAATTGGATAATTACATATCAGAATTTAATGATTTGAAGGGTGTATGGAAAATAAATTGTTCAGAATTAGTTGAATTAGTAGAGAGTGGAAAATTTTTAACCGATGAAAAAAATTGTGTTAAAATTATACTCAAAGTATTAAAAAATGAATTTAAAGAAAATAAAATAAAATTTGCAACACTTTCAAGTACACACCTTCCATTTCTTTTACCATTTATGAAAAAATATTTAAAAAAAGTTGAATTTTTGGATCCAGCTGAAGATATAGCAATAAAAATTTCTAAACTAAAAGGACCAAAATCTACAAGAAATTCTTTATCAATTTATACAACGAAAAGTCCAAAAGCATTACAAAGAAACCTCAAAAGTATGGGAATTTCCAATAAAGTTAATCTTTTTTCTTAGTTTTCTTTGCTTTTCTGAAACCATGTGAGAAGGTTTTATCATATAGTTTAGAATATTCATAAGATTTTGGTTTTATTACATCTCCAATTATAACAATTGCAGTCATTTTGATTTTCTCATCTCTTACTTTTTTTGCTATATCTGTAAGTGTACCAAGAATTATTTTTTGATCTTTTCTACTTGCTTTGTAAACTACAGCAACTGGAGTAGTTTTTTTGTATCCACCTTCAATTGCTTCTTTTGAAATTTTATTTAGTAAATGAACACTAAGATAAAAAATTAAAGTTGCTTGATGCTTTGCAAGTTCAGAAATTTTTTCACGTTTAGGAACTTTAGTTCTTGATTCTGCACGTGTAATAATCATTGTTTGTGTAATTCCAGGTAAAGTTAATTGTGTTCCAAGTGCTGCTGCAGATGCCAAAAATGATGTAACACCAGGTACGACAATTGATTCTATATCTTTTTTTTCTAAATTATCAATCTGTTCTCTAATTGCACCATAAATTGCAGGATCACCGTCATGTAATCTAACTACAGTTTTTCCTTTTTTTGAATTTTTAAAAAGTAAATCAAATATTTCTTCACGAACAAGTTTTGCTGCATCATGTTTTTTCCCTTTTTTATTATATTTTAGAATCTCAGGAGGAATCAGTGAACCTGAGTAAACGATTACATCAGCCTTTTGAACCAATTTTTTTGCCTTTATGGTGATTAAATCGGGGTCGCCAGGACCGCAACCAACAAAATATACCTTAGACACGTTTTATCACCAAAATTGAAAAGTACTTTGTTGTAAGTGTGTCATCATTTACGTCACCTAGTCTTAATTTTCTAATAATTTCTTTGTCTGTACCTAAATCTTGACCAATTGCAAATATAGAATCTTCTGGAAATCCAGACTCTCTAACTAGTTCAATCACTTGATCAAAATATCTACCGTCTTTAAGAAATACCAATACCTCTGAATTCTTTGCAATTTCTTTAACTGAACTTAAATCATAACAAGACGGAATAATTGAAACTTTTTCTGCCCCTTCAGCTATACTTATTCCAACTTTAGATGCAAAGGTGAACATTGAAACAATTCCAGGTATTACTGTAATCTTCATTTCAGGATGTTTTTTACTAATTTCTCGGTGCATGTAGATCCATGTGCTGTAAAGATATGGATCACCAACCGTTAGATAAACAACATTTTTTCCTGACAAAACTTTTTCTGCCATAATTTTTGAATTTTCTTTCCAATGTGCCTCAAGAATATCTTTATCTTTGGTCATTGGAAAAATCAGTTTCACAATTTCCTGATTTTTTGATTTATCAATTAATGTGTCAACAACTGACAGAGCAATACTAGGTCTATCTTCTGCGGATGCAGGACACATTATCATATCAGCATCTTGAATTGCTTTTACTGCTTTTACAGTAAGTAAATCTGGATCGCCAGGACCAACTCCAATTCCAGTTAATTGAGACATAAGAAAGATGATTTTGTTCCCAATTAAAAAGCTAGATTATTTTTTTGTAGCAGAAATAACACTAACTGGGTTTCGTGCAAGCATCATTGTGCCTGTTTTAGTCTTTCGACTCTTTCCAATTGTAATTTGTGTGATATCGATTGATTCAAAGTCTAATTTTTCAATTGTTTTCAATACAGCATAAAGTGTTTCAATTAGAATAACACCAATTACAATTCTTCCACCAGATTTGATTTTATCTTGACATAGTTCTACTATATCTTTTGTATCACCACCTGTTCCACCAATAAATACAGTATCTGCTTGAGGAAGTTCTGAAATTTTTTCTTTAGCATTTCCTTCAATTAATGTATAATTTGATATTCCAAATTTTTTTAGATTTTTCTCTGTTAATTCAATTGCATTAGAATCAATGTCAACACCAATTACTTTACCTGATTCTTCAACTTGAATTGCAGCTTCTACTGTTACAGAACCACTACCACATCCAATGTCTAAAACAGTTTGTCCTACAGAAAGTCTACCTTTACTAATTTGTATAGCACGAATCTCTTCTTTAGTAATTGGTACAGATTCCGTTCTTTCAAATTCTTCATCTGGAATTCCAGGAGTTTTTGATTTCCACATTTTGTAATTATAGACCAGGAATCATTGATTGACTGGTGGTAGCATTAACTACTGTGTAACTAAATATCCAAATGAATAGATACATGAATACAAAACTACCTATTCCAGTTGTAACGTATTTTTTCCTATTTGCAATTCTAATTTTCCAAGACTTGGCAATTATTGCAGTTGCGATAAATAACATAATCATAAAACCAATTGATGTCCAACGTTTTTCTTCAACATCAACAATATCTTCAAATGCAAATGTTGCTATAATACCACCAGCAATTGCAACAGCAATTCTTAACCAAAATAATCTATCTGTAAGTTTTTTTGTTGCAGATTTATCCATTGGGTCCTCGGTAGGATCAGGTTTAGGATCAAGTTTAGATTCAGATTCAGATTCTTCTGCAGATCCTGTTGCTTCGGCAATTGCTTTTTTCTCATCTTCTGTTGCTTCAATTTCTGGAAGATCGTCATTTTCATCCTTAGGATCTGGTTTATCTGCTGAAAATTTCTTTTTTTTGAACTTTGCCATTTGAATTTCTTGAGTTGACTCAGAAATGCCTCGTTTAAAATCTTTGGCAGTCACTAGGCAATAGTAAGAGTATAATTTCCAAAAAAAATTGCAATACCATGACTCTTGCGGGAATTGAATTAGTATATCTGGTAGATGACATTGGAGAAAAGACTAGTGGATACTATGCAAGTAATATTTGGGGAATAAATCGAAATAGTCTTTTATTCAAATTACATCATACAACAAAACCTGACATCATGTTAATGGTTTCTAGCATAGGAATGTGGATTACAGATAAGAAAATTGATACAATTGAACCAAATAAAATGTTAAGAAGATTACGTAGCGATCTTTTACGAGCAAAACTAACAAAAATTGAACAAATTGGTACCGAAAGAATTGCTTACTTTACATTTACAAATTTTGAAAAGGAGTTCATCCTAATTGTAGAATTTTTTGGAGATGGAAATATCATTTTATGCAATGGTGATAAAAAAATTCTAGCACTTTTACATTCAATTGACGTAAGACATAGACAACTTCGTGTAGGATTAGATTACATTCCACCTCCAGAAGATGGATTAGATATTTTAAATTTAACAAAAGAATCATTTAGAGAGTTATTTTCTTCTAGTGGAATTGGAAAAACTATAGGTAGAGGATTAGGTTTACCGAAAAAATATGTTGAAGAAATAATTAGATTATCAGGAATTGATTCTAAAAAACCAAGTAATGAAATTACAGATGATGAATTTGAGGCATTATTTGAAATTATTACATCAACTCTTTCTAAAGTAACAAAAGGTCCGCATGATCCATCTGTAATAATTGAAGATAATGTACATGATGCATATCCAATAAGATTTTCAGATGATAACTTGAATGCAAAGAAAGTAAATAGTTTCAATGAAGGATTAGATATAGTATTTACTGAAGAAATTTTAGAAAAAGGAAAATCATTATTCAGTAGTCCAGCAGATAAGAAAATAGAATCTCTAGAAACAACATTAAGTGAACAGAAAAATGCAATTACTGTAGTAATAGAAAAATCAAAAGCAATAGCAGACGTAGCAAATTTACTTTTTACAATGACATCTCAAGGTCAACATAATGTTAGAGATGAAAGTATCACCAGTTCGCTAAAAGAAAAAAATGCAGAAATAATTAGTGAGAAAGGAATTTCATACATGAAGATTAATGAGTCAAAAATAAGAGTAGACCCTGACTCATCTCTTCCAACAATTGCTTCAAAATTATTTGACGAGTCAAAGAAACAGAAAGGTGCGGTTAAATCAATTGAAAAATTAATGAAGAAAACAGAAGAGAAATTAGAAAAAACAATTGAAAAAGGAGAAATTGCAAAAGGTTCTGTCGGATTCAAAGAAATAAGAAAGAAAAGTTGGTATGAAAGGTATAGATGGTTTTTCACATCAGACGGAGTTTTAGCAGTTGGAGGAAGAGACAGCTCATCAAATAGTGCAATAATTAGAAAATATTTAGAGAAAAACGATAAGGTCTTCCATGCAGAAGTTCATGGTTCACCGTTCTTTCTGCTAAAAGCAGAAGATGAGGAATTACTGCCATTAAGTTTGGAAGAAGTTGCACACGCAACAGTTTGTTTTAGTCGTGCATGGCAAATATCTGCATATGGAATGAGTAGTTTTTGGGTTAATCCAGATCAAGTGAAAAAAGGTGCTCCAACAGGACAATCAATGGCTAAAGGCTCATTCATGATTAATGGTACAAGAAATTTCATCAAAGTTTCATCACTAAAACTTGCAGTTGGAATTTTTAAAGAAGATGAAGATTATTTGCTAGTTTGTGGACCGCCAGAACCAATTAAAAAAAAATGTTTGTGTTATGCAGTAATCGAACCTGGTGGCTCAACAATGTCAGATGTTTCAAAAAAGATTAGAGCAGAATTTGATAAAACAAATGAAGGATTTAAAAAAATATTTTTAATTGATGATTATGTTAGAGCACTACCAACTGGTTCAAGTAAAGTTACAGAAATGGGTTCAAGTAAAGTTACAGAAAATAATTAATTAAAAATATTTTCAGATTTTGTGTCAACCATAATTTCATTACCATCTTGTATAGAATCAAATTTTTCATCAGATACTACAATCATTGGAATATTTGCAAGTGCACAACCTGACGCAACAGTTAGATCTGCTTTTGTACATATCATTGCAACAGGTGCAGAATTATTAGATTTTAATGAATAAATGGTATATGCGCCTACACTACTTCCAATACCATGTGGAAATACTAGTACAGTATCTTTGATTGATTTTTTAAAAATATCATATTTTTCATCACGAATTGTACCTGTTTTTTTATCAACAGCACCAAGAAAATTAATTGGACTAGTAGTTTTTAGAACTGTTCCCTGTGCCGTTCCTTGAACAATTATTTTACTCATTTTGTTTCATCCTCAATAATTTTTACAAGTGGTTTTAGGTTTACATCTATACCTGTAGAATTTTTCAAGTAGTATGCTCCTTTTATGGAATTAGTAGTAATTGCATCGGTTTCATTAGTATCAATTAATGGTGTAAGACATGTACAACAATCAGATAAAATTTCTCCACCTGCTCTTTCAATTTCATTAATGTAGTCAAGAGCACGTGCTTGCTCTTGTACAGCTCTTGAACAAAATATCATGCAACGCTTTTCAAATGATTTTCCTTTTAGCATTTTTGATAAATCAGATAATTCGTCTAATCCTAATTGAGGACTTCCAAGAGTGATAATATCACCTTTTTCTGCAGTGTTTAATTCATCAAAAACTTCATTCATCTCTTCTTTTCCAAAATCAATTTTCTCAGATGTTGTATCTTCAGTATCAACAAATTGGAATTTAGCGCATGTACCTGAAGTTCCCATCCCTCCACACAAGGCTTTACAGCTACGTCGGTTTGGTTGTGAGACTCCTGATATGTTAACAGATGTATCACCAACTTTCCCTGCAAAAAAGCCAAGCATTCCAAAATCTAGTTCACTTGGATTATCCATTTTCATTCGTATCGTCATTGGAGTTGAGATGTCATCTTTTCGTAAATCAGAATATGGAGATTTTCCAGTTATTGCGCTTGCTAATGCACTAAATGCACTTTCTTTGTTTGTTTTTAGACCACCAAGTGAGTTTGCAAAGATTGCAGCATTACTTTCAGCAAATGAAACCTGAGTATTTTTTTCCGGTAAATCAAAAATATCATATGGCGTACATGAAAATGTTGGTTCAACTCCCATCCTGATGTAAGAATCACGAATGCTTGCCTGTTTTTTGATAAATTCATCATCAATGTGCTTAAATTCAGAGATGTGATCAAAATCAATTCCCATTGGATTTACAGTTGCTTTAACCTTAACACGAGCATCTTTACTTAATTCTCGAAGAAATTGTTCACCAGCATCACCAATTGTATTATAATTGACACCTGAAAGATGCGCCCATGTTATAGGAATAAGTTTTTCTGCGTTGGTTGCCTCGCCTGTAGCAACTAGAATTCTGTATGCAGTTTGTAATGTATCACCATGTTCACCATTTAATGCAGCTTTTTCTTCAGAGGTTAACTCCATAATCATTACAAAGGTTTTACAGATATAAGACTTGTATTGTAACAACCACGTATGAAAAAAATTCTTAATGGAATGCACAAAACAATGAATTCAGTAAAAACTCCAAGAATTACTGCATTAAGAGATCTACATGATGCCGAAGACCATGGACCGTTTAGTATTTTGATTGGAACAATCTTATCTGCAAGAACAAAAGATGAATCAACTACAAGAATTGTCAAAGATTTATTCAAAGTATACAAAAATGCAAGACAATTATCAAAAGCTAAACTAAAAGATGTAGAGAAAATTATTAAATCAATAGGGTTCTATCATGTAAAGGCAGAGCGTATTATTGAGGTTGCAAAAATTATTGATTCAAAATATAAAGGAAAAGTCCCAGATGATTTAGAAAAACTAGTTGAATTACCAGGAGTTGGAAGAAAAACCGCAAACTGTGTACTAGTTTATGCATATGAAATTCCTGCAATCCCAGTAGACATTCATGTTCATAGAATTTCAAATAGAATTGGACTAGTCAAAACAAAAACTCCTGAAGAAACAGAGTTTGCGTTAATGGAAAAAGTTCCAAAAAAATATTGGCTTGATGTAAATGATACATTTGTAATGTATGGTCAAAATATTTGCAAACCAATTTCGCCAATGTGTGAAGTTTGTAAAATAAGAAATGGGTGTGAATATTATAAAACTAATTCCGCTTCTTAGTGAAGAGTAAGAATGCTACTATAATACCTAGACACCCAACTACATAAAACGGAAACATGTGTAATGGACCTTCTTTTGGATCACCAGAAAGAACTTCAAAATTTAGAAATCCTGCAACAGTAGCAGGTGGATCCTGTGAACCTTTCAAGCCCCAAACAGAGTATGAGTTTATTGCAAACCCTTCTACATCTAGATTTGTAATTACAATTCTCTCTCCATTGTTGATTGTCAATCCAGCGGTATCAGCATATGCTAAGATAACCTTTCCAGTTCCAGGCCAACCTCTGTCAAGTTTGTCATGAACAACCACATATCCTTCCTCAGGAAGTTTAATTGCAACCCAAAATGGTCTATCAGGAATTGCGCCCATTCCTATTTCTATGAATTTATCTTCAATATTTGCATCATGCAATCTTACTACTGCAACACCATCAGGATTGCCATAGAGCAATTCATTTTGTAAATTTACTTGCCACGTTGTATGATGAAGTTCATCAAGTGGAATTATTTCTGCATCTCGTGCAGGCAAATTGAACTCATCCCAATTAATATCAAATTTTGCAACAGAAAGTGATTCATTTGGTGTTTCCCATTGTCCAAATGCAGGAAAGACCATTAAAGATGCAAAAAAGATTATAGAAATTTTATATTTCATATTCTAAATTTTCCAGATCTTGATAAAAAGCTACTCAACAAATGGTTTATCATAATCAATGATTACTTTAGCAACTTCAGGTCTTAAGATAAATTCTGATGGAGATTCGCCATTGTTAATCATCTCTCTCATTTTTGTACCAGAAATTTGTTCTCTATATTCTGGAGCACATGGACAAACATTTGGGTTTGTGAATGTAAGACATTTTCTACAATAAAAGAATGCTGGGAAAAAGATTGGTTCTATCTCAAGTTCTGGATAATCATCGAAGATTTTATGTGCTGCAAATGGATCGTAGAATTTTCCAACACCCGCATGATCTCGTCCTATAATGATGTGTGTACATCCATAATTTTGACGCATGATGGCATGATGTATTGCTTCTCTAGGTCCTGCATATTTCATTTCTGTATGTAGAGTTGCTAGTTGACATTTATTTTCTGGATAATATTTTTCAATCATTGTTTCGTATGCTTTAACAATAATTTCATCTTTAAAGTCACCAGATTTTTTCTTTCCAATTAGTGGGTTTACAAAAACACCATCGCGTGTTGTTATTGCAGTTTTCTGTAGCATTTCATGTGCAACATGTGGAGGATTTCGAGTTTGAAATGCTACAATTGTTTTCCATCCTATTTTTTCAAATAACTCTCTTGTTTGTGTAGGAGTCATTCTATGTTTTCGAATTTCAGTTTCATTTTGTCTTTTAATATAATCAATTTTTCCGCCAACAAGAAAATCTTTCATTGAGTTAGTTTTTGCAACACCTGGATGAGATTCATCGTTTGTTCCATAAACTCCATTCATAGTAGCTTGTTTATCATAAGAGTAAACATCTTCGACATGTAAAATTGCAATTCCTGTTCCATCTGGATTTTTAAGTAATACATCACTTGCATCTTTCATTTTTTTACCAGTGTCATCATCAACATCCAGAACAGTTGGCATAGTCCATGCCATACCATTTGCTAGTCTTCCTTTTGAAATAACAGATTCAAAATCTTGCTGATTTAGAAATCCCTCTAATGGTGAGAATATTCCATCTGCAATATTTTCAACATCATTGGCTAAATCTGCAGAAATATCAATTGACATTAGTCCTGATGGATCAACATCTTTAACTCGATTTACTAGTTTTCCGCCGTGTGCATTAATCAATATGAATCAGTTTTGTATGATTAATTTAATTGTCGTGGTTCATGTGAGAGTATATTCCTTGTTTGTATCGTTTTACCAATGATCAGTCTTTTTTGCTAAAATCTATTCAGTTGAAAGCTAAGAAAGTTTAATTTAAATTTAATATTTTTATGAAGATATGATTCCAATGAATAAACTAATAATTTTTCCTTTCTTGTTTGCAATATTTCCAATTATTTTATTATATTCAGACAATATCAGTGAAATCCCAACTGATGAACTGACAATACCAATTTTTCTTGCAATTTCAATAATTTTCTTATCATTTCTATTTTTAAATTATATTTTAAAAAGTGGAATAAAAGCAGGAATAATTTTAACATTTTTAGTAGCGATATTTTTTTCCTATGGACACATTTTCAATTTTCTACAAGAAATAAACACATCTAATATAGATTTTGTACATCAAAGATATGTAATTATTCCTTTCATAATTATTAGTATTCTAGGAGTTTATTTTTTAATCAAAACAAAATATAATCTGTCTAATTATCGTTCAATTTTTAATGTTATATCAATTGTAATGGTTTTATTTGTATTTTTTAATATTGTTGTATTTAATTATAATGATACAGATGTGGAATCATTCAATAATATTATAATTGAAGATGAATTGGAAAAACTAAAGTTAACTACAAATTTCACAACATATGAAAAATTACCAAACATATACCATATTGTATTAGATGAATACACAAGTGACAAAGTTTTGTTAGAAGATTTTGAATTTGATAATAGTGAATTTTATAATTATCTCAAAAATTCTAATTTTGTTATTCCAAAAGATACTTTGGCAAATTATCCTGTCACCGAACAATTTATGGTTTCTACACTTAATATGAAATATCTAGATAATCAAGAATACAACAGACTTGAAACTGAAAAAAATATTAGTGATAATCTTGTTATGAATTTTTTAAAACAGAACGGTTACAAAATAATTATTCCATATTCAGGATATGGTCCACATGATCGTTTTGATAGATCAGATTCAAATCCATGTTCAGATGTATTATTTCTAAAAAGTAGATTCTTAACAGAATTAAGTAGAACTACAATTGTTAATTATTTTGTAGAGAAACAAATTGAAAATGAACGTAGAGATATGCAATTATGTTCATTATCAAAACTGGAGGAAAGTAATGAGGAATATAATAAACCAGTTTACATGTTTGCGCATTTATTCATACCACATGCACCATATCTTTTTGATAAAGATGGAAATTCAGTAACACCACAATCAAATAAACTCAAAGGATTACAGGGTTGGCATAATACGGATGGTTATTTGAATGAGATACAATTTGTTAATAAAAGAATGACAGACATTGTTAATAGAATTTTATCAGAATCTGAACAATCTATAATTATTATTCAAGGTGATACAGGTTCATCGATACTAAAT
>JAOMEP010000009.1 GCA_028345965.1 Candidatus Nitrosopelagicus sp.
TAGTTCCTGGAATTACTTCTGGAATTGGTTCTGCAACATATGCTGGAATTCCATTAACACATAGAAAATATGCATCTTCTGCGGTATTTGTTACTGGTCATGAAGATCCAGAAAAGAATGAAGAAATCGTAAAATGGAAAAAACTTGCAAAATCTGTAGATACTATCGTAATAATGATGGGGCTCTCAAGAATTGGAATAATATCAAAACAGCTAATTGAAGGTGGAATGAAAAAATCGACTCCTGTTGCAGTAATTCAAAATGGAACAACACCAAAACAAAAAATGATTGTTGGTACTTTGACTAATATTGCATCTAAAATTAAAAAAGAGAAAATGTCTCCTCCTGCAAATATAATTATAGGTGAGGTTGTTAAATTGCATAAAATCATAGGATGGAAAAAATGAGTCAAGAAAAAACTATAGCTATAACACGTTCAAAAGATGATTCTGAAGAATTTATTCAACTAATTACAAAATATAATGCAACCCCAATCACACTTCCAACTATTGAACTTGTCAGTAAAGGGGAAAAAATTGTCGATGATTTTTTAACATCTGTTAAAGCCGATAATCCAGATTATTCTGTATTTATGAGTTCAAAAGCTGTAAAATTATTAATTGAGAGTTCTAAAAAAGTCTCAAAATTTGAAGAATTAAGATTAGCAATTACTAATACTATTGTAATTGCAGTTGGTCCTAAAACTAAAGAAGCATTAGAAGATGAAGACATTAAGGTTTCATACATGCCAACAAGATATTCTTCTGTTGGTGTTGGTGAGGTATTTACAAAATTAAATGCTGTTGGAAAAAAGGTAATTGTTCCTAGAAGTGGTGCATCTACGCCATTCCTAAAAGATCTTCTTGAAAAAATTGGATTAGAAATTATCGAATTATACCTTTATGATGTTTGTGCATTTAGAGATACTTCTCAATGGAATGAATTTAGATCTCTTTTTTCACAAAATTCCGTGGACGGAATTATCTTTACCAGTGCATCTTCTGTTAGAGCATTTTTTGAAATAATGACTAAAGATTTTGAACATTCTCAACTTTTAGAAAATTTACAAAAAACTAAGGTAATATCAATTGGCCCATTCACTGCAGATGAATTAAAGAAATTTGATGTACAAAATATCATTGCAGATGTTCATACCGTAGCAGGTTCTGTTGATGTCATTGTTAATGAATTATCGTTAGCTTAACCTATTTAGGCTAGGCTAAATTTCCTCGGACTTTTATAATAACAACGTTGTATTTTATCTATGGCAACAGAAAATTTTGACATGGATTATTCCAAGTATGATTTCAAAGACTCTACTGAAATGTATGTTCACTTGAGCAAAAAAGGTCTTTCAAAAGAAACTGTAATTGGAATTAGCAAAATGAAAGATGAGCCACAGTGGATGCTTGATTTTAGGTTAAGATCTTATGAAGCATTCATGAAAAGACCTATGCCAAATTGGGGTGCAGATCTCAGTCATATTGATTTTCAAAATATTTACTACTATGCTAAAGCATCTGAAAAAACTGAAAAGAATTGGGATGATGTTCCTGAAGATGTGAAAAATACATTTGATAAACTCGGTATTCCAGAGGCAGAAAAGAAATTCCTTGCCGGAGTTGGAGCGCAATATGAATCTGAAGTAGTTTATCATAGTTTGAGAGAAGATTTAGCAAAACAAGGTGTGTTATTTTTAGATACTGATAGTGCTCTAAAAGAACATCCGGAAATATTCAAAAAATACTTTGGAAAAATGATTCCTCCTGAAGATAATAAATTTGCCGCATTAAACAGTGCAGTATGGAGTGGTGGTTCATTCATCTACATTCCTCCTGGTGTTAAAGTTGACATGCCATTACAAGCTTACTTTAGAATTAACGCAGAAAATATTGGTCAATTTGAAAGAACACTAATCATTGCTGATGAAGGTTCTGAAGTTCATTACATTGAAGGATGTACTGCCCCAGTCTATTCATCTGAATCATTACATTCTGCTGTGGTAGAACTTGTTGCACACAAAGATGCAAAATTAAGATACACAACAATCCAAAATTGGAGTAATGATGTATACAATCTTGTCACTAAACGTGCTTATGCATATGAAGGTGCATCAGTTGAATGGATTGATGGTAACATTGGAAGTAAAATTACAATGAAATATCCTGGAATCTATTTGATGGGTCAAAAAGCATATGGTGAAACACTTTCAATTGCTTTTGCAGGAAAAGGTCAACATCAAGATACCGGTGCAAAGATGGTTCATCTAGCACCTAACACGACATCTAAAGTTACTTCAAAATCTGTTAGCCGTTCTACTGGTCGTTCAACTTACAGAGGATTACTCAATGTTGCAAAAGGTGCAACTAATGTAAAATCTACTGTTAGATGCGATGCCTTACTATTAGATGAAACATCAAAAACTGATACTTATCCATATATGGAAATTAACCAAGAAGATGCAACTATAACTCATGAAGCTACAGTTGGAAAAATTGGTGATGATCAAATCTTCTACTTGATGACTCGTGGATTCTCTGAAGAAGAAGCATTAACTCTAATTGTTAATGGATTTATGGAGCCTTTCACAAAAGAACTCCCAATGGAATATGCAGTAGAATTAAACCGACTCATCAAATTAGAGATGGATAATTCAGTCGGTTAGAATTAATCTATCGTGATAAATCATGGAACAAAAGCTATCCTCAATTGAAAATTCTTTAGTTGAAGAAATATCTTCATCAAAAAATGAACCTGAATGGCTCAAAGAATATAGAAAAAATTCATTGAATATCTATAATGAACTACCTGCTGAGGTATCTCCACTTTATGGTAAATATACCGATGCAAAACGTATGGATCCTGATAAGGTCTCACTATCAACAATTTCTAATTCTAAACTACCTGACTTTCTCTCAAAACGTGTTGAAGAAGTAAAAAAAGAAAACGGATTGATACAAGTAGGAACAAATATCATTTCTACTAACTTATCTGATGAATTAAAATCCAAAGGAGTTATTGTCTCATCTATAGATGATGCATTAAAACAACATCAGGATTTAATAGAAAAAACAATCAAATCATCAAATTCTAATGAAGATAAATACACTGCATTAAACAATGCGGCATTTAATTCTGGACTTTTTGTTTACATACCAAAAAACCAAATTATTGATGAACCAATTCATCTATTTTCTTGTCTATCTGATGATGGTTTATCTACAATATCTAGAAATATCATAATCGTTGAAGATAATGCCAAAGCAAACCTTGTTCAAGAATTATACTCTCCTCAAAATGGGCAACAGCAGGCATACCTAGAATTAATGAATACTTCAGTTGGCGCAAATAGTAGTCTTGATGTAACATCACTTCAAATGATGGATCAATCGTCAATTAATTTCTCCACACGAAGTTCACACCTTGCACAAGATTCAAAAATTAATTGGTATCTTGGACTCTTTGGCGCAATGTTGTCTAGATATAGAATTGATTACCACCTTAATGGAACTGGTGCTGTTGCAACTGATTCTGAAGTTGTATTTGGAAATAATGAACAATCTTTTGATCTAAATACAATTGTAAATCACAATGAAAAATCTACTGAAGGAAAGGTTGTAGAAAAATCAATTTTAAAAAATAAATCAAAATCATTGTTTAAAGGAATGATCAAAATCAATGAAAACGCCGCTCATTCAAATTCATTCCTTTCTGGTCGTTCTATTTTGTTAGACAAGGATGCAAAATCTGACGCAATTCCTGGATTAGAGATTCTCACAAACGATGTAAAAGCAACACATTCTGCATCTGTTGCACAAATGGATGAAGAACAATTATTCTATCTAGGAACACGTTGCTTAAGTAAACCTGAAGCTGAAAGAATTATTGTAGAAGGATTTTTGGAACCTATGTCACGTTCAATGTCTTATCAAGTACGTGCTTGGATTGCATATCTTATCGAATCAAAGTGGGAAGGAAAAGAATTATCAATTAACAACGATGAACAATTGAAAGCATTAGTTGAGGTTGAAGAAACTCGATATAATGAAAATGCTGAAATTGAACAACACTACAAATATCGGTGAAATCAAATGGCTGATTGGATAACCGCGTGTAGTACTGATAGTTTAGGTCAAGGTGAAATGTTTAGTTTTGATCATAATGAAAAGAAATTACTATTAACAAACATGAATGGAAAAATCTTTGCTACTGATAGAATATGCACACATGCAGAAGCCGATTTAGCTAATGGAATATTATCTGAAACTGGTCTCACGTGTCCTTTACATCTCTCCGTATTCAAAATTGATGATGGCGTACCTCAAAACCCCCCTGCCGAAGACCCATTACAAACTTACAGAACAAAAATACAAGATAATAACATCTTGATTGAGGTATAATTATGCAATCAACTGCTGACGCTTTCGAAGATCTAAGAAAAGATTTCCCAGTCTTAAACAGGCGTGTCAGAGATAATAAGAAATTAGTATATTTTGATAATGCAGCAACTACTCAAAAGCCTAATCAGGTTATAGATGCAATTTCTGATTATTATCAGAACTATAATTCAAATATTCATCGCGCTGTACATGCTTTGGCTGAAGAGTCTACTGAAGCCTTTGAAAATACTAGAGATATAGTAGCAAAATTTCTAAACGTTGAAGATTCTAGAGAAATTATATTTGTTAGAGGTACAACCGAGGGTATCAACTTAGTTGCATATGCTTGGGGTCGTGATAATGTAAAAGAAGGTGACATTATTGTTACTACTGAATATGAACATCACTCTAACATTGTTCCATGGCAATTACTTACCCAAGAAAAAAAGGCACAACTAAAATACATTGACATTGATGATAACGGAGAATTAATGCTTGATCAATTGGATGATTATCTTTCAACTGGAAAAGTAAAACTTGTAACATTTAGTCACATGTCAAATGTTTTGGGAACAATTTCACCTGTTGAAGAAATTGTTTCAAAATGTAAAAATGCTGGAGTAAAAGTTTTGATTGATGCTGCACAATCCGTACCACACATGAAAGTTAATCTAAATGAAATCGGTTGTGATTTCTTTGTATTTTCTGGTCATAAGATGTTAGGTCCAACAGGCGTCGGTGTTTTATGGGCCAAAAAAGAAGTTCTTGAAAAAATGAGTCCTTTCCTTGGAGGTGGTGATATGATTCGTGAAGTTCACAAATATGAGACAACATGGAATGATTTACCATACAAATTTGAGGCTGGAACTCCAAATATTGCTGATGTAATTGGATTTGCTAAAGCAATAGAATATCTTGAAAAAATTGGAATGGACAATATCAGAAATCATGAATTAGAATTAACAAAATATGCTCTTGAAGAAATGAAAAAGATTCCAGGTCTTACATTGTATGGCACAAAAGAACCTGAAAAACGTGGAGGTGTTATTTCATTTAATTTTAATAGTGTACACCCTCATGATGTTGGAACCATAATTGATAAAGACGGTGTTGCAATTCGTTCTGGTCATCATTGTGCACAAGTATTAATGGAAAAACTAAATGTCGCAGCCACAAACCGTGCAAGTTTCTACATCTACAATACAAAAGAAGAAATTGACGTACTAATCGCAGCATTACAAAATGTAGCAAAGGTGTTCAAACTATGAGTGGAGATCCAATATACACTGAAATGATTATAGAATATTCTCGTAATCCTTCTAACTTTGGAAAAATAGCTGATGCACACATACATCAACATGACGCAAACCCATTATGTGGGGATACCATAGATCTATATCTTAACATTGAAGATAACAAGATTAGTGAAGTAAAGTTTGATGGACACGGATGTGCAATTTGTATGGCATGCTGTTCAGTCTTAACTGAAATGATTAAAGGAAAAAATCTTGATGACGTCAAGAAATTTGATAAAGATGAATTATTATCTGAATTAGGTCTACAACATCTCGTCAAAACAAGTCCTGTTCGAATTAAATGTGCATTATTGTCTCTTAAGAGTCTGAAATTTGGAATCTATTCGTATTTTGTTGATAAGATGAAAGATTCTGAATCTGCAGGAAACTTAAATGAAGAGGCTGCTAATCTATACTAGATGACAAATTCTAACATACTTCAAATTAGAAAAATAATATTTGAAAATTTTAATGAAATAGATCTACGCTTCAATAATGATGAAATTTATGAATTATTGAAAAAAAATGATAACTTTGATCAATCACAAACTATAGACGATTTGGTAAATGATTTCAAAAAAATTGAAGATGATGGATTAGTTCGTTGCATTGCACAGAACTTTACAACTCAATGGTTCAAGATATTCGACGATGTTGAAAAAATCAATTGCCCTTCTTGTAATTCTGAAATTTATTTGGGTAAAGAAGAATCTCGTGTTTGTCCAGTTTCGGATTGTAGTGCTAGTCTTTAGAATGTCTCTCTGCAGCATCTTCTAGGCACATTATCATTGGTAATTTTTGTCCTGTTAGATATCTAACAAGTGCACCTCCCGCGGTGCTGATATGACTCACTTTCTCAGTTAAGTCATATTGTCTGAGGGCTGATGTAAGATGTCCCCCACTAATTATTGATGTTGCCATAGATTCCGCAATTGCTTCTAACATGGATTTTGTTCCAAATTGAAAGCTCTCTTTTTCAAAATATCCTGCAGGGCCACTCATGAATACTGTTCCTGCACCTGAAATCATTTTTGAATAATGTTCGACTGTTTTTGTTCCGATATCAAATATTTCATCATCTTTTGATAATTCTCTAACATCTATTTCGACTCTTTTTCCGTCTTTATTTACTGCAATGTCTACTGGTGTTGAAAATACGTCTGGATGTTCTCCGATCAATGAATGTGCTTTTGCAACCATTTCATCTTCGTCTTTAATATTTAATGGATATTTTATTCTACCTTGTGCACGTAAAAAGACATTTGCAATAACTCCTGTTAAAAGAACATGATCTGCTCTTTCTTTTTTAATTAGTAAATTAATTGCTTTTAATCTATCATCCACTTTTGAGCCTCCCAAAACTATTGCAAATGGAGATTTTGCAACTGTAAGTATATTTTCTAACTGCTTAACTTCTTTTTCTAATAATTTTCCTGCACATGTTGGTAAAACTTGTGCAAATCCCACTAGTGACGGATGTGTCCTATGTGCACTAGGAAATGAATCTAAAATAAATAAATCAAACAAATCTTTTATTCGTTGAACCATTATAGTTTTTGCACTTTCTTCTAATGAAAATTCATAATTTTCTTCTGCACATAATCTGAGATTATCAAGTAAGATTATTTCTTTTCCATCCATTTTTTTTATTTCATCTTGTGCAAGTGAACCAATAACATCTGCAACATATTTCACTTTTTTACCTGAAAATTTTTCTAATTGTTTTGCATGTTCTTCCATTCCTACAAAATCATCTCTTCCCACTCTTCCTTGATGTGAAATTACAACAATCTTTGCACCTTCTAATGCGTTAATTGTTTCAACAACTTCTTCTATTCTTCCAGTTCCTAGAATTTCACAAGTTTCTGGATGAATTGGGCAATTCATATCAACACGTAACAAAACAGTTTTGCCTTTAACATCAAAATTGTCTAATGTTAGTATATCCACATACAGAAACCATTATTCCGGTTAAAATTCGTTTATCCGATCATTTTACTAATGATGGTAAATGACATATTGTCGTCAGTTATCCAATAAATGAGAAATAATTGCAAAATATTCTATTCGGCATTAGATCAAGAACTTTTTTCATACTCTTGAGCATATTTCTTGTTTGTACTCTTATCGCACTATCCCAATCGACGCTAGAATCTGAAAAACAGTTCATGACTGATATTCAAAAATCTGCTGGAAATCCATCTATTGATTATGCAGTATGGCTTCTAACTGAATCTGGTAATGTCTTTGTAATGCTTCCATTTAGCATACTTCTCCTAATCATTAGGAAAACACGAAGAATTGGAATGATTTTGCTAATTTTACTTGTACTTTCTTCGATTCTTACTGGATACATTAAATGTGGTGTGGATAGGGATCGACCATTTTTAGATTGGCTTGGAAGTGAACTTCCTTTTGAAGTCGAACCTGATAGCTTTTCACTTTTCTGTGAAGGACGAAGCTGGACTGCCGGATTCCCATCTGGGCATGCTGCACGTTCAGCAATGTTTGCGTTTGTAATGGTGTATGTATTATCTGAAAAATTTCCAAGAGGCGCTCATTTAATCTGGATTTATCCAATACTGATGTCATTTAGTAGGATCTACGTTCTACAGCATTATCCATTAGATGTAATTGGTGGTTTTATCTTGGGAATATTTTTAGCTGGTTATGTTTCAAAAAGACTAAAACTAGATGAAATATTTTTACCACGAAAAATCTAATTTCTCTAAAACTTTTGAACTGACAAAAACTATGGCGTAATTATCATCATTTTCATGATATGTCCAATATCGTACATCTCTTTCTTGTTTGGTTTTTTTTAACGCATAAGTCACTGTTGTGGTCACTGTATAGCCGATCCGTTTTGCAGTTTTCTCATTTTCTTTTGGCATCAAAACTTTGTAGCCTTTATCATCTTTCTCAAAACCCATCATAACCATCTCATGTGCAGCTTCTGTTGCTTGTTTTTCATCTTTAACCTCAAATGTTTTGGAAATAGGGATCTTAGACGGATGAAATTCCATATTTTACCATATTTTATACCTAAAAAAATTTTTTGTATTAAAACTATGTTAATTTTCTTTACAGGCAAGTCAAAACCTCACAGTCTGAATAACTTAAGCCATAATAATTCTGGACTATAATATGGCGGGATTAAAAAATAAATTAAAACAATTAACTTCACAAAAATCTGAAATTAGTAAGATCAGACGCAAAGGAGAAAATGAATATAAAAAAGTCAAATCCATCTCTAGAAAATATTCTTCGTCTCTAAAATCCACTCAAAAAAGAATTGACACGTTCAAACAAAATGCTGAAGAAATCAATGAAATAATAAGTCAAAAAACTGCTCAAATGGAAAGCATTCAGAGACTGAAATTAGCCGCTCAAGAAAGATTAAATCTTGAAATTCAAAATAAAGAGCAAATTGAAAATGAGATTGATTTTGCTGATACTCCTGAAGAAAAACAGGGTCTTGAATACCGATTAAATTCAGTAATTTCTTCAATTGATGATATCAAAAATGAAATAAAACAACGTACTTCCATGGAGAAAAAATTCTCACAAGCAGTTTTTGAAATTGAGAAAAAAAAGAATTTTGTCAGTAAAACCATCAAAAAAAATATTCAATCAAAACCTGAACTTGTGAAACTGGCAAAAACTGCACAAGGAAAATTAGATTCTGCATCAAAAAAATTTGAATCAGCAAAAAAACGTGAATTATCTGTTATTACTCAACTTTCTAAAGTAAAATCTGCAATACCAAAAGCTAAACCAAAAGCAAGAAAAGTAAAAGCTAAACCAAAAGCAAGAAAAGTAAAAGCTAAACCAAAAGCAAGAAAAGTAAAAGCTAAACCAAAAAATAAAATAAAAAAGAAAAAGTCTCGAAGATAGTTAAAATATTAAAATTTTAATCTAAATTTTTTCAAGCTTTCCGAATTTACCTTTTCCGAGTTGGACTTCTCCTTTGAACTCGTTTGTATATCCGTTCTCAATTTTGATTTTGTCACCATTTTGAATGTTATTTGCATCTTCTGCCCACAATGTAATTTTAATTTCCATTCCATTGTCTACTAGCATTGCATCTGCAACATCCACTGTTGAGCCAGCTTTTGTGTTGACGTTTCGTACTTCTGATTTTCTTTCTACAGTACCTTCAACATTTATTCCTGATCTCATGTTCTTGGCTTCATCAATTGTTGTCATGTACTGAAATTCCTTAAAATGATTATAAACTTTGTTTTCAAATTATTTTTTTAATAATGATATTGGAATTGTTTATTGAAGAAGTTATATGTTAAAATCAATAATAGCATTTGTTGGAGGGGTATCGAAGCCTGGTCAACCGAGAAGGACTCAAGATCAATCTATAAGATATCCTTTCTCTTAGGAGTTCGTGGGTTCGAATCCCACCCCCTCCACATTTTTTAAAATTATACAATC
Organism: Candidatus Nitrosopelagicus sp.; assembly: GCA_028345965.1. Taxonomy (GTDB): domain Archaea; phylum Thermoproteota; class Nitrososphaeria; order Nitrososphaerales; family Nitrosopumilaceae; genus Nitrosopelagicus. The sequence goes on from JAOMEP010000009.1 coordinate 10,121, forward strand.
ATTGATTTTGTAATTGTTATGTGATGACTAGTAATTTCTTTGTGAATTTTTGCAAGTTCTTCATTCTTAAAAGATAGATTACATCTGAAACATTTCCATGTTTTACTAGGCATGGAAAGTATGATACTTTTTTCGATATAAAGTTCGTGTATCACTTATTCATTATTCCAAATTAACTAACCAATGATTTAGATATTTTAAGATGCGATAGTTGGTATGACTGATATTTTTGCATCCGTGTTAGAATTTTCGTATATTGGAATCTTTTTTTTACTAATTCTAGTTAATGCGGCTCCACTTTTAATGCCTCCAACTTGGATAATCCTTGCATCATTTTATGCTATAGATGCATCATTTGATCCGTTATTATTGGCTCTTGTTGGTGCAACCGGTGCAACCCTTGGTAGATTCATTCTAAAACAAGTCTCAACAATATTTCGAAAATTTGTTCAAAATGAACAAAAATCTAATCTTGATGCAATTGGAAATTTTTTAAACAAAAAAAGATTCGGTTATATTCTTACATCCTTCCTTTTTGCTGCAACCCCGCTTCCAAGTAATATATTATTTGTAACATATGGTCTTCTAAAGGCAAAAAGTATTGGGCTATACGTTGGATTTTGGGCTGGCCGTGTAGTATCATATTATCTGATGATTTCGATAAGTAACATAGTCTTAACACCATTTGTGGAATTATTTGAGGAACGTTATATTGGAATTTTGATTGCTGATGCGTTGGGAGTATCTGTAATAATTCTCTTCACCTGTATCAATTGGACTCTATTATTGACCAAAAGAAAATTCAAATTAACAAGACCGAAACTATGGAAATTATGAATCAACTTGAAAATTTAAAAAAAATTTGTAAAATTAAACTAGCAAATAATGATCCTGCACATGATTTTGAACATGTAATGAGGGTATATCGTAACGCTGAAAAAATATGTAAAACTGAAAATGGGAATAAAAAATTAATTTTATCTGCAGTTCTCTTACATGATATAGTAAAAATTAAAAATCAAAAAGATTCTGCTATCAAAAGTGCTAAGCTATCCGAGAAAATTTTGAAAGAAAATAATTTTTTTGACGATGAAATTGAAATTATTTCTGATGCAATTAAAGAACATAGTTTTTCAAAAGGTAAAATTCCTTCTAGCATTGAAGGAAAAATTCTTCAAGATGCTGATAGGTTGGATGCTATAGGCGCTATTGGATTAGCCCGTGTTTTCTCATTCAGTGGTTCAAACAATCGTCCTTTTTATGATCCAAAGGACCCATTTTCAAAAAATAGATCTGTTGATGATAATAAATGGGCTTTAGACCATTTCTTTGAGAAATTACTTACATTAGAAAAAAAGATGAATACTAAAACAGGCAAAATTCTTGCTAAAAATCGTACTAAAACATTAAAGAATTTTCTTAAGGAACTTAAATCTGAAATCTAGCCATAATCCAGATATCGCTGATGTCTTTTTTCAACCTCTGAATTTTCTCCGTTCATGATTAATTTCTTTTCATCTTCAAATCTATTTTGCATGTAATGATTAATATCTTCAAATTCTTTTTTATTTTCAAATAATTTCATTAATGGTTCAATACTGCTAAAATATTCTACTGTTTTTTCTCTAAATTCTTCTTTAGTTGGATTTTTCACTCCATTCATTCTAAACCATAGCATTGCCCAACTTGCACCTGTAATATGTGGTAACAGATCTAAAGCTCTTATAATTTCAAATTTTTCGTCGTCTCTCATTTACAATCTTACAATTTTTCTGCTATGTGTTTTGCAAAATAAGTGACAATCATATCTGCACCTGCACGTTTAATTGAATACAATATTTCTTTTGTCATTTCATCTTCATCTATCCATCCTTGCATTGCTGCACCTTTGACAAGTGCATATTCACCTGAAACACTATATGCTGCCACTGGAACATTGAATCGTCTTCTAGTTTCTGATATTAAATCTAAATATGTCAATGCAGGTTTTATCATAACAATATCTACTCCTTCATTAACATCTGTTTCAACTTCTCTCATTGCTTCTCTTGGATTTGTAAATGGAACTTGATATGTTCGTCTATCACTAAATTGTGGTGCACATTCTGCTGCATCTCTAAATGGTGAGTAGAAATTTGATCTATGTTTTGCTGAATGAGACATAATTGCAACATCAGTAAAGCCTTCTTCATCTAATGCCTTTCTTATTGCCTTTACTTGTCCATCCATCATTGCTGAAGGTGAAACCACATCCACTCCTGCTTTTGCTTGACTCACTGCAACTTTTGCTAGTGTCTTTAAACTAGAATCATTGTCAATTTTATCATCATGGATTAATCCACAATGTCCTGATGTTGTATATTGACAAAGACAAACATCTGCCATTATGACAATTTTGTCCCCAAAATTTTTACGAACTTCCGCTATTGCTTTTTGAACAATTCCGTGTTCTACGAAAGCTGATGTGCCATCATCATCTTTCTCACTTGGAATTCCAAATAACATGATTGCTGGAATCCCTAATTCTGAAATGGTATTAACCTCATTAACTACTTCTGATAAAGGAAGTCTTTCCATTGCAGGCATTGAATTAATTTGCTTTTTTGCTTCAATTCCTTCTTCAACAAAAACTGGACAGATTAGGTCTTTTGGCGAGATTGAAATTTCTTGAACTAAATCTCTCATTTTTTGAGTTGTTCTTAATCTTCGTAACCTTGTTTCAGGAAAATCTGTCATGCCTAGTCTATGGTTTAATTGAATATATTCCTAAGCAGGAATTGATTTTTCAATATTAAATTCATGCTCAACAAAATACTCTACTCTTGTCTTTTTGAATTCTCTAGAACTAAACAGAATTTTGTATTCTTCAACCTCAATCTGGTTTTGTATGTCACTAGCCATTTCTTTTGCCTCTTCAACTGATTTACAATGTATCATTGAAAATACATTATATGGCCAATCTGAATACACTGGTCTTTCATAACAATGGCTGACTTGTGGAAATGCGCCTAATTTTTCTCCAACTTGACTAATTCTATCTTTTGGAACTTTCCATACAATCATCCCATTTGCTGTAAATCCTGCTTCTCTATGTCTAAGTATTGCTGCAAATCTTCGCATTACTCCAATACTTTCGTAGTGTTTCAATCTTTCAAAAACTTTCTCTTCACTAATTCCTAATGCAGTTGCTGCTTTTAGAAATGGTCTATCTATTATTTCAAAGTCTTTTTGTAATTGTCTAATGAACTCTTTATCTTCTTCAGTTGCAACAAAATCTACTTTTTTAATTTCTTTTTTTGCTTCAGAAGGTTTCACATCATGTTTTTTTGTATCCACCATGTCAAGCTTAACACCAATTTTGAATAATTGCAATGTTGGTAACATTCTTACTTTTTTAATACCATCTAATTTTGAGAATTTATCTAATTCTGTTTTTAAATCTGAACCTGGTGGAACAGCTAGTGTGAACCAAAGATTGAATTGGTGTTCTCTCTCATAATTGTGACTTACTCCTGGATGTTTGTTTATGTGATAAGCAACTTTCTCTAATTTATCTGCCTCAATTTCCATTGCAACTAATGAACTGGTGTATCCAAGTTTTCTAGTGTCAAATATTGCACTTAGCTGTCTTAACACTCCTTTTCTTTTCATTTTTGTTAATCTGGTTTTTACCTCGTCTGCTGTAATATTGAATTTCTTTGCAATTTCATCAAATGGCCTTGGGACTAATGGAAACGTCCATTGAATTTCATTTAAGATCTCATTATCAATTTCTTCCATATTTGCCATATATCAAAAATCTATGAAATCAATTAAAAAATGTAACGTGTATTCTTGAATGTATAAATTACATTTTGTTAATGGCAGATCGTTGATAATTGATCTTCATCTAAATGGGAAAACAGTCATTATCGTTGGTGCTGGCAATGAAGCCTTGAAACGCATAAAATTACTCCAAAATGAAGGATGTAAAATTATTGTAATTGGCGAAAAGCCTAATTCTGATATAATAACACTTTCAAAAACTAAAAAAATTGTTTTGAAAAAAAATAAAATTACTTCTTCACTTTTTTTAAAAACACACAAACCATTTTTAGTAATTGCATCAACTAATGATTCACTTCTGAATCAAAAAATAGTTCAAACTGCTAAAAAAAATAAAATCCTTGCATATGCATCTGATTCTCCAGATTCAAGTGATATTTCATATCTTTCATTAATTGATATCAAAAAAACAATCAAGATTGCAATTTCTACTAATGGTGGTAGTCCAATAATGGCAAAAAAAATCAAATTAAAAACAGAAAAATGTATCCAAAAAAATATTTCTGATGAAGATGTAGAATTAATCAAAATTCAAAAATTTGCACGAAATGAATCAAAAAAATATATCTTAACTCAGATTGAAAGAAAAAAATTTCTTTATGAACTGATGAATGATAAACGTGTTAAAGAGTTATTAAAAGATGGAAAATACAAGGCAATACAGACTACAATTAAAAAAATGGTGAAAGATTGGAAATGACAAAAAATATTATCAATGCAAGAGTGACTTTCAAGAAATCTCCTATTCATGTACTTGAAAGGTTCTCATTAGGTGATTCCGAAAATGCTTACAAATCCTTCAAAGAACATACTGGTTTATCTGAATGTGTAATATTACAAACATGTAATCGTGTAGAGATTTTTGGTTCTGGTAGTACATTTGACAGGGATCAAATCAAAAAAACTTGGGCATCACTATCGGGTTTAGAAGAAAATAGCTTTAAAGAAAATTTAGAATGGTCCCAAAACTCTGAAGTTTATGAACATTTATTGAAACTAACTTCTGGTTTAGATTCTATGGTTGTTGGTGAAGAACAAATCATGACACAAATTAAAGATTCAATTCAATCTGCAAAAAAATTAAAAGTTTCTGGTGAATCACTAAATACATTATTTGATAAAGCCATACGTGTTGGTACTAGAGTAAGAACTTCAACAGGTATTAGCAAAGGGAGTATCTCTGTAGGTTCAATGGCGGTTAAACTTGCTGAAGAAAATGTTGATGAAATGAAATCCAAAAAAATTCTTTTGATTGGAACTGGTGAGGCTGCTACATTAGTTGCAAAATCATTAACAAAACGTGGATATCCATTCTTTATCTCAAGTAGAACTGTAGAACGTTCAACATCATTTTCTAAAACAGTCGGCGGTCAACCTGTTGATTTTAACTCAATCTTAACTGGCTTTGAAAATTACGATATTGTATTTGTGGCTACTACTGCGCCTTACTTTTTGGTAACTTTTGAGAGAATACAAAAGGCTCTTGAAACTAAACATTCTGGAATGATGATACTAGATCTTTCTAATCCTCGAACTGTTGATGAAAAAGTTGCTGAACTTAGAGGGATAAAATTAATGAATATTGATCAAATTGCTGAAATGGTTGATAAGAATATGAGAAGTAGGATTGGTCAGAAAAACTCTGCAGAAGAAATTATTAAAGAAGAATTGCCAGTATTAGAAGCCACTATGAAAAGATTAGAAGCTGAACCTATTGTAAAAGATGTCTTCAAAAGTACTGATGCAATCCGAATAAAAGAACTTGAAAAGGCATTTAGTATGTTAGGTGAACTAAATGATTCACAGAAAAAAATAATTGAAGAATTAACTAAATCTGTCGCTGAAAATATAATGTCAACTCCTATGAATAATCTTAGAAAAGAAACTGAACATGGAAATTCTGATGTAATTAATGTGGCATCAAAACTATTTAATTTTAAAAAAGAAGATAATTAGTGATTATATCTCATTTGATTTGATTCTTGTTTAAAACCAATTCTTTCATAAAATGGAATGAGCTCATCTGAGCAATCTAGAATTGTTTTATAACAATTCATCACTTTTGCTTTTTCTAATAATGAACTAACAAGTTTAATTCCTAGACCTCTCCCTTCGTATTCTTTCGATACAACAACATCTTCTATATGCCCTACGCGTCCTCCATTATGAATAAATTTTTGTTCAACAAGTAATGTTGTTGAACCAACAATTCTTCCATCAATTTCTGCTACATGTATTACATGGTCTGGATTCGCAATAATTTTTCTAAGTATGTCTTTTCCAATTTTTTTATCTAGATCGCTTGCTTTTCGTAAACTGTCTAAGCTTTCAAGAAAACCATTATCGATATCTGATTCAACTATAACTCGAATTTTAACGTCTGTCATTATCAAATCATCCTATTTTTTACTATATTCTCCATTTGTTTTTTCATATGTTTCTTTATCTCCAATATCGATAAATCCTTTCTTAGAAATTACACTGCCAACTTTCTTTTTCTTTACAAGTACTTTTCGTATCACACTATCCATTCCATATGGTTTATTTTTTGGAATTAATTGAAATACGTCTGGTTCCATAACATAGCAACCTATGTTGATTTTTGCTGAAAATTCTGGCTTTTCATTCCACGAAGTCACCTGACCACTTTTTTTTGTATCGATTACACCGTATTTCAAATTAAATTTATAATCATAGAGACTCATAGTAATATTAGATTTAGATTTTGTATGTTGTTTAATCATATTTCTCAAACTAAAATTGTAGATTGAATCTCCATATAGGCAAACAAACGTACCATCAATAAATTTTTCAGCAGTTTTTAATTGACCTGCTGTTGCAAGTGGTTTGCTTGAAATGGCATATTCGATTTTTACGCCAAATTTTTCACCATTACCAAAATAATCTTCAATTTTTTTTCGTAAATAACTTACGCATAGGACAATTTCTTTTATTCCATTTTTTTTAACCCATTCAATTTCATGTTCTAAAATTGCCTTTCCCCCTAACGGAAGCATTGGTTTTGGAAGAGTTTTTGTATATGGTTGTAGTCTAGTACCGAGTCCTCCTGCTAAAATTACTGCCTTCATGAGTTTGTATGCACTTTTCAGTTCTATTTATGTTCAATTATGCAATCTTTAGTGATTTATTGGATTCGCAAAATTTTCTTTACTACTTCGTCTGGATTAATTCCAAATATTATGATCATAGGTTCTTTTCCCATGTCTCCTTTATGGAATATAATATCTGGCTTTGTAGATTTCAGGCAACTAGAAATTCCCCATGATATTGATGAATTCTCTTTCTGTTTTGAATTTTTAGATTCTTTTTTTCTATCATAACTTACTACTTTCATTCCTTTCTTCTTTGCCTTAACAATTAATTCTGGTTGATATTTTATGTTAATTGCTGAACGAATTTCAGGAAATTTCTTAGAAACTTCAATAACGGCGGTTGCTACATGTTGTGAACCTCCATACTTTAGTTCCCCCGCCTGGATAATCTTATCACCGGCTTTAACTAATCTTCCTGAAATGCCTAATACGTTACTAATCTTCTTTGGTTTAATTTTTGAAAAAACAAAATTTGTTTGACATTCAGGAATTAATTTTAAATTATTTTTAATATTCTGAAAATCAACAATTGAACTTGAAAGTTCTTTTTGCATTCTAGATATTTTTTTATGTGTTATGTTAATTCCTTTACCTAATTTTTTAGAATTTTTTATAGATTGAAATACATACTCTTTTGCATAATTGGCTGCATCATGAATCGATCTTTTTAGTGCAAGTGATGAGGCTATTGATGCAGAATAATTACATCCACTTCCATGATTAACAATTTTAATTTTTTTACCTTTTAAAATATACTCTTTTTCTGATTCCAAAACAAAATCATCTATACTTTTTTTTGATTCATTATAACCTGTAATTATAACATTTTTTGCTCCTAACTGCTGTATCACCTTTGCTGCTTTTTTAATCGATGATGTTCCTGCTAATATTTTGGCTTCTTGTCTATTTGGGGTAATGATTGTCGCTAACGGTATTATCATTTTTTTATAATTCTCGATAGCTGATTTTTTCAGGAGAATAGTTTTAGTTGTAGATTCAATTATTGGGTCAACAACAATTGGACATTTTTGTTTTTTAATCATTGAGTGTACTGCTTTAATTATTGCTGTATCATACAACATTCCAATTTTAATGGCGTCAATTTTGAAATCATTTAATACTAATTCCAATTGAGATTTCATTATATCTGATGAAATTGGTAAAATTTTAGAAATTTTCTTTGTATTTTGACTAGTAATTGCTGTAATTACGGTTAGTCCGTATACTCCATGATTTTCAAATGTTTTGATATCGCTTTGAATCCCTGCTCCTGATGATGGGTCTGAGCCTCCAATCGAAAGAACATTCATGGTGATCGTAAATTAAACGATTGTTTAAATCCACCATTTGACAATTTGATATATGGCAACTCAAATGACTTCTGCTCGTAGAGGCATAGCTACTGATGAAATGAAACAGGTTGCAAAAGATGAAGATGTAACACTTGAGTGGCTAATCCCTAAAATTGCAAGTGGATCAATAATTATTCCTAGTAACAATGTCCGTAAAGAAAAAATCCATAATGTTGCAATTGGTAAGGGTACAAAAACTAAGGTGAATGTAAACATTGGTACTTCTACTTTGAATGTAGATATTGATGAAGAAGTTGAGAAAGCCAAAGTCGCAGTAAAATATCACGCAGATACAATTATGGATTTAAGTGATGGAGGTGATGTTGGAATTGTTAGAAGAAAATTATTGCAAGTTGCACCCATTACGTTCGGAACTGTACCAATTTATGAAGCATACAATTTTGGAGTAGAAAAACACAAAAACCCATTAGATATCACTGAAGATGATTTTCTCAAAGCATTTGAAAATAACATAAAAGATGGCGTTGATTATACAACAATTCATTCTGGTATAACAAAAGAAATTGCTAAAAGAATTCTAAAAGTTGAGCGTTATGCTGGTGTAGTCAGTAAAGGTGGAACTATCACCGCAGCATGGATGTTAAAATATGATAAAGAAAATCCTTACATTACTCATTATGACTATATGATGGAATTAGCACAAAAATATGATGTAACATTCAGTTTAGGTGATGCATTACGACCTGGTTCCATCTTAGATTCTCATGATGAACTGCAAGTTCAAGAAATGATTAATATTTCAAGATTAGCTAAACGTGCAAATGAAAAAGAAGTTCAAGTTATGATTGAAGGTCCTGGACATGTTCCATTAAATGAAGTTGCTGCAAATGTTAGGTTAGCAAAGTCGCTTATTGGTGATGTTCCTTACTATGTTTTAGGACCTTTAGTGACTGATATTGCATCTGGACATGACCATATTGCAAGTGCTATAGGTGCAGCAGTATCTGCCAGTGAGGGTGTTGATCTTTTGTGTTATCTGACTCCTTCTGAACATCTTGCTTTACCTAATGCTGAGGAAGTAAAGGCGGGTCTAATCGCATATCGTATTGCAGCACATGCTGGTGATCTTGTAAAACTGAGAGAAAAAGCAATCAAATGGGACATGAAGATGACTGAAGCAAGAAGAACATTAGATTGGGAAAAACAATTGGCATTATCTATTGATCCTGAACAAGCAGCTAAAATTCATGGAAGAACTGGTCAACATCCTGGAAATAATGTTCCATGTACAATGTGTGGTGGTGCATGCGTGTATCTCATGTTACCACAACAAAGAAAATATGAAAAAGATCCTGAAAAATTAGAACAATCTAGTTAATACTTTTTCAAGACTTGGAACTGTTGAGAAGTTATTTAATTCATTTCTGTAAATCCACCTCGAATCTGAATTTTCCCAATTTAGTTTTATCTCTCTTTTATCACAAGAAAATAAAAATGGATAAACTTCCCATTGGTGATTTTCATATTGAGGTGATTCAATAATAATTACATCTCCTTCTTTAATTAATTTGATATCTGATTCTTCAATTCCAACCTCTTCAAAAACTTCAATTTTTGCACGTTTGTCTGGCTTCTCGTCTCCTTCTATTATTCCGCTAATTCCTGCCCAAAGATTCTTCATACTTTTAACTTTTTGACTTCGTTTTAAGAGTAGAATTTTATCTGAGTTTATTAAAAATGTAGTAACAATTTTTGTCTTATGCATTATTTATCAATCGTATTGACCATCTTTGTTAGTTTTTTATAGGATTTTTCTAGGTCAACATTTTGTGAAATTTTTTCTTTGTTTGACTTGATATATTCAATAATCTCTTCACCTTTTCCCTCTTGTGCGGATGCTAACAATCTTCCTACATCTTTCCAAAACTCTTCTGCAACTTTTCTAATTTCTGGATTTGATATTATAGTTTCAATTAATTCTGGTGATTCTGTCATTATACTTTCTGCTAAAATTTTTTGAGCTTTGAATGTAGTTCCTGCCATTTTCTCCGTTAATGATATTTTATCATCTTTTGCTAGAATATTCGCGAATGCTATGTTAATTAAATGGGTTAATCCAAGAATCATTGCAATTTTTTTATCATGTTCTGTTGAATCAATTGTTACAAAATTACCATCTGGAAAAAGACTCTTTGCAACATTAAGTTCTTTCTTTCCGTCTTTTATTGGAATCAAAACGATATTATGATTTTTTAGATTTTTTGCACCTGGTCCAAACATTGGATGCATACAAATCGGCGAAACTTTTGCAGGAATTTTTCCTAATGCAGTTGCTGTTTTTGATTTTTGAGAGGTAATATCTATGAGAAAAGATTCTCTTTTCATCTCTTTTGCAATTAATCTTATAATCTCTGGTGTCTTTTTTGTTGGTGTTGATAATAGAACATAATCTACATTCAAAATTGCACTAATCAACGATTCTGCTTTTTTAATATTTTTTGCAACTGGATTTGTATTATCAAAGCCTGTAACTTCAAATCCTTTCTTTGAAAAATATTCTGAAAACCACTTGCCCATTGCACCCCCTGCACCAATTATTGCAATTGTTTTACCCATTCTACATCTATAACCTAGTTTTTAATATGTCCATGCCTTCAATTAGTGTTTTTATATCCAAACATGCTGATATTCTGAAAAATTCATTATAGTCTCCAAACCCAATTCCTGGGGCTATGGCAACCCCGTGATTTAGCAATTCTTCTGATAATTCTGAAGTATTAATTGGCTTTTTCGTGCGTGCAAAAATATACATCGCACCATCTGGTCTAACAAATTCTAATTCCATTTCTTCACATATCTCTTCTAATTTCATTAATCTCTCTCTAATAATTTTCGTATTTCCTGTTACATCATCATCTAGTGATTTCATAGCTGTATATTGAATTGGTTCTGAAACATTTGTTAAACAAAGTGCTTGCAATTTTACCAATCTTTCAATAATGTTTTTACTTGAAACCAAATATCCAATTCTATAACCTGTCATGGAATGTGATTTTGAAAATGATTGTGTAACAATTGATTTATCATAGTTATATGATAAAATACTGCTCCATCCTTCATTTGAATAATTACTATAAATCTCATCACTGAGAATATACAAATTATTTTCTTTTGCAATCTCTATAATTTTATCTTGTATTGTTCTGGATAAAATTTTTCCAGTAGGATTATTTGGATAATTAAGAACAATCATCTTTGTATTTTCATTAATACATGAGGAAATCTCATTAAGATCTGGTTCCCACTTATTTTCTAATGTTGTTTTAATACTTCTCACTTTGATTCCTGAATTTATTGCACATTGTCTATATGCGGGCCATGCAGGTTCTATGACTATGATTTCATCACTTGGATCTAATAATGTGGATATTGCAAGAAAAACACCAAATCTAGCACCAGGTGTGATCATTATATTTTCTAAATCCACTTTAGCGTCAAAATTACTATTCACAAATTCTGCTAATTTTGTTCTAAATTCTGGTAAACCTTTAGCTGGACCATATTTTCCAAATCCTTTGTCATATACTTCTGATAATGATTTTTTTACATTAATTGGAGGTGGAAAATCAGGTTCGCCAACTTCTAAGTGGATTATCTTCTTTCCTTGTTGTTCTAACTCTTTAGCTTTAAGAAAAATTGCCAAATGTGTGTTTGATTCTAACGATTGAACTTTAACTGATTCATTTAATAAAAAATTTAAGAATTTTAATGCTATATTTCCATCAAACTCAATCTCTTGACATTGTTTTTTTACTAATTCTCTAAGTTCATTTTCTCTAGATTCATTAGATACACTCATTCCTTGTTGATTTTTTATTTTACCGATTTCTTGTGCAATCTCTGTTCTTGTTTTTAATAGAGATAACATTTCTATTGTAATTGTTTCAATTCTTTTTCTTAGTTCTTCAAGTTCAGTCATTGTCATAATGTTGGTTTTATTGAACCACTAAGTAGTGCGTGATCTGCTATGGTTAGTGCAACCAATGAATCGACTACTGGTGGTGCACGTGGCACTACGCATGGATCATGTCTTCCTCCTACTTGCAATTTTATTGATTTTTTCTTCTTTATATCCACACTTTCTTGAATTTGAGAAATAGATGATGCCGGTTTGAATGCAATTCTAAGTGTAATTGGCATGCCGTTTGAAATTCCTCCTAAAATTCCTCCTGAATTATTAGTTTTCGTTGAAATTTTTCCTTTCTTCATTACATATGCATCGTTATTTTCTGAACCAAACTTCTCTGAACCTGCAAAACCTGAACCAAATTCAATTCCTTTAACTGCTGGAATTGAAAAAATTGCCTTACTTAAGTCAGATTCTAATGAACCAAAAATTGGTTCTCCTAACCCTACGGGTAAATTAGTAGTAATGGACTCTATTATTCCACCAAGTGAATCACCTTTTTTTCTAGCACCTAAAATAACACTCTTCATTTTTTGTGCTGTATTTTTTTCAGGACATCGTACATCGTTTGTATAGATGGATTTGAATTCTTTTTTTGTAGCTTCATTCTTCATTTTCACTTTTCCAATCTGTGATGTATAGGAATTTGTTTCAACTCCAATTGTATCCTTTAATAATTTCCTAGCAATTGCTCCCCCCATCACGTGTGTTGCAGTCAATCTTCCGGAAAACCTTCCTCCTCCTCGGTGATCATTGAATTTTTTATATTTCATATATGCCGGATAATCTGAATGTCCTGGACGCATTTCTGTTCTTAATTTATCATATGCTATTGATTTTTGATCTTTATTCCAAATTATCATTGTAATTGGGGCTCCTGTTGTATATCCTCTGAATGTACCTGTGAGAATTTCTACCACATCTCCTTCTTTTCTTTGCGTAGAAACAAGTGATTGTCCAGGTTTTCTCAAATCCAACATTTTTTGAATGTCATTTTCTTCTAATTCTAGACCTGCAGGACAGCCATCTAAAACTGCCCCAATGCATTTACCATGACTTTCACCAAAACTAGTAAGGACTAGCCTTCTGCCAATTGAATTACCGTTCAACAATCAAAGATCGTCTATGATGCTTATAATCGTTCTACGCATAAACTTAGAGTTTATTTACAAAATTCCATTCAAAAATATCATATGAAAAGAATTGGTTTACTTGGATGTGGTTCAATTGGTACACAAATTGCAATCGCAATTGATACCGGAATAATTCCTGCAAAATTAACTCATATTTTTGATGAAGATAAAGAAAAATCTAAATCTCTTGCTAGTAAATTAACAAATAAACCTGTAGTTGTTGAAAATGTACATCTTCTATCTTCTAATCCTGTTGATCTAATAGTTGAAGCTGCATCTCAAGATGCAGTTAGTGATAATGCATTAAGTATACTTCAAAATAGAAAAGATTTGGTAATAATGAGTAGTGGTGCTCTACTAGATGAATCTGTGTTTGAAATAATTTCTGATGCATGTAAAGAACTAAAAAAAACTGTATACATTCCATCAGGTGCAATATCTGGAATTGATGCAATTAAATCTGTAAAGGATGAACTTGATTCAGTTGTTTTGACTACTACAAAACATCCTAATTCATTAAAGGGAGCAAAATTTTTTGATGATTTCAAATTAAACCTTGATGAGATTAAAGAAATATCAACAATTTTTGAGGGTACTGCAAGTGAAGCTGTGAGATTATTTCCAAAGAACATCAATGTTTCTGCATTACTCAGTCTTTCTGGACTAGGAAGTCATGAAACAATTGTAAAAATTATCGCTGATCCAAATACTACTAAAAATACTCATGAGATTACAGCTCGTGGAAAATTTGGCCAAATCACAACTAAAATCGAAAATGTTCCTGATTCTAATAATCCTCGTACAAGTAGACTTGCAATCTTATCTGCTATCGAAACAATTAGATCTATTTGTACTAATGATATTAAACTTGGAACGTAATGTTATTTGAAATCTGCACCAACATTTTTCATATCTGAGATAAATTCTGGATATGAAACCTTTACTGCATCAGGATCTGAAACTGTACAATTTCCAATATACATTCCTACTATTGAAAATGCCATGAATAATCTATGATCATTTTCTGAATTTAATTCTGCAGAATGTATCTCTTCTGATTTCTTCAAAATCATTCCGTCTTCTTTTTCTTCTATGTCCAATCCTATTTTTTTCAACTCTCGTGAAATTATTGCTATTCTGTCTGTTTCTTTGTATCTTGCATGTTTTACATTAAACAATTCAATTGGTTTTTCTGATTTTAGTGCTAGAATTGCTATTGCTGGTAAGAGATCTGGTGTATTGGATAAATCAAATTTTCCACCTTTCAATATTGCTGGAGATTTTGTTGTTATAATATCATCTTCTAATGTAACATTTACTCCTAATTTTTCTAAAATATCGACAATTGCTTCGTCACCTTGTGGCATATCGCCTAAATTTATCTCGATCGTTAGTCCATCTCCTAATAAAACATTTGCCGCTAAAAGTAATGCTAGATTAGAAAAATCTGATGGAATTGAAAATGTGGTTGGCTTGTAAATTTGATGCATAATTTGGTATTTTTTATATTTTTCTTCAGTCTTTACTTCTGCACCAAATTTTTTCATAATCGCAATTGTTAAATCCACATATGGTTTTGAGACTAATTCGCCTTCAACGTTAATTGTTAATCCTTCTGGCAATCTTGGTGCAATTATCATTAATGCTGAAATGAATTGACTTGAAATGTCTCCGTTTATGCTAACTTCTTTTCCTTCAATTTTGCCGTTGATATGTATAGGTGGTTTTCCGTCATTAGATTCCGTTTTTACGCCCATAGTCTCTAAAGAATCTAAAATTGGCTGCATCGGTCTTTTTCTTAAACTCTCATCTCCTGTAAGTATCGTATTTCCTCCTGATAATGCGGCAACTGCAATTGCAATTCTAATTGTTGTTCCTGAATTTTCAGCATTTATCATCGAATTTTCAACAGTTGAATCAATTGTATTATTAATTGTCACTCTATCTTCAACTTCTTCTGCTTCAATTCCAAATCCTCTACATGCACTAATTGTAGCTAGTGTATCATTAGAACGTAGAATTTTTTTTACGATACTTTTTCCATCTGACAATGCTGCAAGAAATATTGCTCTATGTGTATAGCTTTTATTTGATGGACAGACTATCGTCCCATTTAATTTAGATTTTTCAATTTTACAGTTCATGAACATATGCCTTTTTGTTGTTGATATTGGCTGTCATTATTTTGCCATCTAATCCTGAAAATTCTTTTTGAACTCTTGATTTATTCTTTTTATCTGTAATCGCCATTATTGAAGGGCCATTGCCTGAAATTGTTGCACATAATGCACCTTTTTCCATTAATTTCATGATTAAGTCTGGTTCTGAATTTAAAATTGCAGTTGTCGCGATACCATTTAGTATAGCGGCATTCCAATAATCTGAATTTTTTGCTAATTGCCATGATTTTTCAAATGCATGTTCAAACTCCTTTAATTTTTTCAAATTCCCTCTTTTTCTTGATTTTGGTAAAAATATTATTGCTTGCAGTTCTTTTGGAGCTATTTCTCTATGTAATAATTTCATTTTCAAATTATCGGTTACATTAAAACCTCCATAATGACATGCACATGCATCGTCGTAGGCGCCAGTTATGCTCACTTTTGTCTGAATCGACGTTTTTGCTCCTAATTTCAAAACATCCTCATCACTCATAGTTTTTGCGAAGGCTTTCGCACAAGATAATATGACTGCAGATGAAATTGCACTGGAACTCTTTAATCCATAACCTGTAGGTATATTAGATTTAAAATCCAATTCTAGTTTTGTATGTTCTAAAATTTTCTTTGGAATCATATTCTCAATTAATTTATTTATTAATCTAGAACTAATCGTCTTATTTTCTGAAGTGATATGAATTCCCTTACCTTCATTCATTCTTAATGTGGTATTTACAAATGTATCAATTCCTAAGGTTGATCCTTTTCCTATTGCAATTGCATTTACTATGGAAACTGCACCGTACACTGTAGCTACAATTTCAGTCATTAGAATCCACCTAGAATTGATCTTTTCATTTTTTCATATGGTGCTTTTCTATCTAACCAAATTTCAAATGAACGAATTGCTTGTCCAAGAAGCATCTCATACCCAAAGATAATTTTACAGTTTTTTTCTTTTGCTTTATTTATTAAATCTGTTTTTACAGGTTTGTAAACTATGTCATAAACTGTTGTTTGTTCGTTCAAAAATTTCTCTGGTATAATACTTGCCTCATTTTTTAGTCCTAATGATGATGCATTTACTATAAAATCAAAATTTGAATCTAGTTCGTTCATTTCTTCAATTGTTTTTGAAATTGCATTCAATCCTAATTCATTTGAGAATTTTACTAATTCTTCTCCATTATTTCTTGTTCTGTTGACAATTGTAATATCTTTGGCATTTTCTTTTTGAAATCCTGCTACAATTGCTCTTGCTGCTCCCCCTGCTCCTAGCAACAGAATCTTCGAATTTTTTATGTTAATCTCGTTTCTTTTTATTGGCTCTAGGAATCCATCCATATCCGTATTGAATCCTCGTAGTATTCCATCGTCATTGAGAACTGTATTCACTGCTCCTATTTTTTTACAATTCTCATCCACATTGTCTAAATATTTCATCATTTCAATTTTGTGAGGTATTGTTACATTAAATCCTGAAATTTTGATTTTTTTTAAAGATTCTATGCCTGTTGCTAATTCCCCCTGAACCACTCTGTATGCGATGTATGTGCACTCCATCTCCAATTCTCTATATGCCGCGTTATGAATTGTTGGCGATAATGAATGTTCAATTGGGTCTCCAATTACTGCGTATGTCTTCAACATATGTTCAATTCAATTTAGATTGATATAACCTATTCATTGGTAAATAAAATTTTCATAGTAAAAATTAATTCTACCAAATAACAGAAAAAGTATGCATAAGATTACTTTCTTGATCATTTTACTAATTGGTATTTCCTTCATCCCTGTCTCATTTTCAGAAGGTATTCCTCAATGGGTAAAAAATAATGCTGAATGGTGGGCTGAAAGGCAGATCTCTCAAACAGAATTTACCAATGGTCTCGAATTCTTGATTAATGAGGGAATAATCTACATTCCTTCAACAGAGCCTGGTATTCCTGGACCTGACAAAATCATTCCAGATTGGGTTAGAAATACTGCCGGTTGGTGGTCTGATAATAAAATTCCGGACTCTGAATTTACCAATGCGATGAAATATCTAATTGAAATTGGAATAATTGACGTAGATGTATCTAGTCCTGAAGTAATAGAAGAAGAAACTAGTGAAGAAATTATTGAAACTAGTATAACCGGAAAACCTCTTCTTATGTTATTGGAAGGTTACAACCATGTTCACACTGATGGAAAATACGTTTTAGACGTCTTAATTTTCGACGCTGAAAAATATCCTAATGCCTCACCGACATTCAATAGAAATGCTAGCTACACCCTTGATGAAGTTAACATTGATATCTCATTGTATAATGAAGAAGGATTAATTCATACTTATAGTGGATTAACAAAAAATGGTTTTTTACGTTATGATATACTTGCACGTGAAACTAATCAAGATGGTACACTTTGGATGATAAACAATCTATACACTGTAAATATTAATGCGTCATTAGATGGTCAAACAATCGAAAAACAAATTGAATTTTTAGGACAGGCATCTACATATGCATATAATCAATACGACAAGAAAAAAATAAAATATGATATCTCTAAATCTAGCTTCAAAGGAGAATTGGATATTAGTGGAACTGTTACTACTCCTGAAGGTTTGATATTTTCTCCAAATGGAAAAAAAATGTTTGTTCCAGATAATAATGATGATAAAATAAATCAATTTACACTTGCAACTGCATGGGATATTTCATCTGCAACCCAATCAGCTACTTCTGCCGCAACGGGTGAAGGTGGAACTGATGATATTGAAGATCTTGCATTTAATTCTGATGGAACAAAAATGTTCATCATAGAACGAAATGCTGATAAAATATTGGAATATAATCTAAGTATTCCTTATGATGTTTCTGACTCAAGTATGACTGATGCTAATGATGATTTAACGATAGCAAATTCAGTCACTAATAATCCTGAGGACATTGCATTTAATACAGCAGGAAATAAAATGTTTATCTTGGAAAATGATGATCAGGTAACTGGTGATCAAATTTTTGAATATGAACTATCTACTGCATTTGATGTATCCACGGCTACACTGATTGCAGATGAACATCTAACTCTTACTGACTCTACTAATGCCGATGCGTTTGAGTTTTCTTCAAATGGACTATACCTATATGTGGCAGACCCACATAATGATGATACTCTTTTACAATATACAATGAGTTCAGCATGGGATGTTTCGTCGGCATCATTAACGAGAACGTTAGATATTTCTGCTCAAGAATCTGCATCACGAGGGTTGGCATTTGGAGATACTGATGGTAAATTCTATCTCACAGGTACATCTCAAACTGTGTGGCAATATAATTTGGGCTAATAATTTTTCAAAATTATTTATTTTCTAATGATTTTATTTCATCTACAGAAAATTGTCCTGGAGCAATTGCTTTACCCAATGACACATACGTAAATGGACTTCCCAAATGTAAACATAATATTCTTGAAAACTTACCTTGGTCTCCCATACAAAATGCCACAGTTTTATTTTTTGATTTGATGGAATAAAGTGATAGTAATCTTGAAGCATCAGATACATTCTTTGCAACTGTTACAATCTTTACAACATTTGAAAATTTTTCCATCTTCTTGAATCTAGATTTCAACTGTGATTCATTGGGTGTTTTCTTAAAATCGTGCCATGAAATCAATAATTTACATTTAGATTTTTTAAGATATGTTGCAAGTTTGTCATCTTTTTGAATTGTATTAAATTCAACATCTAGTAAAAATGGATTATACTCTGCAATTAGTCGTAAAATTGATTTTCTTTCATCTTCTTTCCCAATGAATAATCCTCCTTCTGATTTTGGACGTAATGTACATACACATCTTGATAGACTTTTTTTGGAATCTTCTAAAACAATTGGAATATCTGATTTTTTTAAATAATCAAATCGTATCTCTGCAAAATCTGATTTTGAAAGTGCTTTTTTTAGAATTATTTTGAGTTTCTTTGGATTCTTCTCGCCAATTGATACGCAGGTCTTATACTTCATTATTTTTCAAGAATATACTCGTCAGCCACTTCCATTCCGAAGTGTCTTCCACTTGCTTCTTTTGAAAACGCCAAAACTGAATCCCCTTTTTTGAGATGTGTTACTGATACCAGCTGTCCATTTGCCTTGACAAATCGTATAGTCTCTGCATCTTGTGCTATAATCCCTCCTATCTCGTTTCCAACTTTTGCTTTAATCAATAACATCGGTCTTTTTTCAATTTTACATCGGCCAATAGCTGCTCTTCTTGCCTTTCCTTTAGAATTTAAAATTAATACTTCACTACCTGTCTCTAATTCTGATAGGTATTTTGTATTTCCATCCGGTGATAATGTGTAACAGTGAACTGCTCCTGCATTAACCCTAAATGGTCTTGGTGATGTAAATGATGATCCAACTGATTCATTGTGAACTAAAAACATGAAATTTGCTCTACTTCCAATCAACATCCCTTCTCCCTTATGCAACATTGATGCTGTATCTACACAAACTCGTTCACCATCTCCAACTTCTTGAATTTCTGTAATCTTTGCAGTTTTCAAATCAAAACTTTTTGTTCCCATATTCACTAAAGTTTCTTCTACTTCGCCTATAGAGCCTGTTTGAAATATGACTCCGTCAACTCCGACATCTAAAATTGAAAACATCTTTCTAACCTCTTTTTGATTTTTTGCTATTGTGAATATTTGTGTATGAATTTTATGTAATTTTGCTATAATGTTTTCTAAGGGAATTATTTTCCAATCTTTTACCTCGATAATGACGAAATCAAGCCCTTTTTTTGCGGTTTCGTAAACTCCATCAATATCTTTGTTTGATAGAATTTTGAACTGCTTTCCAATTTTTTTACCCTTTATCTTTTTTCCATCTTTTCCAATTACAACATAATCTGAATTTGGTGTTGTAAACACAGTTTTCATTTTATTTTTTTTATCTGTGATAGTTTTAGGATCTGCATAGATGTGTTTCACACCTTCATTTTCTAAATTTTTTATAAATTTGGTTAATTGATTTTTTCCAACTTTAGGTTGGACAATCAAAAGTTTATCAGTTGCCAATTTTCTTTGCCATTTCTTTTGCAGTTTCTTTTCTGAAAATTATTCCTGCTAATGCTTCTACCATTTTATCTGGCGTTTTATGTGCAAAGATGTTTCTTCCGTATGTTACTCCTTTTGCACCTGCAGTTATTGCATCTTCGGTCATTTGTAAAATATCCAAATCTGTTTTTGATTTTGGGCCACCTGCAATTACCACTGGAACAGGTATACTCTCTGTTACTTTTTTGAATGAATCAATATCTCCTGTGTACAATGTTTTAACAATATCTGCGCCACATTCAGCACCAATTCTTGCAGTATGTGCAACAACTTCTGGGTCATGTGGGTCTTTGACATTTTCTCCTCTAGGGTACATCATTGCAAGTAATGGAACATTCCATTCATGACATTCTTCTGAAATTTTTCCTAATTGCTCAACCATCTCTGGTTCTTCTTTCCCACCAATGTTGATGTGTAATGAAACTCCATCTGCTCCTAATCGTATTGCCTCTTTTACAGAACCTGTAAGCATTTTTCTGTTTGGTGCTAATGATAATGCTGTACTAGATGAAAAGTGGGCTAAAATTCCAACTTTAGTTGGTCTCGGTAATGTCTTGATAATTCCTTTGTTAATTATGATGCTTGTCAAACCATGATTTTCACATTTGTAAATTACGTCATGTGGTTTTTCTAATCCTTCAATAGGTCCATTAGAAATTCCGTGATCCATTGGAATGCAAAGCATCTTACCTTTTCGCATAATCTTACTTAGTCGAATTTCTGTACCTGTTGCCATTAGTGATATCTTTGGTATACCATACTTAAAAATTGCCAAAAATGCAAATTTAGGCTCATTTTTTATCTAAGAATTAAATATTAATCTCAAACGATAGATTGTGATTGAGTCAATTAACACAACAAATCCACTCTAGTGAAATTGGAGATATTCTAGAAAACTCCCTTAATGGTATTAGACCAAAAAAAGAAGATTATCTAAGATTACTGAAATCTGACGATGTATATCTGATGGGACTTGTTGCTGGAAATATAACCCGAAAAAAATTTGGGAAAAAAGTATCTTTTGTAAATAACATTATTTTGAATTATACTAACGTCTGTATCACTGATTGTAAATTCTGTGCATTTTACAGACCTCCTAATCATGAAGAAGCGTACACCCTAACTTTAGATGAAATTGAAGCAAGAGTGAAAACTGGTTGGGACATGTTCAAAATAAGACAAGTCCTAATTCAAGGTGGTCATAACCCAAAACTTGGAATTGAATATTATGAAGATTCCTTTAAAATGATTCGCTCAAAATTTCCGATGGTTGGTGTCCATGGATTATCTACATCTGAAATTGACATGATTGCCACCGTTGAGAAATCATCCACAAAAGAAATTTTATCAAGATTAAAAGATGCGGGATTACAATCTGTTCCTGGTGCCGGTGCTGAAATTTTAACAGATTCTGTTAAAGAAATTATCAGTCCAAAAAAAATTGATAGTGATGATTGGATTAGAATAATGAAGGAATCTTTTGAATTAGGTTTACCTGCTTCTGCAACAATGATGTATGGTCATGTTGAAACTGATAATGATATTGTGGAACATTATGATAAAATTGCCAAACTACAAAAAAACCTTAATGGATTTATGGCCTTTATTCCGTGGAGTTTTGAACCAAATAATACCTTGATGCAAAAAGAGGGAACCGTTACAACTGGTGCTGGAGGAATACAGTTACTAAAAATGATTGCAATTTCTAGAATTATCTTTGATGGGTTAATTGATCATATACAATCATCTTGGTTAACAAATGGTGTTGGTATGGCACAACTAGCATTACAATATGGTTCTGATGATTTTGGTGGAACCTTGATTGGTGAAGAAGTTGTTTCTTGTACTGGAGCTCGCTCCACTGAATTAACTGATACACGAATCATTGATTCAATTAAGCAAATTGGTTATTCAGCTGAAGAACGTGATAATTTTTACGAAACCGTATCTATGCGTTAAATTCCATATTCGGACCATCTAGAATCAACTAATTTTTTAGTCTCATCATCAACTTCCACTTTTTCTTGAATCTCTCTCTCAAATCCTTCTTCTGCTGTCTTTTGTGTTGCATCTATTCCTAATTTTGAGCCTAGGTTTACCAATGGCGATGCAGGATCTAGAGTATCTGTTGGGGTTCTATCTATAATTGTAATATCTCTTGCAGCATCTGTTCTAGTTGTAATTGCCCAGATAACATCATTCATGTCATGAACATTTACATCTTCATCTACTACGACAAACATTTTTGTTAATGCTAGTTGTCCCATTCCCCATAAACCCATCATGACTTTTTTTGCTTGTCCAGGATATCTTTTCTTTATAGAAATTATTGCTAATCCTTGGAACCATCCTGCTGCCGGCATTTCAAAGTCTACAACTTCTGGATGGAACATTCTAATCATTGGTAAAAATGAACTTGCAATTACTTTGCCAATGTATGCATCTTCTAAGATTGGTTTTCCAACAACTGTTGTTAGGTAAATTGGATTCTTTCTTTGCATAATCCCAGTTAATGTGAAAGTTGGAAATGGTTCTTTTGGTGTATAATATCCTGTATGATCTCCAAATGGTCCTTCATCTCTAATATCTGATGAATCAACATATCCTTCCAAAACAATCTCTGCATTTGCAGGAACCTCTACATCAATTGTTTTACACTTTACCATTTTGATTCCTTTTTTTCGTGTAATTCCTGCAAACAGATACTTGTCTAATCCTTCTGGAACCGGAGCAACTGCTGAAAAAACGGTTGCAGGTTCTCCTCCAATTATAATTGCAACTTCTGTTTTGGTAGATTTTCTCATATCGTGATGTTCTGCCCCTCTCTTGTGTTTTTGCCAGTGCATTAAGGCATGAGTGCTATCTACAATTTGAATTCTATATACGCCTAAATTTCTAATTCCTGTTTCAGGATGTTTTGTTGCAGTTAAACCAAATGTAATGAATTTTCCTGCATCTTTATGAAATGATTTTAGAATTGGTATGTCATCAAAAGTAGGATTTTCTTTTATTACTTCAGTTACAGGACCGTTCTTTTCTAAACTTGGAAATGAATCACTCATTTTTGAAAGTTCGGGTAATTTTTTAATTTTATTTAACATTCCCTTTGGAATTTCCATCTTTGACATATCTGCAATTCTTTGCCCAATTTCAGTAAAGTCTGTCGTCTCAAGTGATAATTCCAATCTCTTCATTGAACCAAATGCATTACCCAGCACCGACATATCATATCCTTTGACATTTTCAAACAGCAATGCAGGTCCTTCATCATACATTGTTCGACGTAAGATTTCTGCCAACTCTAATTCTGAATCAACTTGAGTAGAGATCCTTTTCAGTTCTCCAGCTTTCTCTAAAACCTCGATTAACTCATGAATATCTTCAATTGGCATGTGCTACACCTTTTCAAAAAGAAGGTATAAGCCTAACTCGATATTCAATAAAGTCTCACAGCAAGAGTTTAATTCTCTTTTCTTGAATATGGTTTGTGACTGATTCAGACATTTGTGGAGTTTGTAAGGGTGATGGAACAATCGAATTAATTGATTCTCAATGTCCCTTCTGTAATGGAACTGGTGAAAACTCTACTGCTGCTGAAAGTTATATGAAATCACACATTTGCCAATGCATATTCCTTGATAGAAAAATGTGTCCAATATGTGGGGAGAAATGTCATCATGATACTCCGCACAGACCAAAAATTAGAATTAGTCCAATAAATTAAGGCATAGGTGGAAGTTCGCTTTTTCTTCCATGTCCACCTGAACCAAATTTGCAGTAAAAACACAAATCTGATTGCATATGTGTTAGATGTTCGATCTGTATTGCTCCAATTTTTAATGCGATTTTTGTGAGAATTTTATATTTTAGTGGCATTGCTGGAATTACCTCTTTGATGTAAACTTGATAATGGTCTGGACAAAACTTGAGTGTCACGCGTGCAGCATCAGATCCTGCTTCATTAACCTGTTTTGCAAAGTTGATCTGTTCTCTAATGTATTCATGTTTTGGACATGGACAGTTTTTCCCACCTGGATGTTTATAGGCTGGAGTATTTTTCCAATCAAAATCCGGATATTCTTTTTCGAAATCATCCATTCATTTACTATATTTGTATAATTAATAAAATTAGATCAATAATATGCTCATAGAAACATCATAAGCTAAATAAACACCTCAAATGAGGTGAAATTATGGCTACAGCAAAAAAGACAACAAAAAAGAAGTCTACAACATCAAAAAAAGATCTAGAAGCCAAAATTGCTGATTTAGAAGCAAAATTAAATAAATTAGCCGCAGCACAGGAAGCAAAACCAGCTGAGGCAGCTCCTAAACCAGCTGAAACAAAGCCGGCAGAAACTGCAAAACCAAAACCGGCAGAAACTGCACCGGAACCAAAACCGGCAGAAACTGCAAAACCAAAACCGGCAGAAACTGCACCAAAACCAGCTGAGAAAGCACCTCCAGCATCAACCGAACTTCACGAAAGATTCCGTGAAATTCCAACAGGAAACTGGAACACACAAAAAGTTGCAATCACTGGTTTCACTGCACCTGGTAACCGATACTTTGGTAGCAGAGCTCTTGTAGCACAAGTTGAAGTTTCACCATCCAACTGGAATGATCACAAAACAAAAATCACTGGTTACACAGCACCAGGAAACAAGTATTTTGCAACAAAACAAAGACTTGCATATCATCCAGAAGCCAAAAAGTTTGGTACTTGGATAAAAGATACTCCTGCACCACAAGCAGAAAAACCAAAACCAGCAGAAGCCAAAAAGGCAGAAGCAGGTGGTCCACATGGACATGATGAAAAACCAGCAGAAGCTAAAAAAACAGAAGCTAAACCAAAAAAGGTAGATGCTAAAGGGGCAGATTGGAAATCACAAGAAGCTCAAGATGCATATGCTGCAAAAATGAAGGCTAAAGGCGCAACCTTACCAAAAGGATTCATCAAAGATGCAAAAGCAAACACAGGACACTAATCATTAGTGTAAATTCTAAATTTCTCTTTTTATTTTATTTTTTTAGTTCTTTTTTGCAATTTTCATACATTTTTTCTCATTTTTCTGATCTCCCAGATCAGTATGAATTAAATATGAATAGGATGAGGTTTTTCTTAATGACAATCGGACTTTATTTTGGTACTCAAACTGGAAAAACTGAAACAGTTTGTGGTATAATTAAAGAACAACTAGGCGATGCAGTAGGAACTGCTAAAGATGTTACCGAAGCTGATTTGGCAGACTTTGCCGGTCTTGACGGTCTCATATGTGGCATTCCTACATGGAATACTGGAGCTGAAGAATTAAGATCTGGAACTGCTTGGGATGACCTATTAGAAAAAATTGGTGCATTAGATCTCAAAGGAAAGCCAGTCGCAATATTTGGCTTAGGTGACTCTGTTGGTTATGGACAAGATTATGTCGATGCAATGGAAGAACTACACAGATATTTCGAAAAAGCAGGTGCAAAAATGGTCGGATACGTAAGTCTTGACGGCTATGAGAACTTTACTAGTTCAAGATGTTTGATTCCACATCTCAATGAGATTACAGAACCAGGAGATGGTGAAAAGTTTTGTGGACTTCCTGTCGATGAAGATAGTGAAAATGAACTAACAGCAGAACGAGTAGAGAATTGGTGCACTCAGCTTAAATCTGAAATGGGAATATAGAAAATCTACTATCCCCATTACAACTCCTTTTTTCAAATTTTTACATATTTTTGTTTATTTTTTTGCAAAAATTTTATATCGTTACAAAATGCACATAAGCAACTAATTCCCTATTCCACCAATGGCGACATCGAAAAAGCGTACAACAACAAAACGTAAAACAACAACAAAACGTAAAACAACAACAAAACGTAAAACAACATCTTCAAGAACCACAAAAGCTGATTTAGAAGCAAAGATTGCTCAATTAGAAAAGCGATTATCAGGTCTTGCAGCAGGTGCTGAATCAAAACCAGCTCCAAAACCAGCTCCAAAACCAGCAGAAACTGCGCCAAAACCAAAACCAGCAGAAGTTAAAAAACCAGAAGGCGGTGGCGGTCCACACGGACATGATGAAAAGCCAGCAGACAAGGCACCACCAAAGCCTGCAGAGAAAGCACCTCCAGTTCCACTTCACGAAAGATTCCGTGAAATTCCAACAGGAAACTGGAACACACAAAAAGTTGCAATCACTGGTTTCACTGCACCTGGTAACCGATACTTTGGTAGCAGAGCTCTTGTAGCACAAACTGAAGTTACACCATCCAACTGGAATGATCAAAAAACAAAAGTTACTGGTTACACAGCACCAGGAAACAAGTACTTTGCAACAAGACAAAGACTTGCATATCATCCAGAAGCCAAAAAGTTTGGTACTTGGATAAATGATGCTCCAGCCAGTGGACAAGCAAAATCTGCTCCACCACCTCCACCACCTCCACAACCTGAAGTTCAGGCTAGTGCTGGAAGTGCATCTGATGGAAAATCAAAGCAGCAAGAACTTGAAGATTATGAGAAAGAATACCTGGTACGTCTAGAACAGAAAAAAGTTGATGATGCAAAAGCAGCAGCAGAAGCAGCCGCAGCAGAAGCAGCAGCAACCGCAGCCGCACAATCTAACCGAGGCTCAATGCCAAAAGGTTGGGGACCTGCAGGTGCAAAAGCAAATACTGGACATTAACCGCCCTTACTCTTCTTTTTATTTTATTTTTGAAAAGCTTCTAGGACTTCCTTTGAATGTCCCTTTGGTTTCACTTTAGGAAAAACTTTGAAAATCTTTCCTTTTTCATTAACTAGAAACGTACTGCGATTAATTCCCATAAACTCTCGCCCCATGAATTTTTTTAATCCCCAAACACCAAACTTTTTACAAACTTCTGTTTCAACATCTGCAAGTAAAATGTAAGGTATGTTCATTTTATCACAAAATTTTCTATGTGATGTTACATCATCTTTACTAATTCCAACAATTTCAATTCCAGCTTTTTGAAATTTTTTATAATCTTTAGAAAATTCATCTGCCTCAGTTGTGCATCCAGGTGTAAAATCTCTTGGATAAAAATACACGACAAATTTACTTCCTTTTAGTTGAGATGATTTGATCATGTTACCATCTGCATCTTCTAATTGAAATTTTGGCACCATTTTGCCTTCTTCTATCATACCCTTGATCCATTTTTTCCAGATAAATATTCTTTGAGTTAAAATTGACTAGAATCTTTTATATGGACAAAATATTCGACATCGAATATGGTTAATCCACGAGCATGGCTTGCAGAAGCAATCGCAACATATGCTTTAGTATTCTTTGGACCATTATCTGTAATTCTATCTGCTGCATGGTATGGCGATGGATTATCAACTGAAGCAATAATCTTCATTTCACTAGGTCACGGTGGAATTATCGTATTCATGGTTTATGCATTTGGACATATTTCTGGCGCGCATATCAATCCTGCAGTTACAATACCTATGATGATTACAAAACAAATTGATGTTAAAAATGGAATTGGATACATTTTGTTCCAAATTATGGGTGCAATTATTGCTACCCTAACCTTACAGGCTCTATTTCCAGAAATTGGTAAAAAAGTACTCTGGGGTGCTCATGGAGGCCCTAGTGAATTAATTGGTAACAGCATGGTATCTGGATTAGTAGTTGAAATAATCTTGACATTCTTCTTAGTTGTTGTAATCTATATGGTTGCAGTTCATACAAAAGCACCAAAGCAGATTTACGGTGGTGCAATTGGTGGAATGGTTTTCTTACTTCACTTAGTTGGTGTGCCACTAACAGGTGCATCAATGAATCCTGCACGTTCTTTTTCCCCCGCAGTTGTATCTGGAGATGCAGGTTTATGGGAAGTACAGTGGTTATACTGGGTAGGACCAATCATTGGTGGTATCATTGGTGGTGTAGTAATGAACTATCTGTACGTTAAACCCGCAGAAAAAGAAGCCTAATTATTTTCCAAACGTTTTTAACAATTTTTCGAAGTTAATTATTGGGTTCGTAGCTCAGCATGGATAGAGCGAGTGCTTGCGGAGCATTAGGCCGGGGGTTCGAATCCCTTCGGACCCGTTTTAATCTAATAAGAAAATGACGGCAAGAATTACCTCAAAACAAAATTTCTATGTATTTTTTTGGTAAAATAATAATACTTTAAATGATTACTGGAGGGAGGATTTCGGATGTTAAAAGATAAGATTGAAGAACTGAAAAAGAAAAAGGATGTAGTTATTCTTGCACATAACTATCAAATTCCTGAAGTTCAAGATGTAGCTGATTT
Organism: Candidatus Nitrosopelagicus sp.; assembly: GCA_028345965.1. Lineage (GTDB taxonomy): Archaea > Thermoproteota > Nitrososphaeria > Nitrososphaerales > Nitrosopumilaceae > Nitrosopelagicus. The sequence goes on from JAOMEP010000009.1 coordinate 39,033, forward strand.
TGTAGGGGATTCTTTAGGTCTTGCACGTCAAGCAGCAAAAACTCCTCATAAGACAATTTTATTCTGTGGTGTACATTTCATGGCTGAAACTGCAGCAATAATTAGTCCTGAAAAAAAAGTTCTCATTCCTGATACCAATGCTGGTTGTTCATTATCTGATTCAATAAATATTAATCAATTAAAAAAATGGAAATCGGAACATCCCAATGCAATTGCAGTTGGTTATGTTAATACCACTGCTGAAATAAAATCTGAATTAGATTATTGTTGTACATCCTCAAATGCAGTAAATGTTGTTAAAGCAATTCCTGAAGAAAAAGAAATTTTATTCTTACCTGATATGTTCTTAGGATCTTATGTTGCAAAAATGACTGGAAGAAAAAATATGTTAATTTGGGCAGGAGAATGTCATGTACATGCAGGCATTACACCTGCTCATGTTAAAGAAAAATTAAATTCTCTTGCTAATGCAGAATTCCTAATCCATCCTGAATGTAGCTGCACTACTCCTATGATGTATGATGTTGCAAATGGAAGCTACAAATCGAATCAAGTACAAATCCTATCTACTGAAGGAATGATGAATCATGTGAAAAATTCAAAATCTAATGAATTTGTAGTTGCAACCGAAACTGGAATCTTGTATAGAATGAAACAACAAAATCCTGATAAAAAATTTATCCCTGCATCAGAAAAAGCAGAATGTGAATATATGAAAATGATTACGCTAGAGAAAGTCTATAATTCTCTATTAAATGAGGAAAATGTAGTTACTGTTCCAAAAGAAACTGCTGATAAGGCACGACTTGCAATTGAACGAATGCTTGCAATAAGTTAAGAAATTTCTAAACTCAAATCTATACCATTAACTGAATTAGTAATACTTCCTACCGAAATCATATCAACATTTGTTTTTGCATATCTTGAAATGTTTTTTGAATTTATTCGTCCTGATGCCTCTAAAACAACTTTATTTCTTAGTTTTAATTCGGTTAATTTCTTTACTGTTTTTTTAATTTTTTCTGGAGAAAAATTATCCAGCATCACGATATCTGCACCCATTTTTGCACACAAAATTGCATCTTTTTCTGTTTCAACTTCAATCTCAATTTTACCTCTTGTTTTTTTTGCTTTTCTCAAAATATCTTCAATTGATTTCTCAACTGCCAAGTGATTATCTTTAATCATGATCATCTCGTTGAGAGTCATTCTATGTTTTTCACCGCCACCAATTTTTACTGCTTCTTTATCAAAAAATCTTAAACCTGGAACTGTCTTTCGTGTGGCAAAAACCTTGGATTTTGAGCCTACTGATTTAATCTGTTTTTTAAGATTGTTTGTTTGTGTTGCAATCCCACACATTCTTGATAGAAGATTTAGTGCGGTTCTTTCACATGTTAAAATGTCTCCTGCATTACCTTTTATTTCTAAAATAGTTTGATTCGCTTTTGCAATTTTTCCATCTTTTTTGTAAATTTTAGTTTTACATTTTTTTAATGAAAAAATTTCTTTAGCATACTTTGTACCTGCAACAATTGTTTCTTCTCTTGTAATTATTTTTGCAACAATTTTTTTCTTTTTTAATAATTTACTTGTTATGTCGCCATTTCCAACATCTTCATCTAAAAATCGTTTTAATTCTCTTTTTGGAGAATATTTCAATTTAAGTTACCTTTAATGCGTATTTGCCTGGTTTACTAATTCCTAATGTATTAGCAATTTTTGAGTTAGTTGGTTTGACAACTAGAACTATTCCGTTCCAATCTGGTGAAAGGTCTGTTGATTTACATACTGGACAAACTTTTGCCACTGTTACACATCTGCATTCTCTACAAGCTAATTCTTTTGCCAATTATTTTTCCTCAACAACAACTTCTTTTGCATCAACTTCTTCACCATTCGCTTTTGCAATTTCTTCTTTAATCCATTCTTCTGTACCTAAGAATGGCTGTCTACATGTAATTCCAATTTTTCCCATTGTGGCTGCTTTGCCTAATGAGACCGCAGTAATTCTGGTTCTTAACATGGAACCAACTTTTAATGTTCTTCCACTTTGATTTGCAATTATCATTCCAGATGCTACGTCACTTTTCAAATAATCATCCATTACCTGTGACAAGTGTAACAATGCATCAGTTGGTCCAATTCTTACAAATGCACCAAAGTCTGTAATGTCTACAATTTCGCCTTGAACGATTTCCTGTAATTTTGGATAAAATGTTAATGCTTGAAATTCTACTCTATGGAATGTACCACCATCGCCTGGAATCATTTTTCCCATTGGCTCTACTTTGGCATCCATTACCATTATGATGTATCCCAATTCTTGATTGATCATGCTTTCATATTTTGATTTTAAGATACTCTCTGCTGCTTTCTTCAATGTTGAACCAAATAGACTAGGTGGAATTCTTACAATATCTACTAGAGTTGAAACCGAAAACAATTGCAATTTTTTGATGGAATTTTTATTTATGAACCTTTGGATATTTTCCAAGATTTATTCAAATTATTCCAATTTTTGTCGAATGTCTGCTCCTCAGTTCACTATAATTCTCTAATTAGTTCGGACTAAGTAAAGAATATTTTAAATGAAGAGAATGAGTAATCTGCACAATGGTTGGTGTAGATCAAGTATTAGAAAAACTGGCAACAGTCGTTGATCCTGATTTGAAAAAAGATATCGTATCAATGGGTATGATTAAGGATTTAGAATTAAACTCCGGTGATCTTAAATTCACTTTAGAACTAACCACCCCTGCTTGTCCATTCAATGATGAGATTGAAGCTGATGTAAGAAAAGCTATTGATGACATTGATGGCATTGAAAATTTTGATT